>NZ_JAIUHE010000002.1:0-388094 GCF_020164995.1 Mesorhizobium sp. CO1-1-11
ACCCCCGGGCGCGCCCCCCCCCCCCCCGTCCCCAACGACCGGGTCAAAGGAGCCGGCCCCGTCCCCGGGCCGGCTCCGCCATTTCTGGGAAGACATCAGTACATTGTGATATTAATCTCCACAGGCGGAAGATCGAGATATTATCAGTCGGCAACTCCGCCTTCTGGACCGCAGCCATGCAGGAAATTCCGGAAGATCGATGCGAACGCCATCGTCTGTTCAAGGCGATCGACGATGCCTTCAAGGCTGGTGACTTCGAGGGCCTCGGCACCGTCCTGGGCTGTTCGCCCCGCTGGTTTGACGAGCGCATGCCGTTTGAGCTCGGCCTAGGCCATCCGCTCGAATACGCGATCTACTGGAGCCCTCTTGCCTTCGTCGCGGCGCTGCTCGACGCCGGATCGAGCCCGAACTACGACGATCATGCCGGATTTCCATCGATCATCGCGGCGCTGTCCACCGAGCGCGCCGACAAGCTCGACATCATCCGCATCCTCATCGATCACGGCGCCAGTGCAGACATGCGAGGTGTCAACGACTGGACGCCGCTCCATCACGCCGTGGCCATGCGAGACGCCGAGGCGATCCGCCTGCTTCTTGCCGCCGGCGCGGATCCCTCTTTGAGGACTCGCATCGACCACTGCACGACAGCGCTGGAAGAAGCAGAGATTGCAGGGTTCGAGGTGGGCGCATCGCTGCTGCGGGCAGCCCTTGCGGAGCGCGCAACCGGCAGCCGGGATTAATAGGCGCCGGTGGCCGACGGCATGCCGGCCGAGACCTCAGACCTTCTTCAACCCGAGCTTGAAGCGCCTGGCGTTGGCGACGTAGTGCGCGGCCGAGGCCCGCAGCCGCTCGACCGCAGCGTCGTCCAGCACCCGGATCGCCTTGGCGGGCGAGCCGACGATCAGCGAATTGTCCGGAAATTCCTTGCCTTCGGTGACCAGAGCGCCGGCGCCGACGAGTGAATTCTTGCCGATCCTGGCGCCGTTGAGCACGATGGCGCCCATGCCGATCAGGCTGTTGTCACCAATCGTGCAGCCATGCAGCATGGCGCGATGGCCGATCGTACAGCCCTCGCCGACGGTCAGCGGAAAGCCGGGATCGGTGTGCATGACGGTATGTTCCTGCACATTGGTGTCGGCGCCGATGACGATGGGCTCGTTGTCACCCCTGATGACGGCGCCGAACCAGAAGCCGGCATTGCGGCCGATCCTGATGTCGCCGATCAGCGTCGCATCGGGCGCGATCCAGTTCGAGTCCGCGTCGGCGAAGCTCGGCTCCGTTCCATCGATCGCATAAAGCGGCATTGTCGGTCTCCGAATCGCCTCAGGCCGGAAACCCTAGGAGACCGACGGCCCAGGAAGCAATGGCCAGTACGACGATGCCCAGCGCCAACGACCAGGCAATAGCGGTGCAGCCGCATGACAGGAGCGCCACTGTCGAGATGCGGTTCGCGCGCCTGGCGTCAAGCGCATCGTTGACCAGCATGAACGGCCCGGCGCCCGCGGTCACAGCCAGCGAGCGCAGCACATGGGCGGGCGACACATAGGGTTCGGTGAAGGCGACCTTGCGACCCGATACCAGCTCCATTGTCGAGCCCGCCAGACCGCAAACCGTCAAGCCGACGACAAAAGCGAACAGCAAGAGTTCCATCTGGGCCACATTAACCCTCCATTTACCATGCAATCGCACAGTCGTTTCAGGAAGTCTGCAAGGGCCGTGCCGTGCGAAGTGTGCCGTCAAGGGACACTTGGACCGCGGACACACGGATGGCCGTTTGGCGGTGGAACGAGGACCGAGATGAAGCAGGCAGCGATCGCCGACGGCCCGAAACTGACCGTGGTCGATTCCATGCTGATGAAGCGGGTGTTCTACGCGTTCGCGGCTCTGGCCTTGCTGTCGATAGCCATCAGCCTTGGCGGCAAATGGTTCGGCCGTTCCATTGCCATGGCCGGCTACACCGACGACGCGACCGTGCGCGAAGTGGTGATCGGCAAGAACGTCATCACCGTGCCGGCCAATTTCATCCGGTTCGAGCAGGCCCGGCGCGACGGCGTCGCCACGCGCCTCGACCTTTATATGCGCTATCCCCAGATGGACGGCTACAGCGAGGCGTCGCGCGATGATTTCAATCACGCCGGAGCCAACAGGAACATCATTTTCCTGTCCTTCGAGCAGCAGATGATGTCGCGCGACATGAGCGGCCGGTTCGGGCCGATCTACAGCGCGCTCATCATCCAGCCCGGCATACCAGGCCCCGGCGGCACGACGGTCTACGGGTTCAATGAGAAATCAGGCTACCTGAACGAGGTGCTGGTCGTCGGCAAGCGCGCGGGCACCGACCCTTTCGTGGCCCGCTGCCTCAGCGGGCCGAGCGCCGGCGAATCGCTGGCGCCCTGCGAGCGGGATATCCATGTCGGGGACGATCTCAGCCTTACCTATCGCTTCCCAAGGAAATTCCTTGACGACTGGCAGACGCTAGACGCGGCAATCACGGCCAAGGCGGGGCGAATCCTAAAGACCGGACATTGACAGGCAGAAGAGGCCGGCCGCGCTCGATGCGGCCTGCCGTGGCATTGCGGGCTCAGGCCAGGTCGATGTCCAGGATCGCCATCGAGAAATTGTAGTCGCCGTCGTCCTCGTCCTTGAAGACGATGCCGAGGAATTCGTCACCGACATAGACCTCGGCCGAATCTTCCTTGCGCGGCCGTGCCTTGACCTCAAGCTTGGGGTTCTGGAAGACGCGCTTGAAATAGGCGTCCAGCTTTCTGATTTCGTCCGGCTTCAACAGTCTTCTCCGATCATCGGCTTGCTCGTTTGAACGGCGCTTCTGGCACGTCGACAATGGCGATGTAAAGGCAAGCCGGCCTTATTGCACCGGAAGCGGCAGCGCTGCCGGGCAATCATCCGGGGCAACTGCCGGCAAATCAGATATCGAAACTGATGACGTGGTCCATCTTCTGCGACGGCAGAAGCTGGTCCATCTGGCGCGAAGGCTGGTCGCAGCCGGTCTCGCCAACCACGCGGGCCGGCACGCCGGCTACCGTCTTGTTGTGCGGCACAGGCGACAGCACCACCGATCCGGCGGCAATCTTTGAGCAATGGCCGATCTCGATGTTACCGAGAATCTTGGCGCCGGCGCCAATCAGCACGCCGTGGCGGATCTTGGGATGGCGGTCGCCGCCGGCCTTGCCGGTGCCGCCCAGCGTCACGCCATGCAGGATCGACACGTCGTCCTCGATAACCGCGGTCTCGCCGACGACGAGGCCGGTGGCGTGATCGATGAAGATGCCCTTGCCGATGCGCGCGGCCGGATTGATGTCGGTCTGGAAGACCGCGGACGAGCGGCTCTGCAGGTAGAGCGCGAAATCCTTGCGGCCGTGGTTCCACAGCCAGTGCGCCAGCCGGTGGGTCTGGATGGCATGAAAGCCCTTGAAATAGAGCACTGGCATGATGAACCGGTCGCAAGCCGGGTCGCGGTCATAATAAGCCTGGATGTCGACGCGTACCGTGGTCGGCCAGTCCTTGTCGTCGGCGAGCATCGACTTGAAGGTCTGGCGGATGAGATCGGAGCCGATATCCTGATGAGCAAGCCGCTCCGCGATCCTATGGATGACAGCCTCTTCCAGACTCTCCTGGTTAAGGATCGTGGAATAGAGGAACGCGGCCAGCAAGGGGTCGCGGTTGACCGCTTCCATCGCTTCGTCGCGGATCGAACGCCAGATCGGATCGACCGGCTGCAACGCGCTTTGGCGGGAAATGCTGATGCTGTTCATCGACGTCTCGTCCTGCGTCCTGCTAGTCTGCCTGCCATCTGGCCGCACATATAAGCCAGTTCATAGCATGATTGAACTCAATTTTCCTTAGTGCTGTGTCAAATGGATTTGGTTCGCGGGAATTCAAGCAGCCATGGAAAACGAACCCTTGATCGACGATGCCCTGAAAACCGAGCTTTCGGTCCTCTACAAGGCCGGCGATCGCCACTATCACAACCTCACCCATATCGAAGCGATGCTGGAGCTGGCCGATGACTATCGAACGCTTCTGGACGACCCCGAGGCCGTCGAAGCGGCGATCTGGTTCCATGACGCCGTGTATGACAGCAGGGCCAAGGACAACGAAGCGCAAAGTGCCGCCCTTGCCGAGCAAAAGCTCGCCGGCCGCATCGATGCCGGGCGCCTGAGCCGCGTCAGCGCAATGATACTCGCCACCGCCACGCACCAGTTGCCGCTGTTCGACGACGTTGCGGCGACGCGCGACGCCAGCTTGTTCCTCGACATGGATCTTTCGATCCTGGGTGCCGCGCCGGATGCATTCGACGCCTATGAACGCGCGGTTCGCCACGAATATGGCTGGGTGGAAGAGCCGATGTGGCGTGCCGGCCGCGGCGCGGTGCTGAAAAGCTTCCTTGCCCGCCCGCATATTTTTCACACGCAGGAGTTCCGGCAGCGCTTCGAGCCGCAGGCAAGGCGGAACATAGCGCGGTCGCTGCAGGCCTTGACCTGATTTAGATCATTTCGCGACCCGAGATGCTCGTCCCCAAACTCCGGAGCCTCAGAGCGGATTTTCGGCGTAAAACTCCAGCACGCGCTGCTTGAAGGTCTTGTCCCCGACGGCCAGCATATGGTCCCTGCCCCCGATGTGGAAGGCCCTGGCGTTCGGCATCAGCGCCGCAAGCTCGTCCGGCGATCCGCCAATGTCGTCGGTGGTACCGACCGCGATCAGCGTCGGCTGGGCGATGCGGGCAATATCCTGCTCATCAAGCAGTTCCCGTGAGGTCACGATGCAGGCGGCAAGCGCCCGGCGGTCGCTGCGGGTCTGGTCGGCGAAGGCGCGAAAAGAGCGACCGCGCGGATGGGTGGTCGCGGCCGGATCCTCGGCCAGAAGGGCGGCCGCGATCGGATCCCAATCGCCTACTCCATCGATCATGCCGATGCCGAGGCCACCAAAAACCAGCGTCGCCACTTTGTCCGGGTCGGACAGTGCCAGGAAGGCCGCGATGCGCGCGCCCATCGAATAACCCATGACATGGGCGCGCTCGATGCCGAGATGACCGAGCAGGGCTGCCGCGTCCGAAGCCATTTTCGCCGGTGTATAGTCGGCCTCCTCATAGCTCTTGGATGACGAGCCGTGGCCGCGACTGTCGAAGGCAATGGCGCGGTAGCCGGCATCGTTGAGCGTCTTGAACCAGCCGGGCGACACCCAGTTGACATAATGGCTCGATGCAAAGCCGTGGATCATGAGCACCGGATCGCCCTCGCCCGATGCCGGCTGACGGTCGAGGAAAGCCAGATCGAACCCGTCATGAGAGAAAAACTGCATCGGCTACACCACCATCGGCACTCAGCCGCCGCCATTTGGCGCATCGCCGTCGTCCGCCGGCGGCGCGCTCGGACCGGAGACCGTGCCGATGGCCGGATGGCTCAACAGATTGCCATATTCGATGCCGTTCCTGGCGGCCGTGCCGGCCTTGAGTTCAAGTACGAAACGCACGGGTACGCCAGGTGAAATGACGGCCTCGGACTGCGGTACGCCCTGTTTGACAGCCCGGATCTTGCCGTCCTGACCAATAAAGATCAGGTCAAGCGGCATCGACGTGTTCTTCATCCAGAAGCCGACCTGTTGCTGGATCGGAAAAACGAACAGCATGCCATGGTCGTCCGCCATCTCCTGGCGATACATCAGCCCGGCCTCCCGCTCCGCGTCGGTGTCAGCGACTTCAATGGAAAACGAGCGATCTCCGTTTTTCGTCGCCACAACCAGCGGCGCGGGATCGACGGGAAGGATCATGGCCCGGCCATCGGCCGCGCTGGGTACCTGGAAATAGAAGAATGCGGCGGCGACCACGACGGCAGCCACAGCGCACATCACGCCCGCCGTCAGCCCGTTCCTGTGTGTCATATGAAATCCTCGGCCGGATCGCCCTAGTGCGAAACCGGCAAGGTGCCCATATCGGGGTGAATTTCGGCGGCCATAAGGCCTTTGTCACCGCGGCCGAAACGGACAAGCACGACCTGCCCTGGCCGAAGCTCGGTGATGCCGTAGCGCCGCAAGGTCTCCATATGGACGAAAATGTCCTCGGTGCCCTCGCCGCGCGTCAGAAAACCAAACCCCTTGGTGCGGTTGAACCATTTGACCAAAGCGCGTTCGAGCCCGCTCTCCGGAGTCACCGAGACGTGGGTGCGCTGCTCCTGCATTTCCGCGGGATGGACGGCGGTGGTGACATCCATGGAAAGCACACGGAACGCCTGCAGCCCGCGCTCACCCTGCTTGACCAGGCAGACCACGCGCGCGCCTTCCAGGGCAGTCTGGAAGCCGTCCCGTCGAAGGCAAGTCACATGGAGGAGGATATCGCCCGAAACACCGTCATCGGGAAGGATAAAGCCATAGCCCTTGGCCACATCGAACCACTTGATGGCGCCGGCAATCTCGGCCAGGTCGGCATCGCCGCCTTCGTCGCGCGTCAAAGCGTCGCCAAGGGTATTGGCCCGCCCCGTCAAAGAGGCCTTTTCCCCCATAAGAATGCCCCCTTTATTCAAGAACACCGCAACTGATTCTTGATACCAGATTAACACCGCGGCTTCCGGTGTGTGCAAGACCTGACGTGCCTTTTTTCACGGTTCATTGCGGGAATACCGGATTTGTTCTTTGCCGGCACCGCTTGCCGCCTCACGATTGCCCTTTGACCGGGCCGACCCTATGTTGCGCCGCAACCCAACAGATCGAGGAAAACACATGCGCTATCTGCACACCATGGTCCGCGTCGCCGATGTCGATGCCTCACTCGATTTCTACTGCAACAAGCTCGGCCTGAAGGAAGTTCGCCGCTATGAAAACGAGCAGGGCCGCTTCACGCTGATCTTCCTGGCCGCTTCGGAAGACGAGCAGAGCGGCATCAACGAGAAGGCGCCGCTGGTCGAACTCACCTACAATTGGGATCCGGAAGACTACAAGGGCGGGCGCAATTTCGGTCACCTCGCCTATGAGGTCGACGATATCTACGCCACCTGCCAGCATCTGATGGACAATGGCGTCACCATCAACCGACCGCCGCGCGACGGCAACATGGCCTTCGTCAGGTCGCCTGACGGCATCTCCATCGAGCTTCTGCAAAAAGGCCCAGCCAAGGCCAAGGCCGAGCCGTGGGCATCAATGGCGAATACCGGAAGCTGGTAATCGATCACCTTTTCGACCGGCGGCCCCTCGATGGTGTTTGGCGAGGTTGTGCCTATCTATGCAGCCATGGCGCCTGCCCTGAAGAGCGGCGCCTCGTCATGAGATTGAGCTTCGGAGAACCCTTCATGCCGACCAGCCATGCCAATGTCGCCACGGCCCATGCAAGCCGCTATCTGCAACAGCTGTGCAAGCATTGGGCGCACAAGTTTCCCGTCGAGTTCGACCCCAACCACGGCATCATCGACCTTTCACTCGGCCGTACGGTCATGGACGCCGACGGGGCAGCGCTGCACATCACGGTATCGACCGACGAGCCCGCTTCGATCGAGCGCCTCGAAAGCGTCGTTGCCGACCACATCAAGCGCTTTGCGTTCCGCGAAGAACTGGCCTTCGACTGGAAACGCGCCGAGGCGGCGTAGTTCGTTCATGCGTGTCGCCGCCCCGCATTTCCGGCGAGACGCACGGATCAGTCGCTGCGGGACTTGCCCGCCATCTCCAGCAGCGCCAGCACCGAACGCCAATTGCGTGCCGTGCCCGGCACTTTCAACGTGCGCGGAATGAGGTTGGCGAACACCGATTTGCCGAGCCCGTCCGGCGCGCTGAGGTAGAGCACGTCGCCCTTGACCTCGAAACGCTCGGGACCAGTGCACTTTTCCGCCAACCGCGCCACCTCGTCGGCGGTCGGCTCACGCTCCAGCGCATAGGCGTGGAGCTTTGTGTGGTCGGCGGCCGCTTCCGGATATGGATTTTCGCGCACCAGCCTTTCGAACCATTTGAAATCGCGCACCATGATGCGCGAATGGAAACCCCATTTTGTCTCGAAGGCCGCCTCGATCCGTTTGGTCAGCGCGGCCGCATCACCCTTGTCGGCCCGGAACACGACATTGCCGCTCTGCACATAGGTGGCGACATCGGAAAAGCCGAGATCCTCGAAGAAGGCCCGCAACTCCGCCATCTTGACGATGCGGTTGCCGCCGACATTGATGCCGGAAAACAGGGCGATGAAGATCTTTCCGCTCATATGATGAACCCGGCCAATGTCTCGTTTTCGGTGATGTCCTGATACTGGACGCCCTCGGCCTCGAAATTTGCCTCAAGGAGATCGAAATTGCGCCGATCCTTGGTTTCGATGCCGATCAGCACCGAGCCGAAATTGCGCGCCGACTTCTTCAGATATTCGAAGCGGGCGATGTCGTCGTCGGGACCCAGCATGTCGAGGAAGTCGCGCAGCGCGCCCGGCCGCTGCGGAAAACGGATGATGAAGTATTTCTTCAGGCCCTCGAAGCGCAGCGCCCTTTCCTTGACGTCCGGCAGCCGCTCGAAATCGAAATTGCCCCCAGACACCACGGCGACGATGGTCTTGCCCCTGATCTCCTTCCTGGAAAAATCCTTCAGCGCGTCGATCGCCAGCGCGCCGGCGGGCTCCAGGACCACGCCTTCGATGTTGAGCATCTCGATCATGGTCGCGCAGAGCCGGTTTTCCGGGATGAGCCGCACGCTGTCGGCGGCAAACTCCTTGAGATAGCGCAAAGGTTCGCGGCCGATCTCGGCGACCGCCGCGCCGTCGACGAAGTTGTCGACCTTGGCGAGCTTCAGCCGTTTTCCCGCGGCGAGGCTCTCGCGCAGGCTCGGCGCGCCGGCCGGCTCGCAGAAGACGAAACGCGCCTCGCGGCCCTGATCGGCGAAATAGTGCGTCACCCCGGCGGCGAGCCCGCCGCCACCCACCGGCAGCATGACGATGTCGGGCATGCGCCCGCCCGGCATCTGGTCCGCGATCTCGTAGGCGACCGTCGCCTGACCCTCGATGATATCCTTGTGATCGAAGGGCGGCACCATGTGGGCACCGGATCTTTCGGTGAATTCGAAGGCGGCGCGGTAGCAGTCGTCGAAGAAATCGCCGACCAGCCTGATCTCGACGAAATCGCCGCCAAACAGCCTGGTCTTGTCGATCTTCTGCTGCGGCGTCGTCACCGGCATGAACACCACGCCCTTCTTGCCGAAATGGCGGCAGACGAAGGCGAAGCCCTGCGCGTGGTTGCCGGCGGACGCACAGACAAACAGCTCGGCCTGGTTGCCTTCGCCAAGCGCCTTGCGGAAGAAGTTGAAGGCGCCACGGATCTTGTAGGAGCGCACGGGGCTCAAATCCTCGCGCTTCAGCAGCACCCGCGCGCCGGTCTTCTTCGACAGATAGTCATTTTCCTGCAGCGGCGTTTCCGGGAATATCTGGCGGATCGCGGAGGCGGCGGTGGCGACGCGCGAGGAAAAGCTGGTCATGGCAAGATCATCCCGGGATCGCCCGCGGGCGAGTTAGAGGAGAACCCTATTACACATCCGGCCCCGCAAGACCATTGCCCGGTCGAGCCCGTGCCCGCAACGGCGCCTTCCCGAAATGCTAGCAAGCACTTGGGGACGTTTGTTCATGCCTCTTCGTCGCGCTGAGCCGCGCATTGGTGGACGCGGAAGTTCGACATCCGGCCAGTTGCAGGTGCCTGACTTGTGCGACGTTGCGGCCTTGCCACCCGCTTTGGCTTTCGCGCAACACTGCGCCCGCGGTCGCGAGGCGCCGACCGCATTTTGGCTGGACACGACTTACTTCCGCCGCACTTCGCCTGCTGGGGAGATATCGCGGAGGGTGGATTGGCCCTTTTTGGGCTCGAGTGGATTTTTGACGTGCATTTGAAGACGATTTGCATTCTTGCGCTTGCGCTGCTGGTGGCGGGCTGCGGCGGCCGCAAAACCGAGGAACTGCTCGGCAGCGCGGTCATGTCCGCGCCGGTGACGGAAATCGCAGGCAACCACTCGATCTTCATTGCCACGACCCGTAAGGCCTCCGACGATCCAAACAAGGTTTTCGACGGCGAACGCTCGGCGACGCTGAACTACGCCCGCGTCAACGTCACCGTTCCCGGTCTCCACCAGACCGGGCAGATCGAGCGGCGCTCACGCGGCAAATCGAACGATCCGGCCAAGTATTTCATGGCTTCCGAAGTCGTCGGCTACGACACGCAGCCGAAATTCGCCAGCGCGCTCAGCGCCGACATAGCGGCACGCGGCGGCCGCGTCATGGTCTTCGTCCACGGCTACAACACCGGCTTCGACGACGCCGTCTACCGCTTGACCCAGATCGTCCACGATTCCGGTTATCCGGGAACGCCGGTGCTGTTCTCGTGGGCCTCGGGAGCCAAGACCACCGACTATGTCTATGACAAGGAAAGTGCCAGTGCCGCCCGCGACCAGCTCGAAGTGACGTTGCGCATGCTGGCGCAGAGCGGCGCGCGGCGCATCGACATCGTCGCCCATTCGATGGGAACCTGGGTGACGATGGAGACACTGCGCCAGCTCGCCATCACCGGTGACCGCGACCTCGGCGGCAAGCTCGGCGACGTGGTGCTCGCCTCTCCCGACATCGACGTCGATGTGTTCAAGAGCCAGATGCGCCGCTATGGCAAGCCCGACAAGCCGTTCATCCTGCTGTTGTCTGATGACGATCGCGCGCTGAGATTGTCCGGCCTGATCGCCGGCTCGCGCCCACGCGTCGGCGACTACAAGGATGCCGCGGACCTTGCCTCCTATGGCGTGACGGTCGTCGATCTCTCCAAGGTCAAGGGCAGCGACAGCTTCAACCACACGAAATTCGCCGACAATCCGGCACTGGTGAAGATGATCGGCCAGCGGCTGCGCGAGGACGATGGTTTTGCCAGCGACCGGGACGTGACCGACCGCATCAGCCTGCTTGGGCAGTAGATGCGGCGCAGCGGATTTCGCCGTGCCTGTCCGGCATCGCCGAACGATCGGCTCACTTTGAACTGGACCGCGCCCGCCTCTGGCCTTATCGGAGTATCGAGCGACGTCATGCGTTTGACGTCCCCCTATGCGGGAGCCGACGCGTGGCCTTGGGCTTGAAGAGTTTCGGTGTCGTCGCGTTCGCGCTGCTGGTCGCTGGCTGCGCCGGAAATACGCATGATCTGCTCAACAAGACGACGGTCACCGTACCGGCATCCGATATTGCGGCCACCCATGAGATATTTGTCGCCACCACCCGCCAGAAAGCGGTGAAGGACCCGCGACAGGTCTTCGACGGCGACCGTTCCCTGACCACCAGTTTCGCGCGGGTCGATGTCACGGTTCCGAAGAGCCATCAGGTCGGCAACATCGAGCGCGCCAAGGGTTCCGCCAACAGCAATCCGGCCAAGGATTTTGCGGCCACGGACGTCACCTTCTACGAAGGCGCGCCGCAATTCGCCAAGGCGGTCGGCTCCGACATCGCCATGCGCGGCGACCGGGCGCTGGTTTTCGTGCATGGCTTCAACAATGGTTTCGACGACGGCATCTACCGGCTGACGCAGATCGCCCACGACACCAAATATCCGGGCACTCCGGTGCTGTTCTCATGGGCATCGAGCGCCAAGACGACGGGCTACATCTACGACAAGGACAGTTCCACCGCCGCCCGTGACGATCTCGAGGCAACGCTCAGGATGCTCGCCAAGACGCGCGTCAAGAGCATCGACATCATCGCCCATTCGATGGGAACCTGGCTGACGATGGAGGCGCTGCGCCAACTTGCCATCACCGGCGACCGCGATCTCGGCGGCAAACTGGGTTATGTCATCCTTGCCTCACCGGACATCGATGTCGACGTGTTCAAGAAGCAGATGATCCGTTATGGCAAACCCAACAAGCCGTTCGCCGTGCTGCTTTCGGGCGACGACCGGGCGCTCAAATTGTCCTCGTTCATCTCCGGCGACAAACCGCGCGTCGGCGACTATGGCGATGCCGCCGATCTCGCCTCCTATGGCGTGTCGGTGGTCGATCTGACCAAAACGAAAGGCGGTGACGGCGGTCTCAACCACGCGAAATTCGCCGACAACCCGTTCCTGGTGCAATTGCTGGGCGACCGGCTGCGCACGCCGGCCGGGCTCGCCGCGGACGAGAACCCCGCACAGCTCGCCAATATCGGTCAGGGCCTGGGAAAGGTCGTCGGCTCCGCCGCCGAAGTCATCATCACGACGCCGTTCAAGGTGCTGACCATCGCCACCGGCGGCTGAGCAGCCACGAGCGGACGGCTGGTCTCAGACGAACAGATCGACCTTCTGGAACGTCGTCACGTCGATCAGGCCGACGTCGGAAATCCTGAGCTCGGGAATGACCACCAGCGCCAGCAGCGAGTGCTGCATGTAGGCATTGTTCAGGGAACAACCCATCTTGCGCATCGCCGCGGTCAGTTTCTCGGCCTTGGCGGCGACGATCTCGGCCCGCTCGTCCGACATCAGTCCGGCGATCGGCATTTCGACCAGCGCCAGTTCCTTGCCCCTGGAGAACAGCACGACCCCGCCGCCGACTTCGCCCAGCCGGTTCACGGCCAGCGCCATGTCCTGCTTGTTGGTGCCAACGCAGATGATGTGATGGGCGTCATGGGCGACGCTGGAGGCCATGGCGCAGTCGGCCATGTAACCGAAACCGGAGACGAAGGCATTGGTGACGCCACCCGTGCCCCTGTGCCGTTCGACCAACGCGATCTGACAGACGTCGTTGCGGCGATCCATCGCGACCAGTCCATCCTCGACCGGCAGATCGGCCTCCAGGGCCCGCGTCGGTGCCTGGTTCTCGATGACGCCGATCACCCGCACCCGCACCTCGTTGGCGCCCTTGGGTGCCGCGATATCGAAATCGCCGGCCTTCAGTTTCTTGCCCAACTTGACGGTGTTCTTCGCCGTCTTCGGATAATCATAGGCCGGGATATCGATGTCCAGCTTGCCGCCCTTGGCCAGCCTGACGCCGCGCGCATAGACCTCGTCGATGCTCATTGCGGCGAGATCGGAGACGACCAGCAGGTCGGCCAACCGCCCCGGCGCGATCGAACCGATCTCGCGTTCCAGTTTGAAATGCTGAGCGGTGTTGAGCGTTGCCATCTGGATCGCGGTCACCGGCTTCAGCCCCTGCTGGATGGCGTGGCGCACCACCCGGTCCATGTGGCCGTCCTGGACAAGAGTGCCGGAGTGGCTGTCGTCGGTGCAGAGGATGAAATTGCGCGGATCAATGCCGCTCTCCGTCACCGCCTTGATCTGAGAGGCAACGTCGTACCATGCCGAGCCCAGCCGCAGCATCGCCTTCATGCCCTGGCGCACGCGCGCGATGGCATCCTCGGCCCGCGTGCCTTCGTGGTCGTCCTCTGGGCCGCCGGCGACGTAGCCATGGAACGGCAAGCCAAGGTCACGCGAGGCATAGTGGCCGCCAACCGTCTTGCCAGCCTGAACCGTGGCGGCGATCTCGCCCGACATGACGGGATCGTTGGCGGCGACGCCGGGGAAATTCATCACTTCGCCGAGCCCGATGATGTTTTCCCAGGTCATTGCTTCCGCGACATCGGCGACCGTCAGCTCGGCGCCGGCATGCTCCAGCCCCGGTGCCGACGGCACGCAGGACGGCATCTGCACATGCACGTTGATGGGCATCGCCACCGCCTCGTCATGCATCAGCCGCACGCCTGGCAGGCCCAGCACATTGGCGATCTCATGCGGATCGATGAACATCGAGGTGGTGCCGTGCGGGACGACGGCGCGGCAGAATTCGGTGACTGTGACCATGCTGCTCTCGACATGCATGTGGGCATCACAAAGGCCGGGCACGAGGTAGCGGCCGCCGGCGTCGGCCACCTTGGTGCCCTGCCCGATCGTGTGGCTGGCATTCGGCCCGCAATAGGCGAAGCGGCCGCCCGATATGGCGATGTCGGTGCCGGCGATGATCTCGCCCGAATGGACGTTCACCCAGCGCCCGTTGCGGATGACCAGATCGGCGGGTTTGCGGCCCATCGCGACATCGACCAGATCGGTCGCCATTTCGGTCCACGGTTTGGGTTTTGTCGCGCGGACGGGCGGCTTCCTGATCATCAAAGACTCCTGTTTGTCCGACTGTGCCAAGCCGACGGCGTTTTGGCCAGCGAGGAAGAATGGATTTGCCTGGAGATTGCCGGATTACTCCGGTTTCACGTCAACTTCGACCTTGGCATCGCCGGCTGAAATCCGCTCGGCGATACGCTCGACCTCGCCGCCCATGAACGTGCCGCTGACCATGATTTCGCCGCCGCGTATCGGCTCCACGACGCGCGGCGACATCACCACGGCGCCGTCGATGCTGAGATCGACAATCTTGCCGACATTTGCCCCCGTAAACCTGGCAAAGGCTTTGCCGCTGTCGGGAGTGAGCTTCAGGCTGAGCATGGCCTGCCCCGAAACAGAATCGGGAACGGCCACGGCCTTGGCAATGATGAGCGTCAGCGGTTCGGCCACGGCGGCCTGACCGACCAGCACCACCGCCGCGACGGCCGCGACCAAGCGGAACAAGATGCGCATAAAGGATCCTCTCACGATGGCGGTGTTTCGCACGAGGCGCGCGCCACCGCAATCGCGGCAGCACGCTACCCGCCAACTCCTCGAGACCCGCGAGGACGCTAACCGCGTTTGCAGAAATCCGATTCCGTTTTGCCGAAAATCAGGTTAGGCTCCGACCTGGGATCTATGACTCTTCTCGGGGAGTTCGATGCGTCGCCTGATGGTCGCAAGTGCCGGTCTTCTTGCCCTGTCCTTGCCGGCATTTGCTGCCGACGCGACAGTCGATGTGCCGATGACCGCGCCTGGCTTCGACTGGACCGGCTACTATGCGGGCCTGCAGGCAGGATATGGCTGGGGCCGCTCCGAGATCACCACGACGGAAGGCGCGCCGTTTTCCATCACGCCGGACGTCGGCGGTGGGTTCGTAGGCGGCCATGTCGCCGGCCTCTGGCAGTTCGATCAGGCAGTGCTGGGCGCCGAGGCGGATCTCAACTATTCCTCGGTCGACGGCACGGCGCAATCGGGCCTGGGAGATACATTCGGCGCCGACATCAAATGGTTCGGGTCGGTCAACGCCAAGGCCGGCTTCGCCATGGACCGCCTGCTGGTCTATGGCATCGGCGGCATTGCCTTTGCCGGCATCGAGACGTCGCAGACCTCGGGGCCAGGGTTCGACAACACGGGCACAAATGTCGGCTGGACCGTGGGCGCAGGCGTCGACTACGCGCTGACAGACAAGTTCGTCGTCGGCGCGCAATATCGCTACTACGACTTCGGCTCAGAGAACCACGAGGCGCCAGCCCCCTTCAACGACCGCGATCAGAGCGTGAAACTGAACACGGTCGGCATCAATCTCAGCTATAAATTCTGAACGTAGTTCCACGGGCAACGTTTTCGGCCCTGGCTTACAACGGCCGCGGCCACTCGCTGGAAAGGGGGCGGCCGGCGCCCCCAAGTGGGCGGGGGGATGGGTTGGCCTGAGAGGCGCCGGCCTAGGCGGATCGGATCCGCCACGCAGATATTTACCGATGCGCGCGGCGCGCATAATTCCGCGATCGCGCCAGTATCGTTATGCCACCTCCTCTGGGTGCGCGTTCGGCCACCGCAGAACACGACTTGACGGGCTGTGTCTGGCATCTGAAAAGGACGTGCCTGCGGACGTGGCGGAATTGGTAGACGCAAGGGACTTAAAATCCCTCGATCTCTGATCGTACGGGTTCGATTCCCGTCGTCCGCACCAGAAAAAGTCTTCAGATTTGTTTGGATTTTTCTCTGTTGAACCGCCGCAGCGTCGTTTAGCCGGCGTGCCACTGCTGCGGATCACTGCTGTAACTCGGACAGCGCCCTCTCCATCGGGGCCATTGAAATCTGGATCGGGCCGGAAAAAGCCACGTCCATGTCGAAGATCAGGTAGATCGCCCCGGCAACCAAAGCCGCCGATGCCGCGTAGGTCGAAACGGTGATCGTATTGCGTGGCGCCCTGAAGCCGAAGCTGGCGAAGATCAGCACCAGCCAGGTAACCAGGAGCGTGATCAGAGGCACCGGGATCGTGCCCTCCGACTGCTCGATCAGCACCCAGCGCAACTCCAGCACTTTCTGCAAATGCTGGCGGGCGTCCTGCACAATGAAGCCATGCGCATCGTCGGTCGGCGCCAGCGCACTCAGCCGGGTGCCGATTTCCGCCAGCAACTGCTCAGAGAGCCGGTTGGCGGCGACCAGCGTCTCGCTGGTGGGCGAAGAATCACCCGCCACACGCTGCACATAGACGACCAGCGGCTGGCGTACCGTGTCGGTTTGCGGGCCATATTGGCGCAAGGTCCTGTCGAGAAGGATCAATTCGGTCGCATAGGCGTGCACGTTGCGGTCGATCGATTCGAAGGTGTTCCTGGCCGAGTTGATCATCAGGCCGAGCATCAGCGAGGTCATGACCCCGAACAGGTTCGCGGCGTGCCGAACCACGGTGTTCGTGTCATCGTCACGATGTTTGGCCGGCAATTTTGGCCATATCGCCGTGCTGGCGAGCGCGGCCACCGTCAGGCATAGGAAGATTACCATTGCGATGAAAGCTTCGCGCATGCCGCTCATTCCGATTGGCAATGGCAAGGCGTCAGTTGATGACCGCCATCACTACTCCGGCGCGTCCTTGCGCCCTGCCGAACGCCTGCTGCGGCCCTTGTGGCCGATATTGCGGCCGTCACCGCCCCGAAAGGCAGGCGAAGCCAGACCCCGACGCATCGAGGCCCCCAGAGCCTTCGATCTCGATGACGGGTGTGTCATTCGATGTAAGTCACCGCACCCGTTTGCAAGTCATAGATTGCCGCGACTATCTTCAGCTTCCCCGCCTTGATGAGGCCGGCCAGCACCTTGCTCGAGGCGGCCAGTCGCCTCGCGGTCCTCCGTGCGCTTTCCTTGGCGGTGTTGTCGACGAAATCACCCGCTTCGCTCCGCGCGGCTATCGCCGCGGGCAGGATCGGTTCGATCATCGGACCGATCGCGCCAGGATAGGTCGCGTTCTTGGTCACTACGTCGCACGCCGCCTTGACGGCGCCGCAGTTTGTGTGCGCGAGAACGACGATAAAGGGTGAGCCGAGCACCGCTGCCCCGTATTCGACCGTCCCGAGCGTGGCGGTGTCGACGAGGTTGCCGGCATTCCGGGCGACGAACAGTTCTCCAACGCCGTGACCGCCGAAGATCAGTTCAGGCGGAACGCGACTGTCAGCGCAACTGATGATCGTGGCCCAGGGCGCCTGGTGTGCGGCAACAGCATTCCGCTGCGCGGCAAGGTCTATCGAGCAGAGTTCCGGGTGACTGACGTAGCGTTCGTTGCCGGATTTCAGTGCCGCGAGCGCGTCATCGAGGCTCAGCGCGGTCACCGCACCCTGGGCCGCGCGCGCCGACCATGTGGCCCCACCAACGCCGAATGCAACGAGCCCCGCGCCGACTTTGAGGAAGTCCCTCCGGTCGACCGCTTTGCCATCACAGGTGCTGCACATTCTCAATTCCCCGCCCTAGTCCCCAAGGCATAATATGCGCTTGCTCTAATATATAGCAAGCGATCGGCGACAACGTCAGGATTGATGAGATGGCGGCGGGATGCGAGACGACGAAAGCCACCTGCAACGCAGTGCTGGGTGCCCTCATATCAACCGGCTTACCGCCTTTAGGTGATCTTCAGCGAGAAATTGCCGTGGATCTGGATGCCCAGTCGCTCGCCCTTTCTCCAGCGCACTTCCGCTCGATAAGTCGCACCGTCCAACGGCACGCGCAGCCGGAAGGTATTTGGCACTTCAACCCCCGCAGCGACACGCAACTCGGCGCCATGCTCATGCTGGTTTCTGACGGCGCAGCCTATTTCGCCATCCTGCGTGATTATGAACGCCTCCTTCAAAACCACCTCGCGTAAGTGCGTTCGACGCTCTACTGGAGGTTCAGAAGGTTTATCGGTCATGGCAAGCCGCCTCCGACGAGCGAAATGCTACCAGACCAAGGTCTGCAGCTCAGGACGCAAAGGTCTGACGTTTTCGCTTAATTCGTGTATCTGACCCTTTGTACGCTCGGCACATTAGTAAATCGTGAAATATATACTCTATGGTCGTCGCCAAAATTGTCACCTGACGCTGAGACACAGACGGCGAAAATGGCATGGGGAAGCCAGGTATGTTCATCGACTTCTACGAAATGCTGGAAATCAGTCCGAATGCCAATTCGGAAACGATAGAACGCATTTTTCGGCATTTTGCCATGCGCTACCACCCCGACAACCAAGTCACTGGGAACGAGTCACGCTTCAGCGATATTCTTGAGGCTCACAACACGCTCAAGGATCCGGTCAAGCGTGCGCAATACGACATTCAGTACAAGGCGCATTTGAGCCACCGGGCCGAGCTGACCGAT
Organism: Mesorhizobium sp. CO1-1-11; assembly: GCF_020164995.1. Lineage (NCBI taxonomy): Bacteria > Pseudomonadati > Pseudomonadota > Alphaproteobacteria > Hyphomicrobiales > Phyllobacteriaceae > Mesorhizobium > Mesorhizobium sp. CO1-1-11. The sequence continues at coordinate 18,399 of NZ_JAIUHE010000002.1, forward strand.
GAGGCGAGCAACACAAAGGGCTTCGATCGAGATTCCGTCATTCAAGCCAAAGTGCTGTCGCTGCTGTATGTAAAACGCCGACAGGACGTCAATCATCCCGGGATAGGCGATGAAGAACTCGAACGAATGTCAGGCTGTCCGCAAGAGCACCTCGAGTTTCACCTCTGGTATCTGAAAGCAAAGGGCTGGATAGCCAGGACGGAAAACGGCACGTTCGCCATAACCGTCGAAGGCGTCGATCGCGTTAATTCCGAACATCATCGTGACGCGGCCACCACCCGACTGTTGGGTCACGCGGGCTGAATTGAGATCGCTCGGTCTCTGATCAAGCCGTCACCGGATTCAGCTTCAGGTGCTGGATCAGGATGATGGTCTTGGCATCGACAATGCGGCCATCGGCGATGCCGGCCAGCGCTTCGTCGAGCGGCATTTCCAGGACCTCGATGTCCTCGCCCTCCTCCGCAGCGCCGCCGCCGGCCGAGATGCGGTCGGCGGGCGAGTAGCGCGCGACGAAGAACCAGAGCCGCTCGGTGACGCTGCCCGGGCTCATATAAGGCGAAAACAGCCGCTCGATGTCCTTCAACCGGTAACCCAGTTCTTCCTCGGCTTCCTTGCGGATGGCGGTTTCCGGATCGTTTTCGTCCAGCAAGCCGGCGCAGGCCTCGATCAGCGGCTCGCGGTGGCCGGTGACATAGGCGGGATAACGGAACTGGCGCACCAGAAGCACAGTCGAACGCTGGGGGTCATAGGGCAGGATCACCGCGCCGTCGCCGCGATCATAGGTCTGGCGGACCTGCGTCTCCCATTGACCGTCACGCCGGCGATAGTCGAGCACGGTCTTTTTCAGGACCGCCCAGTCGTCGGAGAGAACCTCTTCCGAGCGGATACGAACGCGGTCTTCCATATGACACCTCGATGCTGGCTGGCGGACGCAGGCGTAGCCGCGAAGCGGAACAGGCGCAATCCGGCGATTGGTCCAGCGCGCGCTTCACCGTCTCGTGTGTGGTATGGACGGGTGCCGTCGCCTAGATAGCGCATTCCCCTTCCCGGAGTTTTTCCATGACGACATCGCTTTTCCAGCCGATCACTCTCGATGGGCTCACCTTCCCCAACCGCATCGCCGTCGCGCCGATGTGCCAGTATTCCGCCGAGGACGGCTCGGCCAGCGACTGGCATCTTTACCACTGGATGAACCTTGCCATGTCCGGTGCCGGCATGGTCACGGTGGAGATGACCGATGTCGAGCGGCGCGGACGCATCAGCCATGGCTGTCTCGGCCTCTATTCCGAAGACAATGAAGCCGCCGCGCGGCGCGCGCTGGATGCGGCCAAGCGCGTGGCCGCGCCCGGCACTAAGTTCGGCACGCAGCTGGCGCATGCCGGCCGCAAGGCCTCGAACCGCAAGCCCTGGGAAGGCGGCGGCCCATTGCAGCCAAACGAGGATCCCTGGCAGACCGTCTCGGCTTCAGCCATCGCCTACGACACCGGCTGGAACGTGCCGCGCGCCCTGGACGATGAGGAAATCCTGCAGCTCGTCGAGCGGTTCGCGGACGCCGCAAGGCGGGCCGACTGTGCCGGCTTCGACTTCATCGAACTGCATGCGGCGCATGGCTACCTCATCTTCCAGTTCCTGTCGCCGCTGTCCAACCAGCGCACGGATCGCTGGGGTGGCTCGCTGCAAAACCGGATGCGTCTCGTCGTCGAGATCGCCAGGGCGGTGAAGAAAGCCGCGCCGAAACTGATGCTCGGCGCACGGCTGTCGGTGAAGGACTGGGTCGATGGCGGCTTTGACGTCGCGGACGCGGTCGAGGTGGCGAAAGCGCTGAAGGCCGAAGGCGTCGCCTACCTCTGCTGCTCGAGCGGCGGCAATTCGCCATTGCAGAAATTACCCACCGGCCCCGGCTATCAGGTGCATCTGGCCGAAGCCGTGCGCAAGGGCGCGGGCATCCCGACCCGGGCGGTCGGCCTGATCGACGACCCGAAACAGGCCGAGGCTGTTATCGCCGAGGGTCGCGCCGACATGGTGGCGCTGGCGCGAGCCTTCCTCGCCGATCCGCGCTGGGGATGGCGTGCGGCCGCCACGTTCAGCGAAAAGATTCATCCGGCGCCGCAGCTCGCCCGCTCGGTGACGACGATGGAACATTGGATGAAGGCCGCCGGCTGATCGCCCTTTCTCCCGACGCCGACGCGCTTGCGCAACGGCGTCGCGACCTTTGGGCGCAGGCCGAAGGCCACTTTTGCAACCAAATTGGCTGCTTTGCGTTGCGGCCATGATGATGGACAACAAACCCTTTGAAACGCCGGTCGTGGTCGAGCTTGGCCATGTCGGTAAATATCGCCATATCCGCTCGACCCAGGAGGCGGCCGAGTGCCTGATGACGGTGTGGCCGCTCAATCGCGGGCCTCGTCATCGTGATGCCCTCGACACTTGCCTCAAAGTGCTGGAAGGTTATCGTTCGACAGCGGAAGCGCGCCGGGCACTGATCGAGGCGGCCAGGGAATCGGAAGTGCTGGTGCCCGACGACAAGCTGCCCGACGACCGGCTGCATTGAGCAGGCGGACCTTTTAACTGGAGGTTTTGATGGCGAAGCTGACTTACAAGATCGTCGAGCATGACGGTGGCTGGGCCTACAAGGTCGGTGCGACCTTCTCGGAGACATTTCCCACCCATCAGGATGCATTGCGTGCCGCCGAGATCGCTTCGGCCGAACAGCAGGTGGCGGGTTCCACCGATGGTATCCAGTATGAGGACGCCGAGGGCAAATGGCACGAGGAACTGGCCGACGGCCGCGATCGGCCTCAGACTGAAATCTCGGATTGATCCAGCCCTGCGCCAGCCGCGGACGCCAGGAGAGACGGCGTCCCGCGGCAGGCAATACGCGGCTGCCTATTTACTTGCCGCAATACTGATCGTTGACGTTGCCCTGAGCGTTCGCATCGGGGCCTGGCGTGCTTGAGGCACAAGGCCCGGCCGGGCCGGGGTTGCCAAGGGTGCTCAATCCAGAGCCGTCGGCGTTGATGCTGCCAGTGGTGCTCTGGTCGATGGCCGACGAATCCTCATTGCCGAACAGCCACCAATTGTGATGGTTGGAATAGGTAGCGTCCGACGATTGGGCCATCGCCGATGTGGCGAGACCGATCGTCAGGACGGATGCTGCGAAAAGTTTCCTGTACATTGATTTTACTCCGTATCTTGATCTTGGCCGCCTTGGGATGCGACACGGGGTAAACCTGACCGTCAGCCGAATGGTTCCCTGAAATTCTCGTGAAGTGGCGGTGATGTCGGGTGACAAAAGCGCGTGCCGCCATGCGCTCGAAGGCTGTGACCTGTTCGGGCGCCACGGATTGCGGCACCACCTCGGCCCTGGTCGCCCTCCGCGACCGAGGACAATCCGGAAGGGCTTGTTCCCATACTGGTCAAGCCGCGCTTGGTACTGCAATGCAGGTGTGGTGGACGTGTCGGATCGTTCGCCTTTGGACGGCATTGCCGCCGCCCATCCGCCGCGCTATTTCAGGCGACCCGTCCTGCCGGAGCGTTCCATGCCTGAAATCGTCACTGCCGCCATGCTCGTCATCGGCGATGAGATTCTGTCCGGCCGCACCAAGGACAAGAACATCGGCCATCTCGCCGATATCATGACGGCGATCGGCATCGACCTGAAGGAGGTACGCATTGTTCCCGACGAGGAAGACGAGATCGTCGCGGCGGTGAATGCCGTGCGCGCGCGCTATACCTATGTCTTCACCACCGGCGGCATCGGCCCGACGCATGACGACATCACAGCCGATTCGATCGCCAAGGCGTTTGGCGTGCCTTGCGAATACGATGCCAAGGCCTATGCCCTGCTGGAGGCGAGCTATGCCGCGCGCGGCATCGAATACACGGAGGCACGCAAGCGCATGGCGCGGATGCCGCGCGGCGCCGACCATATCGACAACCCCGTCTCCGTGGCGCCCGGATTCCGCATTGGCAACGTCCATGTCATGGCCGGCGTGCCCTCGATCTTCCAGGCCATGCTCGACAATGTCGTGCCGACCTTGAGAGCCGGCACCAAAATGCTGTCGGCCACGGTGCACTGTCCGTTCGGCGAGGGCCTTGTCGGCGGGCCATTGGGCGAGATCCAGAAAGCCCATCCGGATACGATCATCGGCTCCTACCCCAAGTATGGCGACGGCAAGTTCTGGACCGAACTGGTCGTTCGTGCCCGCAGCGCGGAGGCGCTTGAAGCCGCGCGCGCCGACGTCGAGGCCATGGTGGCAGGCTTCGCGGCTGAGGCGAGCTGATCCGCTGCAAACCGGAACCAAGAACGACGCTACAGCGTTTCCATGGCGCGGGGCTCGTCGCTCGCACGATCGAGGGGTCATCATGCGTTTCAAGACCATCGTTGCCATTCTGCAGAACGAGCAGGACGCCGAGCGGGTGCTCGACTGCGCCATTCCGCTTGCCAGCCGCTTCGAGAGCCATCTGATCGGCATCCATGCCGAGGCGCTCCCGGTGCCCTACACGTCGGCGACGGGCTTTCCCGATACGGAGTTCCTGCAGGTTTCCGCCGACATGAACCGGGAGCGGGCCGACAAACTCCAGGCTGTCTTCCTGAAGCGGATCGAGGATTCCGGCCTTTCCTTCGAATGGCGCAGCCTGGAGAGCTTCTCCGGCGACAGCGCACTGACCGGCATCTCAAGCGTGCGCGCCGCCGATCTCATCATCGCCGCCCAACGTGAGACCGGCGGCGATCCGAGCGCCGACGTCGATACGCTTGTCTACGACGCCGGCCGGCCGGTGCTGGTGGTACCGAGTGCGGGCCCGCTGGTCACCACCTTCAAACGCGTGCTGCTCGCCTGGAACGGCAGCAAGGAGGCCGCGCGCGCCGCTTTCGATGCCTTGCCTTTCATCATCGAGGCTGAGAAAACCGACATACTGGTCATCGATCCGCCCGATACGCTCGAAGAGCGCCCGGAGGCAGCGGGCGCCGAAATCGCGTCGGCCCTGTCGCGCCACGGCGCCACCGTTAGCGTCTCGGTGCAGAAATCGGGCGGCACCTCGGTCGACGACATAATCCAGAACAGGATCACCGAGACCGGCGCCGATCTGCTGGTGCTTGGCGCCTACAGCCACTCCTGGCTGCGCCAGCTGCTCTTCGGCGGGGTAACACGCACGGTGCTGCGCTCGGCACAGGTCGCGGCCTTCCTGTCGCGATAAGTCCACAGCGATTGCTGCCGGCCACCCTTGCCAAGTCCGGGGGTTTCCAGTTAATTCCGCGCGCATTCCCCTGTTTCTTGCACGCGGCCGCCGCGTGCCGTGGAGTGCGCGAGACATGTCCCTTCCCGAAAAAGCCTTCCCGGTCTCCTGGGACCAGTTCCATCGCGACGCGCGCGCACTTGCCTGGCGGCTTGCCGGCACTAGCAAAGGTCAGTGGAAGGCTATCGTGTGCATCACACGTGGTGGCCTGGTCCCGGCGGCGATCATTTCGCGCGAACTCGGCATCCGCGTGATCGAGACGGTCTGTGTCGCCTCTTATCACGACTACACCAGCCAAGGGCAGTTGCAGGTGCTGAAGGAGATCACACCGGCCTTGCTGGCCGACGATGGCGCCGGCGTGCTGATCGTCGACGACCTGACCGACACCGGCAAGACCGCCGGCATCGTGCGGGCAATGATGCCGAAGGCCCATTTCGCGACCGTCTACGCCAAGCCGAAAGGCCGGCCGCTGGTCGATACGTTCGTCACCGAGGTCAGCCAGGACACCTGGATCTATTTCCCTTGGGACATGGGTTTCACCTATCAGAAGCCAATCGCCGACGATCACGCCGGCTGATTCGCGGCAAGCTGCTTTTTTCCAATCAAGCCAGCGCCGACGGCCAATATTTGCTTGCGCGGAGGCACCCGCCGCCAAGATATCCTGTGAAATCGACCCTTGTTGGTGGAAATCAGCCAGCGTGACCGAAGTTTTTACTTTTATTGGTCACAATTAGCCGTAAGATTCATGAGACGGCAAACGATTCTGGAGGCTGGGGCTAGCTTCTCCGATGTTGACACGGCCAACGACGCACAACCACCTTGCTGAAAGGGTCAGGCGACTCTTTGGCACGGCGCCGTGCCGTCTGCAGGTTGCCGCCCTGCCCTGGCGCGATGTCGGGAATGGCGTCGAGGTCATGTTGATCACCAGCCGCGATACTGGCCGCTGGGTGCTTCCAAAAGGCTGGCCGGAAGCCAGGGAGCCGCTCTGCGAAGCGGCCGCCCGCGAGGCCGCCGAGGAAGCCGGTTTGCGCGGAAACATCTCTCATCTCGAAGCCGGCCGCTATTTCTATGCCAAGGTGCTGGCTTCGGGCGAAGAAGTGCCTTGCGAGGTTCTGGTGTTCCCACTGCACGTCGACAAGATCGCGGACCGCTGGAAGGAAAAGCACTCCCGCACCCGCAAATGGGTCAGCTCCAGCGAAGCGGTGCGCATGGTCAATGAACCCGACCTTTGCCAGATCATCGCCTATTTCTGTGCCGACCCACGCAGGTTCTCCTGATCGACGCCTTTCGCGGCAGACGCACAACCTTGTGCCGCAAGGGTTTGCTAATTTTTGGTGGTTAGGATCGATCGTTCCTGGCGTTTGATCGATGGCGAATCCCGCAGACCCACTTCAGCACGACCCCGGCGAGCCGCAGCGCGAGCATCGCCCGCGCGTGCTCAAAGGTGGAACAGTCATCACGGGGATCCAGAATTCCGAAGTCGCCTGTACGGTGCGCAACCAGCATGCAGGCGGCGCCGAACTGAAATTACCGGCCGAAGCCAGGGTTCCCGATCATTTCCTTCTCTACATACCGCTCGACGGCGTCGCCTATCGCTGCGAGGTCCGCTGGCGCCGCAGCGACCGGATCGGCGTACAGTTCAACGGGACCGAACCCAAGCCGAAGCTACACTACGGCTGAGGCCCGGCCCACCGGCTTGGCTGGCTTTTTGCGGCATCCAGCAAATGTTTCGCAGCGCCCGTGCCGCTGGCCAACGATCGCACCGGCTTGCCGCCGGGCAGATGGCCGACGGCGGGTCGATTCTATCCCCGTTATCCACATGTGTGACACACAAGATGTTGGGGTCACAAAAGCTACGCAAACGAATCCTTGACGGCTCGAAACGAGTCGCCTTTTATAGGCCATGCGCTCCTGTTGAGAGCGAGACCGGAAAGTTCTGAGCCCGGTCTTTTTCCCGGATTATGTGCGTTTTGCCCGCATTTCCGCCTGTTTACGAGGCCGGCGGAAGCGTTGGGATCGTGGGTTGGGTGGGCGACGAAAGGGAGAATTGTCGGACTGGAATAAATTGTCTGTTAATACTATATTTAGTGTTTGCAGCTAAGTTCGACGCTAGATAGTGTGAATTTCCCTCGAGTGAGGGAATCGAAAAATTCAGTTTTGAGGGGCCCGCGGGCCGGTTGGCAGCCTCGGCAGATGCCTGGCAAGGCGTATTGTCGTGTGCGTGGCCGAGCCTGCGAAGAGGAGATGCCGGCATTGTTCGCAATGCCGGCAAACGGCGGACTGCGCGTTTCGTCTTTTGGGGCAGAAATCCCCTGATGAAAGCGCTATATGTAGACAAAAGGGACCGGACCAATGCGCATCGAGCGTCGTTTCACCAAGCCAGGACATGCAGGCCAAGAAGGGGCCGCTTATGCGGAGATCGAATTCCGCAAGGCGCTTTCCGAGATCAAGAATCCGGATGGCTCGGTGGTGTTCCGCCTGGACAACATCGATGTGCCTGCGCAGTTTTCCCAGGTCGCCGCCGACATCCTGGCTCAGAAATATTTCCGCAAGGCCGGCGTTCCCGCGCGCCTGAAGAAGGTCGAGGAGAACGACGTCCCCTCTTTCCTGTGGCGTTCCGTCGCCGACGAAGCCGAACTCGCCAAGCTTCCCGAGGCCGAGCGCTACGGCTCCGAGATCGACGCCCGCCAGGTCTTCGACCGGCTGGCCGGCACCTGGACCTATTGGGGCTGGAAGGGCGGCTACTTCAAGGCTTCGGAGGAAGACGCGCGCGCCTTCCGTGACGAGCTTGCCTATATGCTGGCGACCCAGCGCGTCGCGCCGAACTCGCCGCAATGGTTCAACACCGGCCTGCACTGGGCCTATGGCATAGACGGTCCGAGCCAGGGTCACTTCTATGTCGATCCGTTCACCGGCAAGCTGACCAAGTCGAAATCCTCCTACGAGCATCCGCAGCCGCATGCCTGCTTCATCCAGGGCGTGCAGGACGACCTCGTCAACGAGGGCGGCATCATGGATCTGTGGGTGCGCGAGGCGCGCCTGTTCAAATATGGCTCCGGCACCGGCTCGAACTTCTCGCTGCTGCGCGGCGAAGGCGAAAAGCTGTCCGGCGGCGGCCGCTCGTCCGGCCTGATGAGCTTCCTCAAGATCGGCGACCGCGCCGCCGGCGCCATCAAGTCGGGCGGCACGACGCGCCGTGCGGCGAAAATGGTCATCGTCGACGCCGATCACCCCGATATCGAGGAATTCATCGACTGGAAGGTCAATGAAGAGCAGAAGGTCGCCTCGCTGGTGACCGGCTCCAAGATCGTCAAGAAGCATCTCGAAGCGATCATGAAGGCCTGCGTGAACTGCGAAGGCCATGACAACGACTGCTTCGATCCGGCCATCAACACGGCGCTGAAGCGCGAAATCAAGTTGGCCAAGAAATCGGCTGTGCCGGAAAACTACATCTACCGCGTCATCCAGTTCGCCAAGCAGGGCTACACCTCGATGTCGTTCAAGACCTACGACACCGACTGGGATTCCGACGCCTATCTCACCGTTTCGGGCCAGAACTCCAACAATTCGGTGTCGCTGAAGGACAATTTCCTGCGCGCCGTTGAAGAGGACGCAGACTGGCACCTGACCGCCCGCAAGGACGGCAAGGTCTTGAAGACACTGAAGGCGCGGGACCTCTGGGAAAAGATCGGCTACGCCGCCTGGGCGTCGGCTGATCCCGGCCTGCACTTCAACACCACGATGAACGACTGGCACACCTGCGCTTCGGCCGGTGCGATCCGGGCCTCCAACCCGTGCTCGGAATACATGTTCCTCGACGACACGGCCTGCAATCTCGCCTCGATCAACCTGCTGCCCTACCGCAACACCGACGGCACCATCGATATCGCAGCCTACGAGCACACCGTGCGGCTGTGGACCATGGTGCTGGAAATCTCCGTCATGATGGCGCAGTTCCCGTCGAAGGAGATCGCCAAGCTCTCCTACGACTACCGCACGCTGGGCCTCGGCTACGCCAATATTGGCGGCCTGCTGATGACCTCGGGCATTCCCTACGATTCCGACGAGGGCCGCGCCATCTGTGCCGCGCTGACCGCCATCATGACCGGCGTCGCCTACTCCACCTCGGCCGAGATGGCCTCCGAGCTCGGCGCCTTCCCGGACTATGACCGCAACGCCCAGAACATGCTGCGCGTCATGCGCAATCATCGCCGCGCCGCCTATGGCGACAAGGACGGCTACGAGAAGCTGGCCGTCAATCCTGTGCCTCTCGTCGCATCGGACCTGAAGCAGCAGGATCTGGCCATCCACGCCAAGGCCGCTTGGGACCGCGCCATCGAACTCGGCGAGGAGCATGGCTACCGCAACGCACAGGCAACCGTGATCGCGCCGACCGGCACGATCGGCCTGGTCATGGATTGCGACACCACCGGTATCGAGCCCGACTTCGCCCTGGTGAAGTTCAAGAAGCTCGCCGGCGGCGGCTATTTCAAGATCATCAACCGCGCCGTGCCGGAAGCGCTTCGCACGCTGGGCTATTCCGAGAGCCAGATCGCCGAGATCGAGGCCTATGCCGTCGGCCACGGCAATCTCAACCAGGCGCCGGCCGTCAACCCCGGCTCGCTCAAGGCCAAGGGCTTCACCGACGACAAGATCGCGGCGCTCAACGCGGCGCTGAAGTCGGCCTTCGACATCAAGTTCGTCTTCAACCAGTGGACGCTCGGCGCCGACTGGGTGAAGGAGACCTTCGGTTTCACCGACGAGCAGCTCAACGACTTCTCGTTCGAAATGCTGCCGGCGCTGGGGTTCTCCAGGAAGGACATCGAGGCCGCCAACATCCATGTTTGCGGTGCGATGACGCTGGAGGGCGCGCCCTTCCTCAAGGCCGAACACCTCCCCGTGTTCGACTGCGCCAGCCCCTGCGGCAAGATCGGTAAGCGCTCGCTGTCGATCAACAGCCACATCCAGATGATGGCGGCGGCGCAGCCCTTCATTTCCGGCGCCATTTCCAAGACCATCAACATGCCGAACGACGCGACGGTGGAGGACGCCAAGAGCGCCTACATGCTGTCGTGGAAGCTGGCGCTGAAGGCAAACGCGCTCTACCGCGACGGCTCGAAGCTGTCGCAGCCGCTCAATGCGTCGCTGCTCGCCGATGGCGAGGAGGATGAGGATGATGCGGTCGAGCAGCTGATCCAGGCACCGGCGGCGGCGCGCGCCGCGCAGATCACCGAGCGCATCGTCGAACGCATCATCGAACGCGTGTCGCGCGAGCAGGAAAAGCTGCCCGGCCGCCGCAAGGGTTATACGCAGAAGGCCAAGATCGGCGGCAACACCATCTTCCTGCGCACCGGCGAATATGACGATGGGCGTCTCGGCGAGATCTTCATCGACATGAACAAGGAGGGTGCCACCCTGCGTGGCCTTCTCAACAACTTCGCCATCGCGATCTCGCTTGGCCTGCAGTATGGCGTGCCGCTCGACGAATATGTGCACGCCTTCACCTTCACCAAGTTCGAGCCGGCCGGCATGGTCATCGGCAACGATGCCATCAAGAGCGCGACGTCGATCCTCGACTATGTGTTCCGTGAGCTGGCCATTTCGTATCTCGGCCGCAACGATCTCGCCCATGTCGACCAGTCGGATTTCTCCAACACCGCACTCGGCCGTGGCATCAGCGAAGGCAAGACCGACGCAGTCTCCAAGGGCCTGACCCGCGGTTCGCCGGTGAAGCTGGTGTCGAGGGCAGGCGAGCCGAAGGGCTTTGCCGGCTCCGGCACCCCTGCCCGCTCGGCGCCGACAGCCTTCTCCGGCTCCAACGTGCTGGCCTTGAAGCCTGCAACCGACGAGGCGGTCGCCTACAAGCGCGACTACGAGGAGCGGGCTAGGGAATTGGCGGAAGACATCGCCTTCGAGGAAGCGGCCTCCGATGCCTCGACCGATACCACCGCGGCGCTGTTCACCGATACGGCGGCCCATGAAGCGGCCGAAGCGAAGAAACTCGCCGCCGACCGCCGCGCCAAGTCGCTGCTGCAGGGCTACACCGGCAATTCCTGCTCCGAATGCCAGAACTTTACGATGGTAAGGAACGGGACTTGCGAGAAGTGCGATACTTGCGGTGCCACGAGCGGGTGCAGCTGAGGGGTTTGTTCGAGCCCAAAGGTCGTAAATGCAACGACGCCGACAACTCTGGATTTCGGCGTCGTTGAAAGCGGCATACGGGACAACTTGAAAGCCCCAATCGGGAAATCGATCCCGTTTACGACGTTTGCTATTGGCCCGCCTTTTCGATCTGCCTTGTTTTTCGACGTATACGGCCCAGAGTGTCCAGAACTCTCAACCGCTTCAACGGGACGCCGCCATACTCTGTAAGTGAACGGCGGCCCTTGCTGTCTACAACGGTCAGCATCGCACGGCGCCATTCTCCTCTGGCATCAAACGCGGCTAGGAAGCTCTGAAAATCAGTCGCTTCGGCGCCGTTTTTCTTGCAGAAGTCGGGGAAGGCTTGCCCGAATGTGATCGCGGCGCTTTCCAACCGTTGCGAAGCGCGACCTCTAACAACACGTCCACGCAGGAAGTCGATCTCGATTACTCCACCTGGGCTGATCGCAGCCTCTTCGAACACCTCGGTTTGGCAGAAGCCGACAACAAAACCCAGCCCACTTGCCATTGAGTCAGCGAAGTTGTGAGCGATTGCGCAAAGGCGGTCATGCTTCATGTTTGGAGAATAGCAAGCTCATCGTCTGCTTTCAATTTCATCTTGGGCCGTTCGGCGTTTATGAACTCACTGCCTAGAGGCAGATCATCACTAATGTTCCGCGAATATAGCCTGCCAGTTGCAGCCACGATCTGTGTGGCTAGGATCTGGCTTGACCGCGGCTCCTCACCCTAGGGCAACACCCGCAGCGTCTGCTCATCAAACAACGGCTCATCCTGGCCCACGCGGACGAACAGCAGCTTGTGTCCCTCACCTGCCGGCACCTCGAAATACTGGATACCGTCAGGCATTTCGCCCCAGTCGCCGCAGGGCGGTTCGGGGACCTCGTCAGGGTCGGCCTGCGCCTTCAGCTCTTTCGCATAAGCGGCGTCGGGGCTGAATGTGTAGCGTTTGACGCCGGCGGGCACGGTGCCCTCCGTGTAAGGCGCGAGCACGCAGCGGGCGCTGACGGCCTTGTCGGTCTTTTCCAGGAACAGACGCCGCATGGCAGCCTCCGCGGTTTCGCCAGGCTGGATGTCGAGCACCTCGACAAGCGGATCTGGCGCACCGCCATCGCTGTATTTGATGGCAAGCGCATTGCCGACAAACTCGAAATGGATCTGGCGAAAGCCGGAATCGCAGCGCTGCGCCCATGCGACCAGGCCGATCGTCTTGTCCGTCAGTTTTTCCCAAACGCATTTGTCGATCGGCTGCCGCGATGGTACCGGCTCCTCCGCACGCGCCCCGGCAGATACCGTCACGGACGCGAACAGGGCGCAGGTCCAGACGATCGATCTCATGGCGCTATTCATCGCTGCATCCTGTCAAAGTGAAGGCATCCCAGGCTGAGCCGGCGGGGTTGGCATTGGCGAAGTCGGACCATTCGCTGAACATCGCACCGAACTGCGGCAGCAATAGCCCTTTCGGCGCCGGTGTCGCTTCGTGCGAATTCAGTTGCTCGGCGCCGCCTCCGGTCAGGGCATAGACCTGCCCGTCCCATATCCGGCAAAGCCCGCTGTCGTCTTGCAGACCCGCTTCGCGGTCGTCGTCGGTGCAGGGGTGGCGGATGGTACCGAGCGGAAACGAGTTCTTGCCGTTGGTCCAGGTAATATCGGCCGGCAGGCTTATGCCGGTATGAGGCACGGCCAGCGAGAACACCTGCGTCGTCAGTGCCGCCGGTTCGTTGCCCAGCGGCCGGAATTGCATGACCGCGCCCGAGCGTGGCTCCTGGTAGGTGGCGTGGCTCAGGAGGCATTCCTTGGCGCCCGCCGCTTGCATGAGCCCGAGCGAACCCAGGGCAACGAAGGCCAGTTTGCGAATGATCATCGAAATCTCGGGCAATCTGTTGTGAAGCAAGGCCGGCTGCGTGCCGGGCCGCACAGTCGCATCATCCGTACAAAACCATAAGCGAAATCCGGAACCGCTGCGTTTATCGTGCCTCGATCGAAAACTTGCGCCACACAAACCCGCAATCTGTATGATCGAACGCAGCGGCCCAGGAGACAAAAGATGCAGCGTTTGGCACTGATCATAGCGATCTCCGCAACTGCGATTGTGCCGGCCGTAGCGGCAGCGCCCTATGTCGGGACGTGGTCCAGCGATAGGTTGAACTGCTATGCAACCGCCGACGTCCAGCGCCAGACTGTCTTCACTGTGGATCAGTCGGCCCTGTCGTTTCCCAACCTCGGCTGCGAGCACGCGATCTTTCGCAAAACCGCCATCGGCTGGGTGGTTCGTGCCAGCCAGTGCTACGGCGCGGACCCATCGCTCGACGAGCCATTTTCTCGCACCATCCATATCAAAATCGACGGCGCGACGGTGCGGTTGAGCTGGCGCGGATTCGACAGCGGACCTCTCGTGCGCTGCTCAAGGCGATGACACTCAGACCAACCCGACTAGCAAGGCCGCGCCGCCGAGAAAGCCTGCCGAGCAGACCCACAGCAGCCATAGCCCACGCACCCGGCATTCGAGCACCGCCGAGGCGGGGTTGGCGGGGTCATAGCGAACGTCGACCTTGCTGCCCTCGACATAGCGCCGCGCCTGACCGCCGACGAGGCCGGGCAGCGAGGCCGTCACGCTGGCGCCGAAAGCGACGCGATCGGCGCTGTAGCGCTGTCCGGCGACACCATAGCTGTAGACGATGCGGGACTTGAACACCGTGCGCCAGGGCCGGTACCCACCGCCCTCAAACCGGTCGCGGGTCTTGATCGCCTGCAGGCCGGACGCATCGATACGGCCGGCGGCGGTCGGCCATGTTGCCGCCTGCCCGGCCATCGATCTTTGGGCAAAGCCCATGCGCAGCACGAAAAGCCCCATGAACAGCAGGAATGCCGCCGCACCGAGGTTCCGCGGCTTGGGCAGATGCGGCCCGATAGCCTCCAGCACGCCACCGACCGAAAACACCAACACCAGCGCACCAACCACGAGCCCCGCCGAAAGCTGGACCATGAACTTGAAGGCGCCGTCCGGCATGGTGCGCTCGATCACGGCCTTGCCCGGGCTGGACGGGTCATAGAACACGGTTACCGCCGCGCCACGCGGAAACCGCGCAAGGGTTTCCGCGACTTCGAAATTTCCGAGGTTCTCCTGCACGCTGTAGTGCGAACTTTGAAATGTCTTGCCGCCCACCTTGTACTCATAGGTGATGGCCGGAAAGTTGCGGATTTCGGTCGAGGTGCTGCTCTCCGAGCCGGTACCCGAGCTTGTCACCTCGCGCGCCTCGACGCGCGACGAGACGATCTTTCCAGGCGTCGGCAACCAGCGGCTGGCCGCCTTGACCTCGAGCCATTTCAGGAAGGTGACGATCGACAGCATGCCGGCGACCGCGCAGGCAAAGCCGACCAACAGAAACTTGAGCTCCAACTCGTCCCCCCGACGACTAGAGTACAGCAGCACGCATATAGACAGCATGGCGAGGGCAATGTCTCGTCTATTCGCAAGATCAGGAAATGACCGCCGGCAAGGTTCAATGCTGTCGCGTGGCCATGGGAGCGGCGACCAGCCGCTATTCGGCATCCTCTATTGCCATGACACGAACATAGCCCTCCAGCTGAAGGGCGCGATCCCGGATGATGTTGGTGGCGTCGGCAGCCTGCATGGGCACGTACATCGTGCCTTGCCTTGTTTCATAGAGAGCGCCCCGTGTCTTCGCCTCGCTGTCGTGGAAGGCCAGCCAGGCGCGTTGTGACAGACGAAGATTTTGCGCTGCCTGGCGCGGTAATTTGCGCAGGAGTGTCGCATAAGCGGCATTCATGCGGCGATCGTAGTCGCTTGATGCCGTCGCCTCGCAGTCGGTTTGGCCTGCCGTAGAGCCATTGGCTGGCTCATCCAGGCAGCGGTCGAGCGTATCGGCGGTGGCGTCTTTCAGACCCGCGGCCATCGGGCTCGCGGGCAACAGCAATGTCAGCAGGCAGACCAGTGCCCCACCGAGCCGAAGCCTCACACCGATGTTCTCCATCTTGCCTCCGAGGACGTAACCGAAGCACGGTGGGGACCGCGCCAGGAACTGGTGGCCAATGCGGCGGGCCATCCGCACGATGACGTGATAAAAGGACGATCGATCCGATCGGACGAAGATCCAGGAGACAACAGCCGGGACGATGCGCATGAGCGAACAAACCGAAGATGACACCGATATACTGAACCAACTCGCCTATGTCAGGGCCGATCCGACCCAGCACGACACGTTGACCCTTCTCGCCATGATCGATGCCGCGATGGCCGAGATCATGGGCTTGAGGGCGCGGCTGCGGTTGAGCGAGGAAAAGAACGGCGGGAGCAACCAGTTCCAATAGGTGGACAGGACGAGCGCCGACGCGAAAGCATCGGTTCTAATCCGCGTCGGCCATCACGGCCCGACCTCCGCCGCCGGCCCAGGCGCGCCATTGCCGCTCATCGCCATGGAAGACGTTGAGATCGATGCGGCCGGTCACGCCATGCGACAGGCCGGAGCCGGAATATTGCCAGAACAGCCATTTGCGATCGGGATAGACCTTTGACGGATGCCGGGCCACGGCGCGCAGCCAGAACGGGTAATCCGGGAATGCGCCCTGGAGGTTATCGCGATAGAAATCGGGCGCCGTGTAGATGATCGGCCGCTGGCCGTAGTGGCGCTCCAGCTTGTCCATGAACACCTGCATCTTTTCCAGCACCTTTTCGCGCGACGGGCGCCGCTGGCAGCTGGAGTCGCCGTTCCACTCGACGTCGATCACCGGCGGCAGCGCTCCGTCGACCTTCGGCACGTTGCGGATGAACCAGTCGGCCTGCTCGCCGGCGGTGCGGCACCAGTAGAAGAAATGATAGGCACCGCGCTTCAGGCCCGCGGCGTCGGCATCACGCCAGTTCTTCATAAACAGGGGGTCGAGGTGGTCGCCGCCGTCGGTCGCCTTGATGTAGGCGAAGTTGGCGCCCTGGGCGCGCAGCTTCTCCCAGTTGACGTTGCCTTGCCAGCGCGACACGTCCACCCCGTGCACGGCAAGGTGACGGGGCGACGAGCGGCCGAAATTGATCGGCTTGGCATCGCGGAAGCCATAACGCGTGACCGGGCCGGCCAGCATGGACGGTGCCGCCCGCGACAACAGCTTCGGCGGCGACACCAGGGCTGCCTCCTCGATCGGCGGCTCGACGCTGTCGGGCAGTTCGGGTGCGGGAAACGCCACTGTCTCTTCCTCGGCAAGGCCATAAGGCCGAGCGGTGGTATCCTCTGCCGCAACCTCAATCCGCTTGCGCGCCGCGTTTGCCCTGGCCACCGGAACGGACGCGATCGGCGCGCTTGGACGCACCACCGAACTGGTGACTTCATTGGACGGCTTCTGCATGTCGAGCGCATCCATGCCCGATGTCGACGAACAGCCGGCAAGGCACAGCGATGCGATCACGAAACTCACGACGCCTGGTAACCGCATCTGGACCTGTACTCGAACACAACAGACCGAAGGCGACGGCCGACGGACAACCAGACGAGTTATGAACGAGAAATTACCAATAAAGTTTGAATCAAGTTTTTTACCATAGCTGTGGCCGCTTTCTGACAGTCGTCGGCAGCGGCCCGGCCAAGCCTTGACAGGGCCATGATGTGGCTGTTGAGACGGGGTGCGGGCCGGCGCCCTTGCCAGCGCCAAGGGCCGCAAGCTACCGGTCGAGAACTATTACGGCTGGCTCGTCAACGGCAAGCTCGACGAACTCAGGAGCCTGCTCGACAGCGGCGGCTGAGGAACACTTTTAACAGGGAGCTTGCGTGCAGTCGTTCATCGACCAGAGCGTGTGTTTTATCGAGAACCATCAGGCTTGGGCGGGCCTCGTGGTCGGATTGCTGGCCTTCGGCGAGTCGCTGGTGCTGGTCGGCATCTTGTTGCCTGGCACCACGGTGCTGATCATCGTCGGCGGGCTGGTGGGCGCCGGTATCGTCCAGCCCCTGCCCGTTCTCCTCGCCGCGATGCTCGGCGCGGCGCTAGGCGACACCACCTCCTATTTCCTCGGCAAATGGCTGGGGCGCGGCGTCGTCCACAAATGGCCGCTCAACCGCTATCGCCGCGAGATCGCCAGGGCGCGCCTGTTCTTCCACCGCTACGGTGTCGCCGCCGTTTTCGTCGGCCGCTTCTTCGGTCCGGTGCGTGCCACCGTGCCGCTGGTCGCCGGCATGATGGGCATGAACAGGCGGCGCTTCCAGGTCGCCAACATCCTGTCGGCGATCATCTGGGCGCCGGTCGTGCTATCGCCTGGATGGCTGGTGGCGAAAGGAGCCGACAATCTCCCCGAATTCGACGCGACCAGCCTGTTCGGCCTGGCGGTGATCGCGGCCATGGTGGTGGCGATCATCATCGCCGTGCTTGTCATCAGACTGCGCGGCAGGCGTGATGCAGGGATTTAGCGCGTCTCGCGATTGAGGGCGCCGTGCATCAGCCGCGCTTCCTGAAGACGCCGATCATCGGCCCCAGATTCCAGTAGTCGTCGTTGCGGCCGATGGCCGGAGCGAGCAGGCTCGATATCGTGCCGTCGAGAAAGAGCGCGTTGTCGCAGCCGAGCGCGTCGCGAAACAGGCGGGCGAAGGCATGGAACGTCACCGTGCCGTTCGAGATGGCAAAGACGGCAACACCGTCCTTTCGCACTCCAACGCCATCGCGGCTCTTGCGCGAGGTGCCGTCGGCCTGGAATTTCGGGTGAAGCTGGCCGTCGATCACCAGCATTGGCCCTGATTGTGTCGCATAGTCGGTGGCTGGCCGCTGCCTGACGAAGTCCTTGGTCGCCCGCACCACGGCCTTGCCGCGGCTGATATAGAAGATGCCATTCGGTTGCAGCGAAAAATTGCCGCTTCCCGATCCCGTTTTCACACCGGCCATTTCCCGGCCGCGTTCGACGTAGAGGCCGACCGGCCTGAGATCGGGGTGGTACATGCCGGCATTGATGGCAAACAGCATGGTCCGGCCGGCCATGCGCTGGGCGTTGTCGAGATTGTGCAGCGACTGAAAGGGCTTGCCTGCCGGGTCTTTCCAGAACAGTTCGATTGAATAGAGCTTCGGATCGACCTCGCAGACGAGGAAGCTCGTAGCCTCGAAGGAGACGTCGCGGCACGGCGGCACCGAAGCGAACCACTGGCCGAATGCCGCTGTCGTGGCGACCGCGTACGGCAACGCCGCCTTGAACAAGCTCAGCAGCAAGGGCGCCGAATACAGGACGGTCAAAAAATCCATGCGCGTTCCGGATTGCCATTCCAACGAACTGTCGTGGATAGCACCGCTTGCCGGCACGATGAAGGATTTGCTGAAAGAAGTATGGTTATCGCCCGGACGTCGGCAGCGACTATTTGACGGCGCTGACCAGCTTCTCCTCGCCGGCAAGAATAGAGACCCAGCGCCCGGCATTGTCGCTCGCCTGTCTTTTGAGATAGCGATACGGGGTCTGGTTCCAGAGGCGAACCTTGTCGACGAGATTGTCGAGGATGAAGTCGCCCTTGTCGGTGCGCACCGTCAGCACGGCATGGCCTTCGCCGTCCGGCTTGCGAACCACCGTCATCAGGAGATTGGCTATGGCGATGCCCAGGCTGTTGAGCTCACGCCGCTTTTCCAGCGCGTAATCCTCGCAATCGCCGAAGCCATTGTCCGGATAGGCCCACCATTCCTCCTTGCCGTAATTGTCCATGTCGCTCATCGGCTTGACGCGCGCGTTGACCGAGAGGTTTACGGCGCTGATCTCCCGCAACAGCTTGCCAGTCATCTGTTCCGGCTCGCTGTCGGATGAACGGATCGAGCACTCGGCGGCATGAATCTTGCAAAAATCATAGTGGCCGATCGGCTGGGACGTCGAGCCGCCGATAGCCATGGAAACGGGAGCCGTGTAGGCGGAATTCGCCGCCGAACAGAAAGCAATCAGGGCAATCGCAAGCCCCAGCCCCTTCGCCTTCCGGCGCCAACCCATCGAGGATGCCATCCGGCCCCGCCCATCTGTTTTGTTAACAGAACGTTAAGGGCGGTTGTATCCCGAAGTCAACCAAACCGGCCGATCACATCTTGGAGGGACGCCGCATGCCCCTTCGAGGGTTGCAGCAGCGCAACACCGAGGTTCGGGCTAGGGAGCTAGACGAGCCATCCCATCGCCACACCCAGCAACAGGACGACGCCAAGCAGGCCACGGTAGATGACAAAGGGCCAGGCGGAGAAGCGTTCCAGCACACGCATCAGGCCCCAAATGGCGAAGAAGGCCGAAATCGAGGCGACGAGCAGCCCCAGGCCAAGAACCGACCATCCATGGGCATCGAGATGCACCTTGTGCAGTTCCCACAATTCCTTGAGGCCGGCGAGCGCGATGGCCGGCAGCCCGAGCAGGAACGAGAAGCGTGCCGCCTCGGCCCGCTTGAAGCCGAGCCCCAGTGCCGCCGTCAGCGTCGAACCGGAGCGAGAGACGCCCGGGATCAGCGCGCCGACCTGGGCGACACCGACAAGAAGCGCGTCGGCGAGCGACGCTTCGCCGATGGTGCGCTTGTGGCGGGCGAAAATCTCGGCCAGGGCCAGCAGGATAGCCATGCCTATGCAGGCCCAGCCAATCACGCTCAAGCTGCGCAACGGCGAATTGCAGGTGTTGAGAACACCCGAAAGTACCACGCCGGCGATCACAATCGGGATTGTCGCCAGCACGATCCAGGAAGCCAGTTGGAAATGCCGATCGGCGAAATCGCGCCGTGTGAGAGCGTCGATCGAACCGAACAGGAGATCCCTGACATCGCCCCAGAAATAGCTGACCACGGCGTCAAGGGCGGCAAGCTGCATGGCGGCGGAGAAGGCGGAACCCGGATCCTGCCAGCCAAGCACCGCCGGCACGATGCGCATATGGGCGGTCGAGGAAATCGGCAGCAGTTCGGTTATGCCTTGCACCAGGCCGAGGAATGCGACCTTGGCAAATCCAAGGCCGACAAAGCCCGTGTCGACGCCTTGCGTGCAGATATCAGCCATGTCGGGTTCCATCCGGGAGAGATCGGAGTTGCAAAGGCACCATCGGAGGAGATCGGTGCCCGGCAAGGCATACCGTCATGCGGCGGATAATCAATTTACGGATTTGTAAGCTGGCACCGCCGCGTCGGACGCGCACGGTTCAAACCGGCCCGAAGGGCCGGCGATGCTCCCATGGCTGGAGGTTGGCAAGACGATTATGGGCAGAGCCAAAGTTTCTGGCAGGTCCTGGCAATAACATGGGCGGGCGGCACGACAGGCTCCTCCGTGGAGGGCCGGCGAGCCCGCTCGAGCAGCATGCGCACCTGTTCCGGGCGCACACGGTCACGTTCC
Organism: Mesorhizobium sp. CO1-1-11; assembly: GCF_020164995.1. Lineage (NCBI taxonomy): Bacteria > Pseudomonadati > Pseudomonadota > Alphaproteobacteria > Hyphomicrobiales > Phyllobacteriaceae > Mesorhizobium > Mesorhizobium sp. CO1-1-11. The sequence goes on from NZ_JAIUHE010000002.1 coordinate 39,108, forward strand.
ATCACGAGCAGGACCATAGGATCGCTCAAAAGCTCGTCCAGGGTGCTGATGCTGTCGTTCATCCGTCGTCTCCTCGAATGCCGGGCCCGCGACGCTTAGATAGGGAGACAAAGATGGCCCGCCAATGACGCTTTGCCGGCTATCACGTGTCTCTTTGGATTAATTTTTGGTCATCCTGGGGCACGTCCTTTCCCTTCACGGGGAAGAAGGAAGCTAGGCCGGCGGAGCGCCTTCAAATTGCGGCAGGCCGTCATCCAGCATCACCCAGGGCTGTTTCGAGACGGTCCAGATGTGCATCTGGGGCCTGAACAGCGACGGGTCGTCAAGCGAACCGGTCGTCACGCCGATGATGCCGGCGGAATCGCGCCGCGAAAACAGGGTCGTGCCGCAGGCCGGACAAAACCCGCGCTTGAGGTCCGGCGAGGTGTTGACCGTGGCCAACGGGCCCTCGACCGTCACATCGTCGATGCGGAAAAGAACACGCGCATTGAACGCCGCGCCGATCGCCTTCTGGCAAAGCCGGCAATGGCAGATGCGCTCGTTGATGGAGGCGGCATCGGTGCGATAGCGCACGGCCCTGCACAGGCATCCGCCCTCGTATTTTGCCATCGCCTGGATCCATTGGTGGAGTGAACAGGCGGCAAAAGTAACGGCGAGGTCGATTGGGTCAATTGAAAAGCTTTGATACAAGGTCATCGATTATCGTGATGCAGCAGGATTGTCATGACACCCGACATCGAAACGATCGGCATCGCGGCCCTGTTCGGGTCGCCCTCGCCCGCGCGCGACCGTGCCGACGCCGGGATCATGGCCGCGGCGGCCGGCATCGGCTTCCTGGCGGTCCGGGATTTTCCCGGCGATGACTGGCTGACGCCCGACAAGCGCGCGCAATTGCTGCGCATCTTCGCGCTTCCTGACGCCGAGAAGCAGGAATTGCTGCGCTGGAATTTCGATCACACCAAGAAAAATTTCTACCGCGGCTGGTTTCCGCTGCAGCCGCAAGCCGTTTCCTACAAGGAAGGCATCGACATGGGGCCAGACCTTGCCGATGCGGCGCGAGGCACGGCTTCCGACGATCCCTTGTGCGAGCCGACACCCTTGCCGGACGAGCATGCCCTGCCGGGCTGGCGCGCTGCCGCAGCCGACTACTATCGCGTGATGGAAACGGTCGGCACCATGCTGATGCGGTCGATCGCCCGCGGGCTTGGCCTGCCTGAGATGACCTTCGATGCCTATTTCGACGGTGGCATCTCGACGCTGCGCCTGATCCGCTATCCGCTGCGCGACGCCAGTGCGGGCGTCGATACCAGTGGGCCCGAGTTTTCGGTGACCCACAAAGGCGAGACGCGCACCATCATAGGCCGCGAACATGCCGATTCAGGCTTCGTCACCTTGCTGGCGCAGGACGGCGTCGAGGGCTTGCAGGCGAAGAACCTCGCCGGCGAATGGATCGACGTGCCTCCAGCCGATGGCACGCTGGCGGTCAATTTCGGCCAATTGCTGGAACGCTGGACCGGCGGCCGCGTGCGGGCGACACGGCACCGGGTCATTGCGCCAAAAACGGTGCGGTTCTCGATCCCGTTCTTCTACGAGCCACGCGTCGACGCGGAAATCTCGCCTTTGCCGCTGGACGGCGCCGAACCCTTCGCGCCGTTTCTTTACGGCGACTATCTCTGGGAGTCGGCGACGAACTTCGTCGAAATGAGCGGCATCAAGCATCTGAGGCAGCCGCGCCGGGCCAAGGCTTCCTAAACAGCACGCCGGCTGTCTCGCAGGAGACGGCCGGCGGAGAAGGCAGGGGTCATTCGGCTTCGCCGACCACCTCGTCCCAGCTCTTCACCCTTGTCTCGCCGTCGAGGAACGGCAGTGCGGCGGCCGTCAGTTCCGGAGCGAAGAAGACATCGTAGTGGGTGCGGTTGGGCAGGATGGCCAGCCGGTTCCGCGACAGGTTCTCGCGCATCCAGCCGGCATCCTTCAGGCCGCCGCCGAGCATCTGGTAGAACTTGATCTCGTGCTCGGGCTTGTACATGTCGTTGTCGCCATAGGCGAGCATCACGGGCATCTTCAGCTTGGGAACGTCAGCCGAGAAGTCGTAGTTCTGGCGCATGAAATTGCCGAGCGCGTCGAGCAGTTTCGGGAAGTCCTCCGGATGTGGGGCGACGGCGACGTAGGATTTGTACATCGGCGTGTCTTTCATGTACGCCGCGGCGGCGGCACTCACTTGTGCCTGCTGCGGACGCATCTCGTCGTAGAAGCCGTCGGCGGCATAACCGGTCGAAACAAGGACCAGCCGGCGCACGGCCTCGGGATGCTGGACCGCCATGCGGAAGGCAACCCCGCCGCCCAGCGAATAGCCCATGACGTCGACCTTGTCGTAGCCGAGTGTGTTGACGATACCAGCCATGTCGTCGCCGATCGCCTGCAGGCTGAATGGCCGGTCCCCAAGCGCGGTGCGGCCATGCCCCTGCAGGTCAACGCCGATGACGGTGCGGTTTTCGGCAAGCTTGGGCAGGATCGGCGCGAACATGTCGGTGGAGCCGAGGCCGCCATGCAGCAGAAGCAGCGGCTCACCCTTGCCATAGACGGCGTAATAGTAATTCACGCCATTGATCGGCAACAGGCCGGACTTTTGTGGCTTCGGCAGTGTTTTCGTTTCGGTCGTCATGGCAGGCTTTGTCTCCTCTGCATTGATGGTGCCCGGGCAAGCGAGAAGCGCAGCGGCCGAGGCAAAAATGGCAAAAAACAGAACTTTGGACATGTCGAACTCCTCCGGTGTGGCTCTGTCAGAGCGTCCTGGCGAGATCTTCGAGCTGATCGGTGCACTGGCCCCAACCGGCGTGAAAGCCCATGGCCTCGTGCTGCTCGCGGTCGGCGACGCTCCAGTGCCGGACGCGCGCGATGTAGCGGGTCTTGCCCTCGCCCTCGTCCTCGAAGGTCAGTACGACTGTCATGAACGGTTTTTCCGATGGCAGCCATGACTGGGTATAAGCATCGGTCAAGACGATCTTCTCGCCGGGAACGACCTCGAGGAAGACGCCGGGGTTGGGGAACTCGTTGCCGTCGGGCCCTGCCATGACGACTAGGCTGTTGCCACCGGTGCGCACATCCATCTCGGCACGCGGCGTCGTCCACGGCTTTGGCGCGAACCATTGCGTGATCAATTTCGGTTCGGTCCAGCAGCGATAGACGTCCCCGCGCGGTGCATCGATGATGCGGGCGAGAACCAGTTCGCGGTCGTCGGCGGGGGCGATGTCGAGCTTGGTGGCCACGGTGGTCTCCTCGGTTTGATCTGGCTTCCGTCCCAAGGACGAGCCGACGCAAAGCAAACCGACATCGCCCGCGAAAAATTCTGGAAACGCAGGTTGAAAACCGTGAGCGGAGCGCGTGTCAGTGCCGCTTGGCTTGCACCAGGTAGGCGTCGATTACGGTCTCGCCCAGCCATTTGGCGGCTTCGAGCCGGTGCAGGCCTTCGACAAGTATGTGCCGCTTGCCATCGTGGCGGACCTGGATCGGCGTCTTCATGCCGTTCTCGAGTATGTCCTCGGCCAGATGCCGGACGGTCTCGGGGTGCAGCGTCTTCTTCCGCGCCGTGGGCACGTAGATGTCGTCAACCTTGACCTGTTGAACCCTGAGCATGCCCTGTCCCCATGGCGGAACTGCCGCCGTCTTACTGAGATAGTCGGTTTGGCGAAAGCGGCCAAGGGTACGGCTAACGAATGCTGGCATGATCGTTTCCATTTGACGCCTGGCGGGCGGATCGCCGAAATGGGCCTCAGATGGGCCAGGACTTCATGATCAATCCGCCGACCGAATTCCCCGATTTCGGGCTGACAGCCGAGCAGCGCCGCCACGCGGTTCGCGGCCACTATTACGAGTGGCCAGGCATGGATGGCGAGCGCGGCGAAATCTGGTGCTACAGCGACCGGTTTTCGTATCGCGCCGGTGAGACTGTTACGCTGCATGTCAGCTCGACCGCTCCGTCCTTCGGCATGACGATCGTCCGGGACGGCGGTGCCGAGACGAGGGTGTTCGAGAAATCTGATATCGCATCGCGCTGGCAGGACAGTCCGGAGCAGTGCTCGATCGAAGGCTGCGGCTGGGAAGCCTCCTTCGAATTTCGCGTGGAGAGCGACTGGCCCTCCGGCGCCTACCTGATAACGCTGACCGCCGACGGACGCGACGGCAAGCCGATCCAAAGTCACCACATTTTCATCGTCTCTCCCCAGCCCGGCAAGAAACCTGGCCGTGTGCTGCAGGTGGCGGCGACGGGCACCTGGCTTGCCTACAACACCTGGGGCGGCTCCAACCATTATCAGGGCATCACCGGGCCCGACCGCGACCAGTACTCGCCCATCGTGTCGACGCAGCGCCCCTGGTGCCGCGGCTTCGTCGTGTTGCCCGGGGATGCACCGCGCGTGCCGTTGGAGGTGGCGGTGCCGCCGAAGACCGTGCCGCGTTATCCGCACATGGAATGGGCGCTCGCCACCGGCCATTCGAAGAAATACGCCTCGTCGGGCTGGGCCAGCTATGACAGTCATTTTTTTCGCTTCGCCGAACGATCAGGCTACGGCGTCGACCTCGCCAGTCAGCATGACCTCCACTTCTCGCCCGAGATTCTCGACGGTTATGACTGCGCGGTCTTCGTCGGCCATGACGAATACTGGACTTGGGAGATGCGCGACGCGGTCGACTTCTATGTCGAACGCGGCGGCCATGCGGCGCGTTTTGCCGGCAATTTCATGTGGCAGACGCGGCTGGAAGATGAGGGCCGCCGGCAGGTCTGCTACAAATATCGCGCCCGCACCGAGGACCCGGCCTATCGCGGCGGCGACGTGACCCGCGCCACCAATTCCTGGGAAGCACCGGAAATCGGCCGGCCGGGTTCGGCGACCTTCGGGCTCAATGCGACACGGGGCGTCTATGCCGGCTGGGGTGGCTGCGCGCCACGTGGCGTACGCGGCTTTCCGGTCTATCGGCCGGAGCACTGGGCCTTTGCCGGCACCGGCATCTACTATGGCGACCTGCTGGGCGCCGACAGCCACGTCTATGGCTATGAGGTCGACGGGCTCGATTTCGAGATCCGCGGTGGGCTGCCCTACCCCACGCCAGACAGCGGCGCGCCCGACGGCCTGCAAGTGCTGGCCGTCGGCATGGCTAGCCAGGTCGAGGAAAGCGCCGATATTCCGATCGAGGACCAGTTCCTCACCGACGAGGATGGCCGCTTCACCGCCGAGACCTTGTTTGGCGAGGCAAGCGACGCCAATCTCGAAAAGGTCAAACGCGGCAATGGCATGATCGTCAACTTCCCGCGCGGCAAGGGCGAGGTGTTCCATGCCGGAAGCTGCGAATGGGTCGCCGGCCTGCTAAGACAAGACCCGATGGTCGAACGGGTCACTCAGAATGTCCTCGACCGCTATATCGGAAAGTCCTGACATGTCGAAAGCCCAGACCGCCGTTCAAGACACTGATGCCCGGCGCCAATCGCATTTGTTCTACCTCTCCAGCCTGCGCCGGCCGCTGATCGACCGCGCCGAAGGCATTTACATGTGGACGCAGGACGGCCGCCGTTTCATCGACGGATCGAGCGGCCCAATGGTCGCCAATATCGGCCATTCCAACCGCAATGTGCTCGATGCGATGAAGCGGCAGATGGACCGCGCCACCTTTGCCTACCGGCTGCATTTCGAGAACGAGCCGGCGGAAGAACTGGCGCGCGAACTGGCCGGAAAGTTGCCGGAAGGCATGGACCGCATCTTTTTCGTGTCCGGCGGCTCGGAAGCGACGGAATCCTGCATCAAGCTGGCGCGGCAATGGGCTGTGGCCACCGGCCAGGCCAGCCGCTGGAAGGTGATCACGCGGTTTCCTTCCTACCACGGCGGCACGCTCGGTTCGCTTTCGATCACCGGCGACGACGCGTTGGCCGAGACTTTTACGCCGATGATGCGGGTGATGCCGACCGTCCCGGCACCGGCCGCCTGGCGCAATCGCGACAATCTCTCGATGGAGCAGCGTGGCGTCCGCTACGCCGACATGCTGGAGGATAAGATCCTCGCTGAAGGTCCCGAAAGCGTCGTCGCCTTCATCATGGAGCCGATCGGCGGCGCGGCCACCGCGGCCCTGGTGGCACCCGACAGCTATTATGCGCGCATCCGCGAAATCTGCGATCGCCACGGCATCCTGCTCATCCACGACGAGGTGATGAGCGGTGCCGGCCGCACCGGCAAATTCCTCGGCGGCGACCACTGGAACTGCAAGCCTGATATCGTCGCGCTGTCGAAGGGCCTAGGCTCGGGCTATGCGCCGCTCGGCGCGCTGGCCGCACCGATGCGACTGGTCGAGCCGCTTCTCGCCACCGGCGGCTTCCAGCATGGCCACACCTATGCCGGCAATCCGCTCGCCTGCGCCGCCGGGCTTGCGGTGCTGGGCGAAATGGACCGGCTCGACCTGATTGCCAATGCGGCTGCCATGGGCAACGTGCTGATGGACGGATTGAAGGAACTTGCGAAGCGGTTCCCCTTCATTGCCGATGTGCGTGGCAAGGGGCTGCTTACGGGCGCCGAAATGGTCGCCGATCCCGATACGCTGAAACCGATCGAGCAGAGCAAAAAAGCCACGCAGCGCCTGCTCGATCTCGCCTATGAGCGCGGGCTGATCATCTATGGCCGCAGGGTCAAGGGCGGCGTCGACGGCGACAATTTCATGGTCGCGCCGCCGATGATCGTCACCGGCGAGCAGGTCGGCGAGATCATCTCCATTATCGGCGACTCGCTTGAGGTTCTGGCGGGCGAATTCGACCTGCCGGTCGAAGGCCGGGGGTAGCGGAAAATGGCGCCGCGAAAAGTCATCATCACCTGCGCCGTTACAGGCTCGGTACACACGCCCTCGATGTCGCCCTATCTGCCGGTGACGCCGGACCAGATCGCCGCGGACGCTATCGCCGCGGCCGAGGCCGGCGCCTCGATCCTGCATCTGCACGCCCGCGATCCCAAAGATGGCCGCCCGACCGCCGACCCCGAAGTGTTCATGGAGTTCCTGCCGCGCATCAAGCAGGCGACCGATGCGGTGATCAACATCACGACAGGCGGCTCCTCGCTGATGACGCTGGACCAGCGGCTGGCGGCGCCGCTTCGGGCTCAGCCCGAGATGTGCTCACTCAATATGGGCTCGATGAATTTCGCGCTGTTCCCGATGCTCGACAAGCCAAGGGAATGGCTACACGAGTGGGAACCGAAGCTGCTCCAGGCCACCCGCGACACTATCTTCAAGAACACCTTCGCCGACATGGAAGGCGTGATCGAGCGGCTGGGCAAGGGCTGCGGCACCCGCTTCGAGTTCGAGTGCTACGATGTCGGCCACCTCTATTCGCTGGCGCATTTCCGCGACCGGGGGCTGGTTTCGGGGCCGCTGTTCATCCAATTCGTGCTGGGCATCCTGGGCGGCATCGGCGCCGACCCGGACAACCTCGTCCATATGAAGCGCATCGCCGACAAATTGTTCGGCGACAGCTACCAGTTTTCGGTGCTGGCCGCCGGCCGCAACCAGATGCCGCTGATCTCGATCGCCGCAGCCATGGGCGGCAATGTGCGGGTCGGACTGGAGGACAGCCTCTATGATGGCCGCCAGCTGGCGAAGTCCAACGCCGACCAGGTGCGGCGCATCCGTGGCATTCTCGATGGACTGTCGCTGGAGGTCGCCACGCCGGCCGACGCGCGCGACATGCTGGCGCTCAAGGGCGGCGACAGGGTGGCTTTTTGACGAGATGACAGCGCCCGGTCCTGCCACTGTACCTGTCACGCGTGCGGTTATCCTTCGCCCCGGCACCATCGATGACGTCGAAACCATTCACGCGGCGATCCTGAAGCTTGGCACTCATATCGGGGCGCCCGAGGAAATCATCTCGACAGCGGACGATCTCAGAAGCTGGGGCTTTGGCGAAAAACCCGCCTTCTCGACCCTGATCGCAGAAGTCGACGGCGAATTCGCCGGGCTGTGCCTGCATTTCCCGATCTTCTCGACTTGGATGGGACGGCCTGGCGTCTATGTGCAGGACCTCTATGTCGAGGACCGGTTTCGCGGCCGCAAGATCGGCGAACGCCTGCTGCGACGCGTGGCTGCCGAGTGCCGCAAAGAGGGCGGCGTGTATCTGAGGCTGTCGGTCGACACCGACAATGAGGGTGCCAAGTCCTTTTACGAACGGCTGGGCATTGCCTGGTCGAGCTACGAGCAGACGCAGAAAATCATCGGTGGGGCCTTTTTCGCCTTCGCCGACGCGCCGGAAAATGGGGAGCAGCAATGAAGGCCTTCTATGCGCAGGAGCAGAAGCGCCACGATCCCAAGGCCTTTCTTTCCAGTGGCGCGGCACAGCCCAACCCTGAACAGCCGGAACGCGTCGAAAGATTGTTAGCCGGCACAAAATCCGCTGGTTGCACGGTCGAGCGACCGCGCGATCACGGCCTCGGTCCGATCTCGGCGGTGCACACACCCGAGTATCTCGACTTCCTCGAACATATTTTCGAACGCTGGCAGCGGATCGAAGGGGCGTCGGCCGAGGTCATTCCCAACATCCACCCGATCGCCCGCAACGGCTCCTATCCGGCCTCAGCAGTGGGCCAAGCCGGCTACCACATGGCCGACACCGCCTGCCCGATCTCGGGCGAGACATGGCAGAGCGCGCTGTGGAGCGCCTGGAGCGCGGTCGAGGCCGCCGAAACCGTCATGGCCGGAGCGTCGGCCGCCTATGCGCTGTGCCGCCCGCCCGGCCACCACGCCTTCGCCGATGTCGCCGGCGGCTTCTGCTTCATCAACAACTCAGCCGTGGCGGCGCAAGTGCTGCGCAGGCAGGCGGCCCGCGTCGCGATCCTTGATGTCGACCTGCATCACGGCAACGGGACGCAAGGCATTTTCTATGCGCGACCTGACGTGCTGACGGTGTCGCTGCATGCCGATCCGGTGCGGTTCTACCCGTTCTTCTGGGGCCATGCCGACGAGCGCGGTGAAGGTCCCGGGCTTGGCTATAATTTCAACCTGCCGCTGCCGCGCAAATCCGCGGATGCGGCGTTTCTGGAAGGGCTCGGCGTGGCGTTCCAGCGTATCCGCGCCTTCGCCCCCGATGCGCTGGTCGTGGCGCTCGGCCTCGACGCGTTCGAGGGCGATCCGTTCGGCGGGCTTTCGGTGACGACGCCGGGCTTCTCGCGCATCGGCGAGGCCATCGCCGGGCTCGGCCTGCCGGCGGTCATCGTCCAGGAAGGCGGCTATCTCTGCGACGAACTGGGCGCCAATCTCACCGCATTCCTCACCGGCTTTGGCGGCAAGGCGCGGTGAGAGTTCAAACCCAAGTCAGGAGCGTTGCTGCCTGAGCATGGCAATCACCCGGTGCACGCTTTCCAGCGTCTCGTCGATTTCGGACGCGGTGTTGTAATGGGCGATGCCGATGCGCACGACGCCTTGCTCGGCCGGAATGCCGAGCTGATGGACGATCTCCCAGGCATAGTTGTGGCCCGACCACACGAAGATGTTCTCGGCGTTCATCTGCCGCACGATCGTTTCGGGGACAATGCCATCGACGGTGAAGGAGACAGTCGGCACACGATCGCCGAGCCGTTTCGGATCGGTGATGCCTCGGACCGTCAGCCCGGAAATGTCGGACAAGCCATCGATCAGCCTTTGCGCCAGCGGGTTTTCATGGGCAATGGAGACCTGGAACGCCTTGGCGATCTTCTGCCTTCTTGAACCACCCTCACCTGCCGCCGCGCCGAGCTCGGCGAAATAGTCGACGGCGGCGGTCAAGCCGGCCATCAGTTCGACCTGCGGCGTGCCGAGTTCGAACCGTTCCGGCAAGCCGTTCGAGGAGCAACGGCACTTATAAGCTTGCAGACCTTCGACGACGTCGCGCCGGCCCCACAAGATGCCCATATGCGGACCGAAGAATTTATAGGCCGAGCAGATCAGGAAATCGCAGCCGAGTTCCTGCACATCGATCAGCCCATGCGGTGCGAATTGCACCGCATCGACATAAACCAGCGCGCCGGCCCGTTTTGCAAGTTGGGTCAAGGACCTGACCCGGTTGATCGAGCCGGTGAGATTGCTGGCGTAGTTCAATGCCACCAGCCTTGTCTTCCCGGACAGCAGACCGGCGAGCGTCGCCTCCTCGATCTGCCAGGTCTTTTCGTCGAACGGCAGCCAGCGCACGACGAGGCCGAGGTCCTCGGCCAGTTGCAGCCAGGGCGACACATTGCCCTCATGATCCATGCGGGTGAGGATGATCTCGTCGCCTGATTTCATCGTGCGGCCGAGCGTACGTGACATATGATAGGTCAACGTCGTCATGTTGGCGCCGATGACAATCTCGTGCCGGCTCGCCGCGCCGAGGAAGTCGGCCATCGCCAGATGCGCCTCGTCAACGACCTGCTGCGCCGCGATCGTCGTTTCAAAATAACCGCCCAGATTGGCGTTGGTCGTAAGCAGGCAGCGCGACACCGCGTCGGCCACGGCCTGCGGCACCTGCGTGCCGGCAGGATTGTCGAGATAGATGCGCCGCCGGCCCTTGTCGGTCAGCGAGAGAGCGGGGAATTTTCCACGCACGGCCTCGATCGAAAAATCCACCATGGTCTCCATCCCTTTGCTGCTACACGACAATTCCAGGCTCGGTCACGGGCAGGGATTGCCGACCCTCTGGTGAACGGCATCCACCGCCTTCTGCATTTCTTCAGTCCAGACGACATCCACCGAAGACAGCGCCATCTCCAGTTGGGAAATGGTTGTCGCGCCGATGATGCTGGAGGTCACGAAGGGCCGGCTCGAGACATAGGCATTGGCAAACAGCGCCGGCTCCAGGCCGAAAGACCGTGCCAGTTCATTGTATTCGAGCTGCGCTTCGGCGGCATTGGGCGTCTCGTAACGCTGGCCGCGGTTGAACAGCTGCGAGCGCGAGCCCTGCGGGCGGGCGCCATGATCGTATTTGCCGGTCAGATAACCCTGGGCAAGCGGCGAATAGGCAAGCAGCGACACCCCTTCGCGCTCGCAGACCTCAGCGAGGTTCACCTCAAAAGTGCGGTTGACGAGGTTGTAGGCATTCTGGATCGAGGCGACGCGAGGACCGATCCCTTTGTCGGCCTCTGCAAGGAAGCGCATCACGCCCCAGGAACTCTCGTTGGAGAGACCGAAATGGCGGATTTTTCCTGCCTTCACCAGGTCATCGAACACCGCGAGCGTCTCGGCGATCGGCGTTTCACCGACCGGTGCGCCGACAGAATCGGCACGCCGCGCCACGGCGCCGACGCGCGTCGGGTTGGCGCCCCAGGGGATGTCCCGTTCCGGCCAATGGATTTGATAAAGGTCGAGATAATCAGTGCCAAGCTTGGCCAACGACTTGTCGATGGCATCGAAGATATCGGCCCGCACCAATTGCGAGGGCCGGTCTCCGCGAAACCAGCTGTTGGCCGTGCGGCCGACGACCTTGGAGGCCAGGATCACCTTGTCGCGGTTGCCCTTGGCCTTCATCCAACTGCCAATGATCTTCTCCGTCCGTCCTTGCGTCTCCGCCTTGGGCGGGATCGGATAGAGTTCGGCGGTGTCGATGAAATTGACGCCGCGCGAGAAGGCCAGGTCCATCTGGGCATGGCCCTCGGCCTCGGTGTTCTGCTGGCCCCAGGTCATCGAACCAAGGCAGATCTGGGTAACAAGAAGATCGGTCCGACCGAGACGGCGTTTGTGCATGGAATTCTGCTCCGGAGGGCATGTATGCGCGGCTGCGCGGGGAGGAGTTCGCATCTTATAGGAAAAGCGGAAGCGCTCTCCAAGCCTTGCCAGGCCGACTTTTGCGTGAGCAGAGCGGGCTTAGCGTCGTGCGGCGGCCACGGCGCGGCGCTTGGCCTCGTCGATCAGCATGTTGGCCACCTGCATGCGGATCATGGCGCGCTGGCGCAAATGCGGGGCGACGCGATCGGGATGGTTGGCGAAAGCAAAGCTGCGGCGCATGCGGCCGAAGTCGGCGGCGCTCTTAAACTGCTCCAGACCCAGTTCGACCGCAATCGATTCAGGATCGATTGGCGGCAATGTTTCTTCCGGCTTCGGCTCTTCGCCAGCCAGCGCCAGCCTTGCCTGTTCAAGCACGGCGGCAAATTCGCTGGCCAGATCAGCGCCGGCCTCGCGATATTCCGCAGCGGATACCTTGATGCGGCCGGAATGGAGTTCATCGGCGACCGAGAGATAGTCGAACGGGATGGATGGGCGCGCGCCGGTCTCTACGCCCTCACTGCCGTTGCCCTTTTCGGTGGCAACGAAGAGGTCGTCGAGCAGTGACGCAAAATCCCGCTTGGCGCCAGTAGCGATATCAGCCTCCCCCATGCCCGACAGTTCGAGTTTCAGACCATAGAACCAGCTCGTTAAAAATAAATGCCGCCGGTCTTAACTAATTTCCCTTCAGGGGATCGTTGCCGGAGGCGCCGGCAAAAGCCGGCCGCATGTTCATGCAGTCCGGAAATTCGCCAGGAGTGGGGAGGAAAAACTGGCCATGTACCAGCTTCGAAGCCTACGTTGGGCGCGCCGCAAGAGTTTCACCTTGCTGCAAAAAAATTTTACAAAAACCATCCGGACATGGCAGGCATGCGTATGCTGCACTGCACAATCTTCACGATTCACCTATATTGCCTGATGTGGAGGACCAACCAGGAGCCTGAATCATGGGTTTCTTCACGGAAATGTTCGCCCGGCCGCGCCCGCAGGAACATCTGAGATATCGCGCGGCGCTCGCGCTCCTTTATTCGATGAGCAATGCCGAGCGCGCCGACATCGGCATCAAGCCCGCCGATTTCCCGCGCATCGCCCGCGAAATGTCCATCCGCTAAGCAGGTGCGAGATGTCCCGGATCGACCCGGGACATCTCAAAGTCCGATTTCTCAACGCGATCCGAGGAATGTCGCCTTGCCCAACGGCACGCCATTGTGGCGCAGGATGTCGTAGGCGGTGGTCAGGTGGAAATAGAAATTGGGCATGGCCACATGCAGCAGATATTGCATGCCGCTTAGCGTCGTTTCCCGGCCCCCCAGCTTCAGTTCGATCATCCGGTCATCCGACCCGTCGATATCGGCTGCGGAAAAAGTCGCCAGGTAGGCGACCGTCTTGGCGAGCCTCGCTTCGAGATCGGCGAAGCTTGCTTCATTGTCCTCATATTTAGGCACTTCGCGGCCGGCCAGCCGTGAAGGCGCGCCCTTGGCATGGTCGGTTGCGATCTGCACCTGCCTGGCAAGTGCGAACATGTCGGGCGCCAGCCGCGCCGTCAAAAACACCTGCGGGTCGATCTTGCGGTCAAGCGCATTCTGTTCGGCTGCAGCCAGCACACTGGAAAGTGCTTTCAGCCTGGCTGAAAACACGGGCACGGATGCCTCATACATCGATATCGTCACGTCGGATCTCCTGTCCGGCAGGAACGCCGGCGCGAGGACGTAGCGCTCTCAGGCGCGATTCTTCAAGCGGCGGGCGCATGGCGTCACCACGTCGCCGCAATCGCCGTGGTAGAATCTTCGTTATCGAGCGGAGATTCCCGATGAGACGCGCCCTTTTCGCAGCGACTGCCCTTCTCTCCCTTGCCACGACAGGCCACGCGGCATTGGCCGCAGCCGATACGCCCGAAGCGCCTTACGTCGACGATCGGTCGAGCGCGGATGCGGTCGTGCATTCACTCTACAGCGCCATCAACCGGCATGAATTCGCCCGCGCCTGGGGCTACTTCGGTGATACAAAGCCGGCAAAGGATTTCGACACATTCGTCAAAGGCTATGACGGCACCGATAAGGTGGAGGTCAAGACCGGTCCGATTTCGGACGAGGGCGCGGCGGGCAGCATCTATTACAACGTCCCGGTCGCCATCCAGGCAACCGACAAGAAGGGCGAGGCGAAGGTTTTCGCCGGCTGCTATACGCTGCGCCAGGTCAACGCCCAGATCCAGGCGCCGCCGTTCCAGCCTATCTTCATCGACAAGGGAGCGCTGAAGCCCTCCACCGCCGACTTCGACGAGGCGTTGCCGCCAAGCTGCGGCGACGGCCCGCCGCCGCCGAAAAAGGACACCGCACTGGAACAGGCCAAGAAGGCCTTCCTGGCGACCTATGGCGACCAATGCGACAAGGACCGCCTGGCCAATGAGCCAGAGGTCTTTTCGATCAAATATAAGGACAGGAATGCTCAGCCGAACGATCCTGACAAGGAGACCCGGCTGTTCCACTTCTCCTGTTCGGCCGCCGCCTACAATGAAAGCTCGGTCTATTACATGACCGACGAGGTGGACGGTGTCAGGCAATTGCAGTTCGCCGAGCCGGAGACCGATATACGCTACGAGAACAACGACAGCGACGGCAAGCTGTTGAGTGTAACGGTGATCGGCTTCCGGACCACAGGGTGGGCGGTCAATTCCGACTATGACCAGAACGCTCACACCATCACCACGTTCAACAAATGGCGCGGCGTCGGCGATGCTTCGGATGCCGGGACATATCTGTTCCGCAACGGCGATTTCTCGCTGGTCCAGTATGACGTCGACGCGTCCTATGACGGCGAGGAGAACCCGCAGACGATCGTCGACTACAACACCGCGCCTTAGATCCTCTAGCGCATCAGGCTTATGGTGCCTTCGACAGCATCCAGTCGAGCGTGCCGCGCCAGTCTACCATGCGGATCGGCGTGCCGTGCGTGCCGGTCTCGAAGCGCACGAAGCGGGTCGGATAGTTTTTTGATTTGGCAAGGATGGAGCGGAAGAACGCTTCCTGGTTGGCCACGGGAAAGACCACATCGTGGCTGCCCTGGCCGAAGAACACTGGCACGCGACGCTTGAAGGCGGGACTGCCGAGAAAGCCCTCGTCCCACAGCGATCCGAGCAGCAGCAGTCCATTCACGCGGCCACCAGTATCCTTGCGTGCGGCAAGTTTCCAGCACAGCGCGCCGCCCATCGAGCCGCAGGCGACGAAGATTTTCGCGCCCGGAGACTGTTCGGCATAATGGTCGATCAGGGCGGCGACCAGTGCTGCGCCCTTGTCGCCGAAATCAGGAAAATCCGGAGAAATATAGAGCCCGCCATTGCCGGCCATCAGGTTCTTGAGCCGGTTGAAATTGCCGCCGAAGGTGAAATCGTCGACGCCTTGCTTGCGGCTGCCGCCCTGCCCATGCAGGTAAAGCACGATGATGGCGGCTCCTTGCGTCCTGCCGACGGCGACATGCCTGACATCGCCGGCGTCGGTCTTCAGCATCAGATCCTGCTGCACCTTGCGTACGCCGGTGTCGGTGTACTGGGCATGCACGCGCTTTTCCGGCACCTCGTCGCGCTGGTTGATGTCGCGCATCTCGCGGTAGTCGAGGACCGTGTAGGCGCCGTTGCTGTCGGATGACAGCGTCGCCGGATAGGCGAAGAGATCGTCCTTGAAAGGTTTCAGGGACAATGTGTCGGCACTGGCGGCCGAGGAAAACAAGAAAAGCATTGCCGTGACGAAAGCGCGGCACGCGACGGTACGAATAGCCATACCGCAGGCATGCTAATGCCGCCTCTGTTTGTCAATCCTGCAGCACGCCGCCAGCGCCTTCCAGTGCCTCTCGGGTGTCGACATCGACGGACGCGCCCTCCCCGATCTCGACATCGATGACATCGAGCCCTTCGGCCTCCACCAGATGGCGAGCGCCGGTGTCGCCTTCGAGATGGGCGATCGCCGCGAATAACGAGCGCGGCAAAAGCACCGGGTTGCCGCGTTTGCCTTGGTGCGTGGCACGGACCACCGAGTTGCCGCCGGCCCTGCGGAAGGCATCGATAAGCCTGTCGAGGTCGTCGGATGCGACACCCGGCATGTCTCCCAGAACGATCATCGCACCAGCGGCGTCTTCGGGCAGATAGGCAGTGCCGGCCTTAAGCGAGGTCGACAGACCATCGGCAAAATCGGGATTGTCGGCGAAGGTGACGTCGAGGCCCGACAATGCCGCGCGCACCCGCTCGCGCTGATGACCGGTGACGACGATCGTGCCCGAAGCCTTCGAGGCGAGCGCGCGTTCGGCGGTGCGGCGCACCAGCGGCTGGCCGTCGAACAGCGCCATCAGCTTGTTCGGCCCGCCCATGCGGCTCGACCGGCCCGCCGCCAGAAGCACGATCCCGACCTTGAGCCGACTTTTGGCCGGCAGCGGCTCGCGCGGCTGCGGCCGCGTCGGTATCTCCATCAGCAGGCCGCCGACGCCCATGCCGGCGATGTCGCGCGCGGTGACGTCCAGGCCGGCAATCAATCGGTCGAGCACCCAGTCGAAGCCGTTCTCCTTGGGGCTGCGGGCGCAGCCAGGCGCGCCGATGATGCGCTTGCCGCCGAGTGTGCCGAGCACCAGCAGATTGCCGGGATCGACCGGCATGCCCGCGCGGATGACGGTACCGCCCGCCCCCTCGATCGCCGCCGGAACGACGTCGGCGAAATCGCTCATGGCGGAAGCCCCGAAGATCACCACCATGTCGTTGTCGCGCGCAAGCGCGATGGCAGCCTCGGCGACAGGGGCGATCTCATGCGGCGTACGGCGCTCCGCCGTCAGCCTGCCGCCGGAGCGCGCCAGCCGGGCTTCGGTGACGCGTAGCGTCTTGTCGAGCACGGTTGGTTTGGTGCCCGGCAGCACCGTCTGGATGACGCCGACACGCATCGGCCGATAGGCGTTGACGGCAAAAATTTCGCCGCTGGCACAGATTTCCGTCACGGCGGCCACCAACGAGGAAGAGACCGCGAAGGGGATGATCTTCACCGTCGCGACCATCTGGCCCTTTTCGACCGGCGCGTGCTGGGCCAGCGTCGCGATGGTGATGGCAGGATCGACGGCATTGATGGCATCGATGACAGCGGCATTGACGGTGAAGATGCCAGCCGCCTTGGCGTGGAGATTGACCCGGCCGGTGGCCGCGGGCTTCGCCTCGATGCCGCCCAGGGTCATGCCTTCGGCAATTTTTTGCGCCGCGGCGTCCTCGCCGAGATCGTCCGGCGCCAGCACGCCCGCAACGACCTGCGAAACACCTGCCCTCTTGAGCGTTGAGACATCTTCGGCGCTCAGCCTGTGCGCCTTGCGAAATCGCTTTTCGCCGGCCGCGGTCGCATGCGCCAGCACCGCCCCTTCGGCCGCGTCGATCGGGATCGGACCGAATTTCACGCCGCCGCGCCCTTCGCATCGAGGCCGCGCGAGCGGAAGGCAAGAATGGTCTGCGCGAGAATGGCGACGGCGATTTCGGCGGGGCTTGCCGCCCCGATGTCCAGCCCGATCGGCGCGTGGATACGCGCGATCTGGTCCGCACTCGCGCCCAGCGCCAGCAGGCGCTCCACGCGCTTGGCATGCGTCTTTCGGCTGCCGAGCGCTCCGACATAGAAACAGTTGGCGTCGAGTGCCGCCTTCAGCGCGAAATCGTCGATCTTCGGATCATGGGTGACGGCGGCGAGCGCGGTGTAAGCGTCGAGCGGCTCGCGTTCCAGCACGTCCTGCGGCCAGTCGGCATGCAAGGCGACATCGGGAAAGCGGTCCGATGTGGCAAAGGCGGTACGCGGATCGATGATCTCCAAGGGATAGCCTGATATCCGGGCCATCGGCGCGAGCGCCTGACTGATATGGACGGCGCCGATCACCACCAGACGCGGCCGCGGCAGATGCGCATTGAGGAAGAAGGTCCGCCCTTCCGCCTCGACGGACCCCGAATTGCCGGATCGAAACGCCTTGGCGATCGCCGCTCCGAGATCGCCGGCGACCTGATCGCCCTCCCGCACGATACGGTCGCGACCATCACCGAGATCGGTGACGAGGATCGCCGCGCGGCGGGCGCGCCGCTCGGCATTGAGCGTCTTCAGCGCATAAGGATCCATCGGAGGTCAGCCCAATCGCTCAACATAAACCTTGATGCGGCCGCCGCAGGACAGGCCGACTTGCCAGGCGGTCTCATCGGCAACACCGAACTCCAGCATCCTGGCTTTGCCGGAGCCGATGACGTCGACCGCCTCGGTCACGACAGCGCCCTCGACGCAACCGCCCGAAACAGAGCCGTGGAAATTGCCATCGGCATCGATGACAAGGTGGCTGCCGACCGGGCGCGGCGCCGAACCCCAGGTCTCGACCACGGTCGCGACAGCGACATCCTTGCCGTCCTTCATCCAGGCTTCCGCGATGATCAGCGGGTCGCGGGCCTCATCGAGATAAAGACTGTCACTCATCGTTGCTTCTCTCAGGGTCTGTTTTTCCAAAAGCAGGAAAATATATGGCTATGCGGCGCGCCTTGCGCCAGCATCCATCCACCGCCGTGGATCGACGGAAAGGACCGATTTCTTGTCCAGCGAGGTGCAGAGATCGGCGAGCGCGTCGAGATTGTGCACCGAGCGGAATTCGTCGACATGCGGCAGCATCGCCTTGACGCCGCGGGCGCGCGCCTGAAAACCATCGAAGCGCAACAACGGATTGAGCCAGATCAGCCGCCGGCAGGATTTGTGCAGCCGCTCCATCTCTTGCGCCAAACCCCCTATATCGTCGCGTTCCAGCCCGTCGGTGATCAGAAGCACCACCGCGCCCTGTCCCAGCACACGTCGCGACCATACAAGGTTGAACTCGGCTAGCGTATCGCCGATGCGCGTGCCACCCGACCAGTCCTTGACCGCCGCCGAGCAATCGGCAAGGGCGGCATCGGGATCGCGGTGGCGCATCTGCCGGGTCAGGTTGGTCAGCCGCGTGCCGAAGACGAAAGTGTGCACGCGCCGGCGCTTTTCCGTCAGCGCATGCAGGAAATGCAGGAAGATGCGCGTGTATTGGCTCATCGAACCGGAAATATCGGCCAGCACCACCAGGGGCGGATGGACTTCGCGGACCGAGCGGAATTTCGGCAGGATCAATTCACCGCCGGTACGCGCCGCCGAGCGCATCATGGCGCGTGGATCGATGCGGCGGCCATGCGCATCGGCCTTGAAGCGTCTGGTCCGCACCATGTCGACAGGCAGCCGCAACGCCGCGATCGCCTTCCTGGCGTCAGCCATCTCGACTGCGTTCATCTGCGCGAAATCCTTGCCCCGCAACAGCTCGTTGCCGGAAAAGGTGAAGCGGGCGTCGACCTCGATCTCAGGGATTTCCTGAGGCGTCTGGTTTTTCTGATGACCCTCGAACATCGCCTGGCTGACGCGATTTTCAGCCGCGCGCGGTTTCTGCTTCTGCCTGACGTCAGGCGCCACCGGCGAAAACATCGCCAGCAGCTTCTCGATCAATTCGCGCGATTTCCAGAACAGTCGGAAAGCTTCGTCGAAGGTGGCATGATCCTCATGCCGCGAGACCAGAACGGCGTGCAGGGTCCAGTAAAAGTCATCACGCGAGCCGATGCCGGCGACGAGCACCGCCTCGATCGCGTCCTTGACCGAAGCGGGCCCGACCCGCATGCCGGCCTTGCGCAAGGTGCGGGCGAAATAGACTATGTTGTCTGCGATCCGGCCGTCCGCCGTCGCCTCTCCAGGGTCGGGTCGGGACGCCTTCACCACCCTACTCCGCCGCCGCGAGCTCGGTCTTGACCTCGTCGAGGATGCGCCGGCCCTCGCCCGCGCCGATGCGGGCAATGTCGTCCTGGTATTTCAGCAGCACCCCGATCGTGTCGGACACGGTCTCCGGATCGAGCGCCACCTTGTCGAGTTCGGTCAGCGCGCCGGCCCAGTCGATGGTTTCGGCAACGCCCGGCACCTTGAACAGCTCGATCTGGCGCAGCTTCTGGATGAAGGACACCACTTCGGCCGAAAGCCGCTGGTTGGCCCGAGGCACCTTGCGGCGCACGATCTCCAGTTCGCGCTCGGCACTGGGATAGTCGACCCAGTGATAAAGGCAGCGCCGCTTCAGCGCATCGTGGATTTCGCGGGTGCGGTTGGTGGTGATGATGACGATCGGCGGCTCTTCCGCCTTGATCGTGCCGAGTTCAGGCACAGTCACCTGGAAGTCGGAGAGGATTTCGAGCAGGAAGGCTTCGAAGGCTTCGTCGGTGCGGTCGAGCTCGTCGATCAGGAAAACCGGGGCTGCGCCCGCCTTGCCCGTCAGCGCATCGAGCACCGGCCGGCGGATCAGGTACTTTTCGGAGAAAACGTTACGCTCCATGGCGGAGCGGTCGACCTTGCCGGCTGCCTCCTCCATGCGGATTTCGATCATCTGCGCGGCGTAATTCCACTCATAAACGGCCGAGGAGACGTCGAGCCCCTCATAACACTGCAGGCGGATCAGCCGGCGGCCAAGCGCCTCGGCCAACACCTTGGCGATCTCGGTCTTGCCGACGCCGGCCTCGCCTTCGAGGAAAAGCGGCCGCCTCATGCGCAGAGACAGGAAAAGCACCGTTGCCAGCGACCGGTCCGCGACATAGTCCGCGCCGGTCAGGAGATCGAGCGTTTCGTCGATCGTCCGCGGCACGGGGCGCGGTTTCAAGTCGCTCATTCCTTCTCCGCGGGTGCGGCGGCCCCACTTTCCAGGACGTGGTAGCCGCGGGCGTGATAGATCAGCGGCCGCAAATTATCGCCCATACGCAGACCTGTCACCTTGCCAAAAAGCACACGATGGGTGGCCAGGTCCTTGGTGTCGATCAGTTCGCAGTCGAACACGGCGAGCGCGCCCTTCAGCGTCGGCGCGCCGGTGGAAATCACATCCCATTCGCCGAGCGCGAAGCGCTCTTCGACCGGCAGGCCAGTCATGCCGGAAAATCCAATCGACAGCGGCTCCTGGTGCGAAGCCAGCGTGTTCAGGGCAAATTTGCCGTTCTTCACGAACAGCTCATTCTTGGCATTTTCACGATTGAGGCAGACCAGGATGGTCGGCGGCGTATCCGACACAGAACATGCCGCGATCACCGTCGTCCCCCGCTTTCCGGCGGGTCCGTCGGTGGTCACCACATGGACATGACCGGCAAAATGACTCATCGCGTCGCGATAGGCCTGCGGTCCAATATCGTTCTTCTTCAGCACTGGAAGATTCCATGGCCATTGTTCACCTGACATATATGGCCAGACATCACATGCCACAAGCGAAGTGCTTGGCCCATATCCCGAATTCGCGTGTTGCACCAAGGCCGGGCAGCCTTTAGGTCTTGGCGGGAATTTGACGCCTGCGCGACGTCGCGGGCTTGGAGGAATTCTTCGGCAGCATGCGATCCGGGGCAACCATAACCGCAGCGCTGGCCTGGCTGTTCATGGCCGGCGCCGCCAGCGCACAGACGCTCACGATTGGTGTCGCAGCACCCCTGTCGGGACCATCGGCCATCCTCGGCAGGCAGATCGAGGCTGGCGCCGGGCTCGCGGCAGAGGTGGATGGCATCCAACTCAAGACTGTTGATGACGCCTGCACCGGCGATGGCGGCGCCGCGGCGGCCAGGGAATTCGTGGCAGCCAAGGTCAATGTCGTGATCGGCTTCCTCTGCACGGAGGCGATCGAGGCGGCGATGCCTGTCCTTAAGGACGCCAATATTCCCGCCATCACCGTTGGTGTGCGAACCGAAAGCCTGACCGACCGCCGCGCCAAGACCGGCTGGCCGGTTTATCGCCTCGGCCCGCGAGGCGACGACGAGCGCAATGCCGTCGCCTCCACCCTTACCCGCCTATGGCAGAACGAGCTGTTCGCGATCATTGACGACGGCACTATCTATGGCCGCGAGATGGCGGAAACATTTCGTGCTGCTGCCGAGCAGGCGGCACTGAAACCGGTCTTCGTCGACACGTTCCGGCCGCAGCTCGACAACCAGATCGGCCTGATGGGACGGTTGAAAAAGGCCGGCGCCACGCATGTCTTTGCCGGCGGCGATGGCGACGACATCGCCATTATGGGGCGCGATGCCGCCCAGCTCCAGACGGGCATCGTCCTTGCCGGCGGCGAAAACCTGCGCACGCCGCCCGGCGACGTGCCTTACGCGACCGGCACGCTGATGATCGCGCCACCCGAATGGGCCGATGTCGCGGATCCCAAGGTGCTGGAAAGCTTCTCCGCGCACAAGATCGTGCCGGACGGCTACGCCCTGCCGGCTTATGCTGCGGTCGAGATCGCCAAGGCCGCATCGTCGGACGCAGCAGGCTCCGGCGGGCCGCTGGCCGAGGCACTCACCGGGCATGATTTCACCACGGCGATCGGATCGGTCCGCTTCGACGACAAGGGCGACCTCAGCCAGAGCCTCTACCGTGTCTTCCGCTTCGACGGCACCCGCTTCGTGCCCTTGGAAAACAACTGATGTTCCGCACCGGTCCACGCAATCTCATCACCGATGTCATGGGCCTGCGCGTTGGCAATGCTTCCGACGCGAGGCTGAAGTCCGGCCTGACGACCGTCCTTTGCGACGAGCCGGCGGTCGCGGGAGTCCAGATTCTTGGCGGCGCGCCTGGCACCCGCGAGACGGATCTGCTGGAACCGCACAATTTGGTGGAGACGATCCATGCCGTGGTGCTGTCGGGCGGTTCTGCTTTCGGGCTCGATGCTGCCTCCGGCGTGCAGGCCGCACTGCGCGAACGCGGCATCGGCTTCGAGGTTGGCGGCTTCCGCGTACCGATCGTGCCGGCGGCGATCCTCTTCGACCTGCGCAATGGCGGCGACAAGGACTGGGGCCGCTATCCCCCCTATCGCGACCTCGGCTACGAGTCGGTGCAGACTGCCGCTGTCGATTTCCAATTTGGCACGGCGGGCGCCGGAACCGGTGCACTGACGTCGGGGCTGAAGGGTGGCCTGGGTTCCGCCTCGACACTGCTGGACAATGGGATCACCATCGGCGCGCTGGCCGCCGTCAACCCGACCGGCTCGGTGACCGTCGGCCGCACCCGCCATTTCTGGGCGGCACCCTTCGAAATCGGCGATGAATTCGGCGGGCTTGGTTATCCCTCGCCCATGCCCGAGGACGCGAAGCGGATTTTGCTGAAATACCGGGACAAGGATCACGGACGGCAGTTGGACAGCGGCGGCAACACGACCATCGCGGTCATTGCCACGGACGCGGTTCTCACCAAGGCCGCCGCCAAACGCCTGGCAATTTCGGCGCATGACGGCTTCGTACGCGCCATCTGGCCGACCCATACGCCGGCCGACGGCGACCTGGTGTTCGCGCTGGCCACCGGCAATAGCGGGGTCGAACTGACCGCCGACGCGGCAATCGACCTCTACGCCGCCGCCGGCGCCACTATGGCGCGCGCCATCAGCCGTGGCGTGTTTGCCGCGACGCCAGCCGACAACGACCTGTTTCCCGTCTGGTCGTCACGTCACTAGGCTGGCTAAAGCCGTCGATCAAACCGGATCGGATTTTTCTTCCTCGAACGTCACCGCGACATCGGAATTCGCGGACAGCCACACCTTCTTGCCATCGACCTCGGCAACCAGGGCCAGTGAAATATAGTGGTGATGGCCCTTGTGAGCCCCCTCGCCACTGTCGGCCTTGGTCAGCTTGATGCGCTGGCCATCGACCTTGTCGACGGTGCCGATATGCACGCCGTCGGCGCCGACGACGTCCATGTGCTCACGAATTTTGCTGGTGTCGGTCATGTTAGCTTCTCCATTGGGGTGGGTTTCCCTTGGGACTGCCGACAATAACAAATGACGAGCGGTTTGGATGCATCGGCCTTGGTCCGCACGACGTTTTGATCTCGTCGTGCTAGGGATGAAGCGATCAGGCCGAAGGAGCGATGACAATGCGGACGCTTTTCCTGTTTGCCGTTTGCCTGGCCACGCAGTTCGCGGCGTCGATTGCCCAGGCCGGCGATGTCGCGGAGCTCGAAATCCTGGGCTTCACCCGGGATGGCGGCGTGTTCGCCTTCGAGGAGTACGGCATCCAGGACGGGTCGGGCTTTCCCTATGCCAACCGGTATTACATCGACACGAGCAACGACAGCTTTCTCAAGGGCACGCCGGTCAGGGTCCGGCTCGACGACGAGAAGGCAACGCTCGACGCTGCCCGCCTTCAGGCCCGGCAAAAGGGCGAGGCCATTGTCAGCCAGGCCGAGCTGAGTGCCAACCGCGGCATCACCGCCGGCTCCAACCCGGTGACCGAGCTTTCGGCCGATCCACATCGCATAGTGGTCAATCCGCGACCGATCTTTTCCCCTGTCGACCAGCCGCTCGAGTTCCGGCTCGACGAGATCGGCATGAATGACACCGAAAGTTGCGCCAGCCAGGGCGAGATCAATGGCTTCCGGCTGCTGCGTATCGAGGCGCGGGATGGCGGCACCACCAAATTGCTGCACGAGGACAAAGCGATCCCCAAGAGCCGGGGCTGCCCGAACGGCTACCGCATCGGCGCGGTGCAGACGTTCTCGATGGACAGCCTCAGCGCTTATGCGGTGCTGATCGCGGTGCGCCAGTATGGCTTCGAAGGGCCGGACTTTCGCTGGATCGCCGTGACCGGCCGCCTGTGACAGAGCTTGTCCAACCCGTCAGGCGCAATCGCGCCCTGCACCACCTTCGCGGCGCCATGCCGACACTGCGTGCAGCGCTTCTCGGTGCGCTGCTGTGGGCCGCCGCCATGGGCGCCAGCGCACTCGTCAACCTGTTGCTGGACAATTGGGTGACGCCGGGCAAGATCCGCACCGTGTCCCTGCTGTTTGCCGTCGGCGGCGCCCTGGCCTTTCCGGTTGGCCTCTTTGCCGCACGGCTGGTTTCGCTCGGAAGGGGCCGGGAGGTCGCCTTCGCGGCGATATTCGTAGGGCTTGCTGCCGCAACGATCGGCCTCACCGCCCTGCTGTATGCCCTGCAATACCGCTCCTACTATGCCGAATGGCATGCGCCCGTATTCACCCTCACCTGGGGCTTTCAGCTCGCCTTCACGATGGCGGTGGCGTCCTACCAGTTCGTGGTGCTGGGCATCCGGCTCTATTTCCCGCTTGGTTTCGTCGCCTTGTTCGCCGTCAGCCTCTGGTTTGCACGGCAGCAGCGTTGAGCATTTGGCCCGCCTCTGTTAGGACGCGGACAAATCCCTCCGATACATCAGGAATGACCGATGATCCCTCGCTATTCCCGGCCGGAAATGGTCGCCATCTGGTCGCCCGAAACCCGGTTTCGCATCTGGTTCGAAATCGAGGCCCATGCCTGCGACGCGCTGGCCGAACTGGGGGTCATCCCCAAGGAAGCGGCCAAAACGATCTGGGAAAAGGGAAGCGCGGCCGAATTCGACGTCGAGAAGATCGACGCGATCGAGCGCGTCACCAAGCATGACGTTATCGCCTTCCTCACCCATCTTGCCGAATTCGTCGGGCCCGACGCGCGCTTCATCCATCAGGGCATGACGTCTTCGGACGTGCTCGACACCTGCTTTGCGGTGCAACTCACCCGCGCCAGCGACATTTTGCTGGCCGACATCGATACGTTGCTTGCAGCGCTCAAGCGCCGCGCCTTCGAGCACAAGGACACCGTCACCATCGGCCGCAGCCACGGTATCCATGCCGAGCCGACGACCTTCGGCATAAAGCTGGCGCAGGCTTATGCCGAATTCTCGCGCTGCCGCGAGCGGCTGGTGCACGCGCGCGAAGACATTGCCACCTGTGCGATTTCGGGCGCGGTCGGAACCTTCGCCAACATAGAGCCCTATGTCGAGGAACATGTGGCTCGTAAGCTCGGACTGAAGCCGGAACCGGTGTCGACGCAGGTGATTCCGCGCGACCGCCACGCCATGTTCTTCGCGACCCTCGGCGTTATCGCCTCCTCGATCGAGCGGCTGGCGATCGAGGTCCGGCATCTGCAGCGCACCGAAGTGCTGGAAGCGGAAGAGTATTTTTCGCCGGGCCAGAAAGGCTCGTCGGCGATGCCGCACAAGCGCAACCCGGTGCTGACCGAAAACCTCACCGGCCTTGCCCGCATGGTGCGTTCCATGGCGCTGCCGGCGATGGAGAACGTTGCGCTCTGGCATGAGCGCGACATCTCGCACTCCTCGGTCGAGCGCATGATCGGCCCGGACGCCACCGTGACGCTCGATTTCGCGCTGTCACGCCTGACCAGCGTCGTCGACAAGCTGGTCGTCTATCCCGACAACATGCTGAACAACATGAACAAGTTTCGCGGCCTCGTGCATTCGCAACGCGTCATGCTGGCGCTGACGCAGGCCGGCCTGTCACGCGAGGATTCCTACCGGCTGGTGCAGCGCAACGCCATGAAGGTGTGGGAACAAGGCGCTGATTTTCTTGAGGAACTTCTGGCCGACGAGGAAGTGACAGCCGCACTGCCGGAGGCGCAAATCCGCGAGAAATTCGACCTGGGCTACCACACCAAGCACGTCGACACGATCTTCAAGCGGGTGTTCGGAGGGGCATGAGCTTTCCTTCTCCCCGTTACGGGGAGAAGGTGCCGTGATGACGTCCAATCAAGCCTTACCCGGCACGGTCCTGATCACCGTGCCCCAAGGATCCTCACGGCTCGTTTCGCTGGTCACATTGTCCGAACGCATCTCGACCCAGGCAAGGCCCGAGCGGGAGGGATCGCGGCGGCCGGCGCCGGCGCTTTGCCAGGCATTGGCGCCGATGTGGTGGTGATAATGCCCCGACGACAGGAACACCGCCTGGCCGCCATATTTGGCGACCGTGTCGAAGCCGAATTCCTGGTTCCACCAGGCTTCGGCCTCTTCCGGTCTGCCGACGCGCAGGTGGACATGGCCGACAATGCTGTTTTCCGGCGCGCCTTGCCATCCCGCATCGCCGGCCGGCACTTCGGCAACGACAGACGGAATGTTCATCCGCTCGGTCGCCATGGCGATCTTGTCGCCGTTCCATTTCCAATCCTGCGGGCGGCGGTCGGCATAGATTTCGATGCCGTTGCCCTCGGGATCGGTCAGGTAGAGCGCTTCGCTGACCAGATGGTCCGAAGCGCCCTCGATAGCGATCTTGTCTGAGATGGCGTGGTTGATCCAGCGTCCGAGATCGGCACGGCTGGGCAGCAGGAAAGCCGTATGGAACAGGCCGGCGCTGCGCGGATCGTCCGGTTTGGCGGAGCTGTCCGGCTCAAGCACCATCAGCGGACGGCTGCCGGCACCGAGCGTGATCGCGCCGTCGGCGCGGCTCAATTCCTGCAGTCCGACGACTTTGCGATAATAGGCGGCAAGACTTTCGGCATCACGCGCCTTCAGGCCGACGCGGGCGACGCTCACCGGCGTGGTGGCGGCAAATGGCAATTCGCTCATCATTGTCTCCGTTGCGGCGACGTCTCGCGAAGCTCCCAAAGCGAGGAGTCCGGCGGCGCCGATCACTCTACGTCGTGTCAGCGCCAAAATCCCGGTCCTCCACGGCTGTTTCTCTCCCGACAGAGATCGTCGATCTTCATCGTTCACACAAGACAGCGAAAAGCGAACATGGTGTTCACCGTTGCGACCGGAAGCCTGCCCATCAACGGTTGCATGAGGCAATCGCGCTCGCTATCTGAGCGCCATGAAAGTCAAGGACGCAGATATTCTGATCATTCCCGGATACACCAATTCGGGGCCTGAGCATTGGCAGACCCGCTGGCAATCGAAGCTGTCCACGGCGCGCCGCGTCGAGCAAGCGGAATGGTCGAAGCCGGTGCGCGAGGACTGGACGGCGAGTGTGGCCAAGGCGGTCAACGAGGCCGAGAGACCTGTCGTTCTCGTCGCTCACTCACTTGGAGTGGCCGCGGCCGTACAAGCCATTCCGCAGTTCCGGAAGCCGGTCGCCGGCGCCTTCTTCGTGGCACCGCCGGACGTCGCGAATCCCAAGATCAAGCCAAGACATCTGATGACCTTCGGCCCTTATCCTCGCGAACCGCTGCCGTTTCCCTCCATCGTGATCGCCAGCCGCAACGACCCCTTCTGCCCTTTCGATGTCGCCGAGGACATCGCCGGCGCCTGGGGCTCGCTGTTCATCGATGCCGGAGAAACCGGCCATCTCAGCGAGGATTCAGGCTTTGGCCCCTGGCCCGAGGGATCGATGACCTTCGCCAAGTTCCTGACGGACCTCTGAGGCGTGCCAAAATCAACGCACGATGGCATTCGATCAAACTGCAGGACTCGAATAAATAATAATTTAAGAGGGCCAGCGTTAACTATTCAGAAGCAGTGGAAATTGCTTTCTGGATGATCATCCGTGCTTGAACCGGGCTGCCAATTCTTCGCCCTTGAAACAGAGGTCAATGCTTGCGCAAGGACGCTTCACTCGAATTCTTGAGAGGTGCCGCAGCGCTTATCGTTCTCAATTGGCATATCTTGTGTGCTTTTGCGCCGTCCGCGGCGGGCGAAGAGGAGGCTGCGCAATCGCTCAAGACAAGTCTGGCTTTCATCGCTTTCAATGGCGGCTCTGCCGTCTACTTGTTTTTCGTCCTCTCTTCCTATGTGCTTGTGAAGCGTTATTTCCAGTCCCGCGACGCACAAGACCTTCGGCTGGGTGCGATCAAACGTTTGCCTCGTCTGGCTGGACCCGTGCTTGTTGTGGTTCTATCGTCCTGTGTCATCTTCAAGCTCGATCTGTATTTCTTCGAGGATGCAGCGGCGGTCGCTCAATCTGAGTGGCTCGGCAGATTCGGCAATGCTTCAAAGGTACTGTCGCGGGAGACAGCGAGTTTCTCCGACGCATTCCTGCAAGGAGCGTGGCGGACATTCATTTACGGCGACAAATATTACGACAGCAGCCTGTGGACCATGACGATCGAGTTCTGGGGCAGCATGCTGACCTTCGCCCTCGCCCCGATCGTCTTTTTCTTCCAAGGCCGCTGGGCGCTATTGTCGTGGTTTTGCATAGCAACAGGCGTATTCTTGGCGGTGCAAGTCAGCTTCTTTTTTTGTGCCTTTCCGGCTAGCCTCCTACTCTATCCGCTTCTCGCCATGGGATTTCGCCCGAATCGATGGGTGAGAGGGGCCATGGCGATTATTTCGCTGGTGCTGCTGGGTTATGCAGGAGATGCTGTCGGAATATACCGGCCCTTCGCCGTGCTCGATATTGCAGCTTCCGATATCGGTTTGCGGCAAGCTTGCGTGGCCATCCCGGCAAGCATCATGCTGGTTTACGCCGTGCTGAGCATGGATGACCCACCGTCGTGGCTCTCCGGCAAGGCCGCACGTTTCCTGGGCGACCTGTCTTTCCCGCTCTACCTCGTGCATGTACCCGTTATCTGCTCGTTGGGATCATGGGCGCTGTTGGCAAGCGACTCCGCCGCACTCGGCGCTGCCGCCGCGATATCTGGGTCGATCCTCGCGGCATTGCCGCTGATGGCTTTCAACAACTGGTGGGTCCAGGCGCTCGGCGCTTTGTTCGACAGGATCAGACGCGGCGGATCGGCCGCCACGGCGCTCGCGGTGCAAAGGCCTGAGCAACACGCTGGCGACAGCAGTCCGCTGGTTCAGGATCCGATCGAGTCCCGCATGTCCTTGAGCAAGGTCCTTGCTCCCAATGAAATCAGCGCGTGCTCGGAACCCGTGGCGAGCAGGCGATAGCCCATCGACACGACGCGGCCGGCGATAGCCGGTTCGACGACATAGATCGCCGCATGCTTGCCGGCCTTGCGGGTGCGTTCGGCAACCGAAGCCACCGTCTCCATCATGCTTTCCAGCGTCGAATTGACCGTGGTGCCGTTGGTCCAGGCGATCGAGAAGTCGGACGGCCCGAGGAAAATGCCGTCGATGCCCGGCGTGTCGAGGATACCGTCAAGCGCATCGAGCGCGGCGCGCGTCTCGACCATGGCAAAAGCCATGGTGCGCTGATTGGTGTCGCGCAGCCATTCGGCATAGTCGCCCTTGCCATGGCGGGGAAAGGCATAGGTCGGACCCCACGAGCGCTCGCCGAGCGGGGGATACTTCATGGCCGCGGCGAACAGCTTTGCATCGGCCACCGAGTTGACCATCGGCGCAATGACTGCTTCGGCGCCAAAATCGAGAGCACGGCTGGCCATGTCGAAACGGCCAACGGGAATGCGCACCAGCGCCGGCTTGCCCAGGGCCAGCACGGGTGCCAGGCCGCGCAGGACGCTGTCCTCGTGATGGCCGCCATGCTGCATGTCGAGTGTCACGGCATCGAAGTCCTGCCTGGCGAGGATCTCCACGGTCAAGGCGTCCGGCACGCCCGACCAGGCGGTTACCAGCGTTTCATCTGCGGCAAGACGGGACTTCAGGGACATCTAATCTCTTTCCTCGTGAACGTCGGCAGTTTCAGCCGGAAACCGCCGCAAAGGCAAAGAAAAACCGCCCGGATCGGCCGGGCGGTCGATTGGGCCAGAAAGCGGCCGGATCAGGTGTTCTTGATCTGCTCGATCGCCTGCGCCATCATTTCGTCCATGGTGCGGCGGATCTGGTGATCGGACTGCTCGACGCCGGCGGCATCGAAATCCTTGCGGATCTTGCGGAACACGTCGTGGTCGCCGGCTTCCTCGATGTCGGAAACAACGACTTCCTTGGCGTAGGCGTCGGCATCGGCGCCGGACTTTCCGAGCTTTTCGGCTGCCCACAGACCAAGCGCCTTGTTGCGCCGCGCCGAAGCCTTGAACCGAAGCTCCTCGTCGAATGCGAATTTGCGCTCGAAGCCCTCTTCGCGGTCTTTCATGCTGCTCATGGCGTCCCTCCGGTCAAATCCGATTCGTTGGCAATGGATATGTGTGTTGCCGAAGCACAAACCAAAAGGTCGCGGGCCGGTCAATATGCTTCGTCATATGCTGCGCTGCGGCATTTCAGTCTCGAAAGCGGTTGATTGAAAGGATTTGCCGATTGAGCAAACCGTGTGATTGGGATAGACCCGGCATTGAACGTCACCGTCGCCGCATTAATTCAGGCGGACGGACAGGAAGTGGTCGCTTGCCGCCTGTCCGCAAATCCAGAGAAAAATTCAAATGAAAAATCGCCGCCGCATTTATGAAGGCAAGGCCAAGATCCTCTATGAGGGACCCGAGCCGGGCACGCTGATCCAGTTCTTCAAGGACGACGCAACCGCGTTCAACAAGAAGAAGCACGAGGTCATCGACGGCAAGGGTGTGCTCAACAACCGCATTTCCGAATACATCTTCAATCATTTGAACCGCATGGGCATCCCGACCCACTTCATCCGCCGGCTCAACATGCGCGAGCAGCTGATCAAGGAAGTCGAGATCATCCCGCTCGAGGTGGTGGTGCGCAATGTCGCCGCCGGTTCGCTGTCCAAGCGCCTCGGCATCGAGGAAGGCACCGTCCTGCCGCGCTCGATCATCGAATTCTATTACAAGGCCGACGCACTCGACGATCCGATGGTTTCGGAAGAGCACATCACGGCGTTCGGCTGGGCAAGCCCGCAGGAGATCGACGACGTCATGGCGCTGGCCATCCGCGTCAACGATTTCCTCTCCGGCCTGTTCATGGGGGTCGGCATCCAGCTCGTCGACTTCAAGATCGAGTGCGGTCGCCTGTTCGAGGGCGACATGATGCGCATCGTCGTGGCCGACGAGATTTCGCCGGATTCCTGCCGCCTGTGGGACGTGGCGACGCAGGACAAGCTCGATAAGGACCGTTTCCGCCGCGACATGGGCGGCCTCGTCGAGGCCTATCAGGAAGTCGCCCGCCGCCTCGGCATCATGAACGAGAACGAGCCGCCGCGTCCTACCGGTCCGGTGCTTGTCGCCTCGACCGATGGCCTCAAAGGCAAGCCGCACTGACAGCGGCTTGCGCCCAACGTTCAGAACAGGAGCATGTCCAGCGTGATCAAGGCCCGCATTACCGTCACCCTCAAGAATGGTGTGCTCGACCCGCAAGGCAAGGCGATCGAACACGCGCTGTCGGGGCTGGGCTTCGATGGCGTCGGCCAAGTGCGGCAGGGCAAGGTGTTCGACGTCGAGCTTTCGGAAAGCGACAAGGGCAAGGCCGAGGCCGATCTCAAGGCCATGTGCGACAAGCTGCTGGCGAACACTGTAATTGAGAATTATAGTGTGACGCTTACCTGAAGTTGTGCCGGAGGAACTGATGGCCGAGCGCGATGGAAGCTTGATATTTGAAGGCCGCAAGTCCATTCAATCACGGTTGGACAGGATGGATTTGACGCTCGGAGAGGTAAAATCCGAGCTTGGCTCCATCTGCGGTCATCTGATAGCCACCGAGAGTGACGTGAAGAACATCTATGGCGTGCTCGCTCGCCGGGATGATTGGCTAGAACATATCGAGCGCCGTCTCGACCCGCGCGAACTTGCCGAAGCACAAAGGCCTTACGAACCAAAATGAAATCAGCCGTCGTCCTTCTCCCTGGTCTCAACCGCGACCGCGACATGATCGCGGCGCTGACCAAGATTTCCGGACAGGCGCCGGCAACCGTCTGGCAGACCGACACCGAAATTCCCGATGTCGACCTGATCGCCATCCCAGGCGGTTTTTCCTTTGGCGACTATCTGCGCTGCGGCGCG
Source organism: Mesorhizobium sp. CO1-1-11 (assembly GCF_020164995.1). Lineage (NCBI taxonomy): Bacteria > Pseudomonadati > Pseudomonadota > Alphaproteobacteria > Hyphomicrobiales > Phyllobacteriaceae > Mesorhizobium > Mesorhizobium sp. CO1-1-11. The sequence continues at coordinate 71,403 of NZ_JAIUHE010000002.1, forward strand.
ATCGCGGCACGCATGCCGGTCATGCGGGCGGTCGCCGAAAAGGCGGCCAAGGGCGTCATGGTCATCGGCGTTTGCAACGGTTTCCAGATCCTCGTCGAGGCCGGTCTGCTGCCAGGTGCGCTGATGCGCAACACCTCGCTGAAATTCGTCTGCCGGCAGGTCAAGCTCGAGATCGCCAACGCCAACACCATGTTCACGCGTCGCTACCAGCCGGGCCAGATCATCCGCTCGCCGGTGGCGCATCACGACGGGAATTACTTTGCCGACGCCGACACACTTGCCCGTCTCGAGGGCGAAGGCCAGGTGGTGTTCCGCTATGCCGAAGGCACCAACCCGAACGGCTCGATCAACGACATTGCCGGCATCGTCAACGAACAAGGCAATGTGCTCGGCCTGATGCCGCATCCCGAGAATCTGATAGAAGCAGCGCATGGCGGCAATGACGGCAGAGCGCTGTTCGAAGGCGCCTTGGGCATTGCCGCTTGAGGTTTGCAACTGCAACCTTAAGAATTGCGGCAATTAAAGATCATAGCGTGAGGGAGAGACGGTCATGAAACTCTATTCGCGGCCGTTGTCGCCCTACTCTTCGATCGTGCGGGCGCTGGCCTATATCAAGGACGTGCCGATCAAGATCATCGCGCCGCCGCCCGGTTTTCCGATCCCCGAGGCGTTTCGCGCCATCTCGCCGATGAACCGGATTCCGGTTCTGATCACCGGCTCAGGCGAAACGATCGTCGAATCGGTGGTGATCGCCGAATATCTCGAGGAACGGTTTCCCGAACCGGCTCTGTTGCCGCCCGATTCGAAGGACCGCGCGCTGGTGCGCATGTTTGCCCGCATCGTCGATCTCGACGTACTCACACCGACGATGAAGCTTTTCGAACTGCATTTCGTGCCGAAGCGCGACATTGCCGAGATCGACGCCCAATTCGCCCGTCTGCACCATGGGCTGGCCGCCATCGAGGCACGCATGGCGCAAGGCCCCTTCGCGCTCGGCAGCGACATCAGTTTCGCCGATGCCTGGCTGACGCCGACGCGGTTCATCTTCAACAATTTCCGCGCCATGACCGGCCGCCACGACCTGCTCGACGCCTATCCCAGATTCGATGCCTATGAGCAGATCGCTTCGCAGCATCCGGCATTGTCCAGGGTGTGGGGCGAGATGACCGACGGCCTGAAGATCTTTCTGTCCGAACTCGAAATGGGTGCCGCTTGATCAAGAACAGGACGATCGCCCTGATCGCCGTGTCAGGCTTTGCCTTGGCATCTTGCCAATCGAGCCCCAAGAGCACGCCCGTGCCGTCCGGCAAGAGCGCCGCGCTGCTCTCCATGGAACAGGTGGCGATATCGGCCCACAAATGCTGGATCGCCAGCAAGGATCCGGCCTTCAAGCAGTATCAGATGGCCAATGAGCTGAACTCGTTCAGCGGCACGCCGCGCTTCCTTCTGGTGCCGGCCAAGCACTATGGCGGCAAACCGTTGCTGGTCGTGCAGGCACAGGGCAATTCAAGCCGTGTCGACGTCTTCGGACCGTTGATGAACGACCCGCTCGGCGCACGCATCAGCTCTGATGTCGCGCGCTGGCAGGCGGGCAACCCGGCCTGCGCGGCCACCGCCTGAGCCTGCCATGGGTCGGTTCCTGCAGATCGCGGGATTGTTTGTTGGCCTGATAGCGCTCGCTTTGCAGTTCTCGATCACCATTCCGGCTTCGATGGTAGCGGGCCGCGGCCTGCTCGGCTCGATCGTGTTCTATTTCAGCTTCTTCACCATCCTGACCAACATTGGCGCCGTGCTGATCCACGCTTCGCTGTTGTCATCCAGCTTCTATGCATGGCTGCCGGCCTTTGCCGGACCGCGGATGCGCGCGGGCGTCGCGGCTTCGATCACCCTGGTGTTCACCGTCTATGCCACGGTTCTGGCGCGGCTCTGGCAGCCGCAAGGCCTGTTCCTGCTCTGCGACATCCTGCTGCACTATGTGACGCCGGTGCTGTTCGTGCTGTGGTGGCTGATATCGGGCGCCGATGGCAGGACGCGATGGAGCGACATCTCCTGGTGGGTGCTCTATCCCATCGCCTATCTGGCCTATGCGCTGGCGCGCGCGCCGCTGGCGGGCGAAGTGCCCTACCCCTTCCTCGATGTCGTCAGGAACGGCGTTGAGAGCGTCGCCATGGCCGCGCTCGCCATAACCACGCTTTTCCTGGTGATATGCATCGTCGCCGTTTTCGTCGACCACGCTATCGGGCGCCTCGGGAGCAAAGGCATCCGATAGACGGGTCGCTATTCCCAGAGCGGCTTGATGCCTTCGCGGTGAGCGTCGCAGCGCGAGATGCCGATGTCCTTGAGTTGATCGTCGGTCATCTCCAGCAGCGCCAGCCGGCCGCGCCGGCGCTCCAGCAGGTGGTCGATCCATTTCGCCAGCGAACTGAGCACTTGCACAATTCGGCCGGCGAAGCCGCGCTGCCCGGACGGGCGAGCAGGCTGACCGAGCAATTGGATTGCCGAGTGGCGGAATGGTCCGATTGTATTCATTTTCTTCTGCCAAATGTCAATTGCACCCTTGGTTGGGTGCACTGCCGATATGTATTGACTCCCAAAACGGTGCAATATAGAAAATTGTCACCATGACAAATTGGGTTCCAGATCTCACCGGTTCAGGCCCGCTGTATCAGCGTCTCGCGGATTCCATCGAGGCGGATATCGATCGAGGAGTGATCGGCGCGGGGGCAAAACTGCCGCCACAGCGCGACCTTGCCTACGACATCGGCGCCACGGTCGGCACCGTCGGGCGGGCCTATCAGTTGCTGCGCGAGCGCGGTCTCGTCAGCGGCGAAGTCGGACGCGGGACCTATGTGCTTAGCCAGAACATCGGGGTTACGAAGCCGGAGGCGCCCGACACCAGCGTGGAGGGCACGCGCTATGTCGATGCCCCCAAGGGCAAGTTGCGGTTCGACAGCACGGCAGCCCCTGATATCGGCCAGGGCGCCGTTGTAGCCGACGTCCTGTCGCGCACCGCACAGGACCATCCGCATGAGATCTCAAGTTACACGCGCGACTTCCCGGATCGCTGGTACGAAGCCGGCGCCCGTTGGCTGTCCCGGAATGCCTTCCGGCCAACGATCGATACAATTGTGCCTACCCTCGGTACCCACGCCGCGGTGATGGCCGCGATCGCGGCCCTGACCACGCCCGGCGACTATGTCGCCTTCGAGCACCTCACCTACTCCCAGATTTCCCGCAGCGCCCGCCGATCCCCCCCCCCCCCCCCCCCCCCCCCCCCCCACCGCGCTGGTTGCATCGGACGATGAAGGCCTCGATCCGGCGGATTTCGAACGCGTCTGCGCGCAAAAGCACCCCAAGATGATCTTCCTGATACCGACGGCGCAGAATCCGACCTTGGTGACCTTGTCGTCGGCTCGACGCGAGGCGATCGCGCGTATCGCCCGTGATTACAACGTCATCCTGATCGAGGATGACCTCTACGGCCATTTGACCGACGACCCGACACCGCTGCTTGCCGAATTCGCGCCCGAGCGCACCATCATCGCCGGCGGCCTGTCGAAGTCGGTCGCCGCCGGACTGCGCGGCGGCTGGCTCTCCTGCCCGCCCGCCTATCGCCATCGCATCCGGGTCGCCCACAAGATGATGACCGGCGGCATGCCATTCCTGCTGGCGGAGGTGAATGCCCGGCTGGTGCTTTCCGGCCAGGCCAGCGAAATCCGCAAGCGCAGCATCGCGGAGATCAGCGCCCGCATGTTCATAGTGCGCGAAAGTTTGGCGGGCTTCTCATTCAGATCGCACGACAAGGTGCCGTTCGTCTGGCTCACCCTGCCCGATCCCTGGCTTTCCGGCACGTTCAAGAATGCCTGCCTGGAGCATGGCGTGCTGATCGACGATGAGGATGAATTCAAGGCGGGGCGCTCGGAGCGGGTTTTCCATGGGGTGCGCTTCGGTGTTTCGCAGCCGAGCGGGCGCGAGGATGTTGCCGGCGGCGTCGCGGTGATCAGGCGGCTGCTGGACGAGGGCCGCGCGGGCTACGACAGTTTTTCCTGAACCGTTCGCGGCCACCCGCCCTGCTGCCTCGAGACGTCGACTTGCGACACTGGACTTGTCAGAACCAGACCCGGATCAACCTTCGGCCTTGAAGTTCTTGGCTTCCTTCTCGGCTTTTTCCTTGCCGTGCTTCTCAGCCAATTCCTTGGCCTGCCGCGGCGAAACGTCGGTGGTCTCCGCGATATGGAGAGCTTCCTTGTCCGAGAGGCGATTGTCGTTCTTGCCTTGCTTGGTAGCCATGATTCTGTCTCCTCGGTGATAGGGACCTAACGACCGGGGCATCGGAGCGTTCCCCATTTTGGTTTTGCGGGGACTTGAAAGCTGGGTGGACGCCTTTCGCTGCTCACCAAAAGGCCTGCCGCGATCTATCGCCCTGTTGCTTTCTGCCTTTTTCCTCAGCCGACGGGTGTATCGACCGCAAGGCTTGCGATAAGAGGAGACTCAAAATCCCTGCTCCATGGACATAAATCGCCGCCCATGACCACTTCCAATTCCGTCCCGATCACATCAGACCTCATCGCCTCGCATGGGCTGAAGCCCGATGAGTATCAGCGCATATTGGACCTGGTCGGTCGCGGGCCGAGCTTCACCGAACTCGGCATCTTCTCGGCGATGTGGAACGAGCACTGCTCCTACAAATCCTCGAAGAAATGGCTGCGCACCTTGCCGACCACCGGCCCGCAAGTCATCCAGGGCCCGGGCGAGAATGCCGGCGTGGTCGACATCGGTGACGGCGACTGCGTCGTCTTCAAGATGGAAAGCCACAACCATCCCTCCTTCATCGAGCCCTACCAGGGTGCGGCGACGGGCGTCGGCGGCATCTTGCGCGACGTCTTCACCATGGGCGCGCGGCCGATCGCGGCGATGAACGCGCTGCGCTTCGGCGCGCCCGACCATCCCAAGACCAGGCATCTGGTCGCGGGCGTGGTTTCCGGCGTCGGCGGCTACGGCAATGCCTTCGGCGTGCCGACGGTCGGCGGCGAGGTCAATTTCGACGCCCGCTACAACGGCAACATCCTGGTCAATGCCTTTGCCGCGGGCCTTGCCAAGACCGATGCCATCTTCCTGTCCGAGGCAAAGGGCGTCGGCCTGCCGGTCGTCTATCTGGGCGCCAAGACCGGCCGCGACGGGGTCGGCGGCGCCACCATGGCCTCGGCCGAATTCGACGACAAGATCGACGAGAAGCGCCCGACCGTGCAGGTCGGCGATCCCTTCACCGAAAAATGCCTGCTGGAGGCCTCTCTCGAACTGATGGCTTCGGGCGCCGTGATCGCCATCCAGGACATGGGTGCTGCCGGCCTCACCTGTTCGGCGGTCGAAATGGGCGCCAAGGGCGACCTCGGCATCGAACTCGACCTCGACAAGGTGCCGGTGCGCGAGGAGCGCATGAGCGCCTACGAGATGATGCTGTCGGAAAGCCAGGAGCGCATGCTGATGGTGCTGCGCCCTGAAAAAGAGAAGGAGGCCGAGGCGATCTTTCACAAATGGGGCCTCGACTTCGCCATCGTCGGCAAGACCACCGACGATCTGCGCTTCCGCGTGCGGCACCAGGGGAACGAGGTCGCCAACCTGCCGATCAAGGATCTCGGTGACAAGGCTCCCGAATACGATCGCCCTTGGGTCGAGCCGAAGAAGCCGGCGCCGCTTGCCGCCAACGATATCCCGCAGGCCGACCTCGCCGATGCGCTGCTGAAGCTGCTTGGCGGACCGGACCTGTCTTCGCGCCGCTGGGTGTGGGAACAGTACGACACACTGATCCAGGGCAATTCGCTGCAGCTTCCGGGCGGCGACGCCGGCGTGGTGCGGGTCGAGGGCCATCCAACCAAGGCGCTGGCCTTCTCCTCCGATGTGACGCCGCGCTATTGCGAAGCCGACCCCTACGAGGGCGGCAAGCAGGCGGTGGCCGAATGCTGGCGCAACCTGACCGCCACCGGCGCGCTGCCGCTCGCCGCCACAGACAATCTCAATTTCGGCAATCCCGAACGGCCTGAGATCATGGGCCAGTTGGTGGGCGCGGTGAAAGGCATCGGCGACGCCTGCCGGGCGCTTGGTTTCCCGATCGTGTCGGGCAATGTCTCGCTCTACAACGAGACCAACGGCCAGGGCATCCTGCCGACACCGACCATCGGCGGCGTCGGCCTGATATCAGACTGGTCGAAGATGGCGCGGATCGGTTTCGCCGCGGAAGGCCAGATGATCCTGCTGGTCGGCGCACCGGCTTCCTGGGGAACGCATCTTGGCCAGTCCGTCTATTTCAGGGATATCCACGGCCGCAGCGACGGCCCGCCGCCGCCGGTCGACCTCGAACACGAGAAGCGCGTCGGCGACCACGTACGCTCGTTGATCGCTGCCGGCATCGTCACGGCCGCGCATGACGTCTCAGATGGCGGCATTGCGGTGGCGCTGGCCGAAATGGCGATGGCGTCGGGCATCGGCGCGACCGTTCCCGGGCTTGTCGGTACCGATCCGATCCCGGTCTGGTTCGGTGAAGACCAGGGCCGCTATCTCCTGACGTTGTCGATCGATCCGCATGGCGATGAATGGGACGCCATCCGCAAGCAGCAGGGCGAACTCGGCATTTTCGCGCCGTGGATCGGCTCGACCGGCGGCGCCGCGTTGAAGCTCGGCGATGCCAGGGCAATCCCGGTCAGCGACTTGACCGCCGCCCATGAAGGCTGGTTCCCGCGCTTCATGGATCAGGCCAGTTGACCAGGGCATGATCCTGAAAGGTGGAAACCGGTTTTCTCGGACAAAGGGAAAACCGTTTTGTCCAGAGATCCTGCTCAATCATAAGAAACTGGCCGTCCGGGCGCTGCTTGCAGTGGTCTTCTGGCCGTCGCTGTTCTTCTTCTGGTGTCTCGGGCCGTTCGTCTTCTTCCTGCTCTCGACGACATCGAGCGAGGTTTGTCCCAGGCTGGAAACGCGCGGAGAATTCCTCGCCGCGGCCAACGGCACGCTTCCGATGCTTGTCCTGCAGAACCTCATCTATGCGGTTCCGATCATCTGCCTGCTGCTTTGGAACCGGCTTCTGCCGGACCAGGCGCGGACGAGACACGTCGTCACCTGCATGAAGCTCTTCGCCGTCTCGGCCGTTTTGGGGGCCTTGTGGGAGTACGGCTCTTCGCTTGTCTGCGATGGTTACAGCCAGCCGTTCTTCTCGCCCGCCTGGCGAATGACCAGCTATCTGCCGATCGCCAACATGGCGGTCAACCTCCCGCTCTACGTGCTGGTCTTCAGCCTTGGCCGCGCCTTCTCGATGCGCGAGGATGAGCCGGCGCAGGGGCCGGGTGAACCCATCGCCTGAACACCAACAGAATGGACACTGGACAGAACCGCTTCAATCCGGATTGGAAAGGCTTTAGGCTTGCCCGACTCTCATCATATGGGCCGCCGCACCGCCGCCCTTCCGAAACAGGAATTTCCGCAATGGCAATGGACGCCCACGACATCGAAAAACTGATCAAGGACGGCATACCGGATGCCCGTGTGACGATTCGCGACCTCGCCGGTGACGGCGACCATTACGCCGCTGAGGTCGTGGCCGAGAGCTTTCGCGGAAAAAGCCGCGTCCAGCAGCATCAGATGGTCTATGACGCGCTGAAGGGCAATATGGGCGGCGTGCTGCACGCGCTGGCGCTGCAGACCAGCGTTCCCGACTGAGGCATTCCACCCGACACGCTTGGCCCAAAGCCGCCCGTTCTTTGCGCCATCCGGGTGATGGCATGGCTAAAGTCTTGTTTCGGGCAACCTATGGGTTTATTTGAGGGACATGTTTCGAGCCTGACTCCCACAGGCGTGAAAGGATATTCCATGAGCGGCATCAACGACTACATCGACAATGAAGTGAAGGGCAACGACGTCGTCCTTTTCATGAAGGGCACGCCCGGCTTCCCGCAATGCGGATTTTCCGGCCAGGTCGTCCAGATCCTCGACTATATCGGCGCCGACTACAAAGGCGTGAACGTTCTGGACTCCGCCGAACTGCGCCAGGGCATCAAGGACTATTCCAACTGGCCGACGATCCCGCAGCTCTACGTCAAGGGCGAATTCGTCGGCGGCTGCGATATCATCCGCGAAATGTTCCAGGCCGGCGAATTGCAGACCTTTCTGGTCGAGAAGGGCGTGAGCGTCAAAGGCGCCGCTTGACTTCAGTTTTGGGCGTGTCGGTATCGACATGCCCAAGCCACCGGGGCGGCCCCACCTCGGCAATTTTACAAGCCCGGATCCCGGGACCAAGACGAGCCAAATGCGCCGGCCCGCCGGCGCGTTTTCGTTTGAGAGATCGGACTTGCCGTGGACCAGCAGAAATCAGCGCCGCAAGGGGCAAGCACCTCGCCTCGGGCAAGCCAATTGCCGATTCCGCGCTGGGAGTTCATCGCGCTCTGCGCGGCGCTGATGGCGCTCAATTCGCTGGCCATCGACATCATGCTGCCGGCGCTGCAGCAGATCGGTGCCTCGCTGGGGGTCGAGAACGAAAATCATCGGCAATATGTGGTCACCGCCTACATACTGGGTTTCGGCGGCGGCCAACTGTTCTTCGGGCCGATCTCGGACCGGTTCGGGCGCCGATCGCCGCTCGTCGCCGGCCTGATCATCTATGTGGCGGCGGCCGCCGCGGCCGCTATCGCGCCGAGCTTTGAAACGCTCTTGATATGCCGCGCCGTGCAAGGCCTTGGCGCGGCTGCCACGCGCGTCATAGCGGTCTCGATCGTGCGCGATACATTCGACGGCCGGCGTATGGCCGAAGTCATGTCGCTGATCTTCATGGTGTTCATGGCGATCCCGGTCGTGGCTCCAGGCATCGGCCAGTTCATCATGCTGTTCGCGACCTGGCATTGGATATTCGTCACCATGGCCGTCGGAGCCATGATCGTCTCGGCGTGGTCGCTGCTGCGCCTGCCCGAGACGCTGCACCCCGAATATCGCCGGCCACTGACGGTTTCATCCATCCTCGGCGGCTTCCGCATCGTGCTCACCAACCGCATCGCGCTCTGCTATGCCTTCGCCAGCACCTTCATCTTCGGCGCCATGTTCGGCTTCATCGCCTCGGCGCAGCAAATCTACGTCAACATCTTCGACGTCGGCGAGATGTTTCCCGTCATTTTCGCCGGTGTCGCGGGCGTACTCGCCTTCTCCAACTATCTGAACTCGCGCCTCGTCGGCCGCGTCGGCATGCGCCGCCTGTCTCAAAGCGCGCTGTTGCTGTTTCTGGTGATCAGCCTGGCTTGGCTGGTGGTTTCACTGGAAACGAAGATGCCGCTCTGGCTGTTCATCACCTTCTTTGCCAGTGCCATGCTGCCGTTTGGCTGTCTTGGAGCCAATTTCAATGCGTTGGCCATGGAGCCGCTTGGCCAGCTGGCCGGCACGGCGTCATCGATCCTGGGTTTCATGCAGACTTTTCTCGGCGGCATTCTCGGCACGCTGATCGGGCAGGCTTTCAACGGCACGGTGACGCCGCTGGCCGCCGGTTTCTGCAGCGTCTCGGTGGCCGCGCTGCTGATGATCCTGTTTGCGGAACGCGGCAAGATGTTCCAGCCGCAGAACGCCCCCGTTTCAGGCCACGTCACCGACCTGCATTGATTGTCGTTTGCTGGTGGCGTCAGGATGCGCGTTCAAGCGCCGCCGTGAAGCGAGGAGAGAGCATCCGCCCCGCGATCGCTCCGCCCATGCCATTTGAAAAGGGCAATGGAAGAGCGTCGTCGAGCGCCTTGAGAATGGACGCCACGAAGGCTCGGCTGAGCCGCGGATCGACCCCCAGATCGGAATAGGTGGCGCGAGGCGTCCCGATCAGCGTCCCGTTGCGACGAAGCGAGAACTGGATGGTCAAGGACATGCCCGCGGTTCCGGGTGGCGGCTTCCAGCAGGCATAGATAGCGTCCGACATCTCCTTGATGGTGTCGATAGGATCGGGACTGTGACAGGGGCGTTCTTGCGCGATTGCCGCGTTCGCAAACGGCACCACGGCAAGAGCCGCCGCAAAAATTGCGAACCGAGGTTTCATCCGAGAGCCTCCGCCAAAACGCCCGACTCGATCATACAACGGTTCAAGCCACAGGAATTGGTCCTATTCCGCCCACAGCTCGCGGCGCAGTTCCTGCCAGCTGTCCTGGTCCGGCGCGACAAGCAGGCCGCCATCGACATGCGAAGGCAGATAGGCACTGCCGTCGATCCGAGCGGCATGGCCGCCGGCCTCCTGATGGATCAGCACGCCGGGCAGATGATCCCAGGGCATCAGCTTGTTGTAGACGACAAAATGCGCATGCCCGCTCGCCAGCAGGCGATATTCGTGAGCAGCGCAGCGATAGGCGAACTGCGACAGTGCCTTGGTCTGGTTGCGCGCCAGGCGTGAGCGCTCCGGTTCGTCGAGATATTGCCAGGACACCGCGCCGGTCATCTGCGAGATCGGCACTGGCGCCGCCACACGCACTTTCTCCATGCTGCCATGGGCATGCCTGATATGACTGCCGGCACCCCTGGCGGCGATGAGCCAGTCCTTGCCCACCGGATCATGGATAATGCCCGCGACCGTCTCCCCCCTGACCACGACCGCCAGCATGACGCCGAACAGCGGCACGCCGGACGCGAAATTGAAGGTGCCGTCCACCGGATCGACGGTGAACGCCAGTTCGGCATCTGCCAAGCCGTCGAGCAGCGCCGGATCTTCGGAGCAGGCCTCCTCGCCCACCACCATGGCAGAGGGATAGCGATCGCGCAGCCTGGCGGTGATCAGCCGCTCGGCGTTGACATCGGCCTCCGTCACCAGGTCGGCGGCGGAAGTCTTCTGCCTGATGTCGCCGTCGCCCAGTCGGCGAAAGCGCGGCATGATTTCGGCTTGGGCTGCCTCGGCCAGAATGCCGGCCAGCCAGTCGATCGCGGTGTCGTCAAATGTCATCGGAAATGTCTTGCCTGATCGCGAGGGTTTCATTGAGGGCGGCGAAATCGAACAGCTTTCGGTCGAGCAAATGCGACGGCCTGGTGTTGGACAGAGCGCGAATCATGGTGTCCTTGCGGCCGGGCATGCGCTTTTCGATGTCCTCGAGCATCGCTTTCATGGCGTTGCGCTGCAGCCCCTCCTGGCTGCCGCAGAGATCGCAAGGGATGATCGGGAACCGCATCGCGGCAGCGAATTTCTCCAGATCGATTTCGGCACAGTAGCTCAGCGGCCGCAACACCATCACATCGCCTTCGTCGTTGAGCAGTTTTGGCGGCATGGCGGCAAGCCGCCCGCCGTGGAACAGGTTCATGAAGAAGGTTTCGAGGATGTCCTCGCGATGATGGCCGAGGACCAGGGCCGAGCAGCCTTCCTCGCGCGCGATCCTGTAGAGATGGCCGCGCCGCAGCCGCGAGCAGAGCGAGCAATAGGTGCTGCCTTCAGGGAGCTTGTCGGTCACGACCGAATAGGTGTCCCGGTATTCGATACGGTGCGCTATGTCGTTGGTGTCGAGATAGTCGGGCAGGATATGCTTGGGGAAATTCGGCTGGCCCTGGTCGAGATTGCAGGCCAGCAACTCGACTGGCAGCATCCCGCGCCATTTGAGATCAAGCAACATGGCCAGCAGACCGTAGGAATCCTTGCCGCCCGACAGCGCGACCAGCCAGCGCTCGCCCGGCTTCACCATCGAAAAATCCTCGATCGCCTGGCGGGTCAGCCGCAGCAGTCGCTTGCGCAGCTTGTTGAACTCGACCGACGACGGCACATCGGCGAACAGCGGGTGAGAGCCGCCTTCGGCGGCCGGTTCTAGTGTTTCGATGTCTGGCTGCATGTTCATGGCGCGACGGCCCCGGATGTGACTTCCGCCCGGCTTAGCGCATTGTCTGGAAAATCGAAATTGATTTTAGCGACACACCCGCAAAGCGGGTGCCCGAAACAAAAAGGCCGCCTCGAGGGCGGCCTTTCCGGTATCGCAAAAAAAGCGTTCGCTTAGCGCGAGTAGAATTCGACGACCAGGTTCGGTTCCATCTGCACGGCGAACGGAACGTCCGCCAGGCCCGGGATGCGCGAGAAGGTCGCGACCATCTTGTTGTGATCGGCTTCGATGTAGTCCGGCACGTCACGCTCGGCGAGGCCAACCGATTCCAGGACGATGACCAGCTGCTTCGACTTTTCGCGCACTTCGACGACATCGCCCGGCTTGCAGCGATACGAGCCGATGTTGACGCGCTTGCCGTTGACGTTGACGTGGCCGTGATTGACGAACTGACGGGCGGCGAAAATGGTCGGCACGAACTTGGAGCGGTACACAACCGCGTCGAGACGCGATTCGAGCAGGCCGATCAGGTTCTCCGAGGTGTCGCCCTTGCGGCGATCGGCCTCTTCATAGACCTTGCGGAACTGCTTTTCCGACACGTCGCCGTAGTGGCCCTTCAGCTTCTGCTTGGCACGGAGCTGCAGGCCGAAGTCGGAAAGCTTGCCCTTGCGGCGCTGGCCATGCTGGCCGGGGCCGTATTCACGCTTGTTGACCGGGGACTTAGGGCGGCCCCAGATATTTTCGCCGAGACGGCGGTCGATCTTGTATTTCGCGGATTCGCGCTTGCTCATCGCATTCCCTTTCAAAGACAACACACCCGGCACCTCATGGTCCGGGTGAAGGAAACGCGCCCTCCTCTGGCCTCTGTTTTCGAGACCTGACAGGGTTTTCCCACGCAACGCGGCGGAAAACCCACGGGACACGTCAGTTCAAACAAGATCGGAAACGATTGTCGTGACAGATCTTGCGTATGCAAAACAAACACCGGACATCGCTGCCCGGCGTTGGCGGCTGGTTAAACCGAGATTTAACCGGTGTCAAGCTTGTGAGTGGCGCGGCGCAACGCAACCGTATAGCGTCCAAGGCGTTGATGCGATGCCGATGTGGCGGGAGGTTTGCGCCAGCGGCACCAGGAAGGGACTGGAGCTAGAGGAGCTTAATTGCATGAAGAAGTTTTTCCTTACCCTGGCAGGGGCCGCGGTGCTTGCCGGGTCGATGGCGGTGGCCCCTGAGCCGGCCATGGCGCGTCATTGGCACGGCCACAAGCAGGTCTGCCGCATCGTCGTGAAGAAGCGAGTGGTGTGGCGGCATGGCCATCGCAGGGTGATCGTCGAGAGAATACGGCGCTGCCGCTGGTAAGGCTGTTCAACGCCACAATTCCTGGGCCAGCGAACGTCGCTGGCCCTTTTTCATTCCAAGGTAGTCTGGCTCGAGCGCTCAATCCTAGGATTTTTTCTCCGGCAATCCCTTGCGCTTCGTCTCGGCGAATTCCTCGAGCTGCTTTTCATTCATCGATTCATACATGCCCTTGGAGGCGCCCTTGAGTTCGCTTTTCTTGGTCTCGCCGCGTTTGGCGGAGAGTGCGGCGCCGGCGGCTTTCTGCTGGGCTTTCGAAGTGGCTGGCATGGCGGGTCTCCTTTGCTGTCAGGAGAAACGCCACGCTTCGGCGGCGGTTCCAGCGCCAGTGGCGCTGCTCCCCGTCCGCCTGGTGCCAACCCTTGGCCGCGCTCGGCGATTTTCGTCGGCAGCCTTCTCGTGTCCGGAACCCCAGTGTAGGACGGCTGAATGAAATCCCTGACCGATCCCTCACAGGTTCTCTCCGCGGGACTGGCGAAAATCCGCGCCGAATTCCACGTTCCGGACGGATTTCCGGCCGATGTGCTTGCCGCGGCGGAGGCGGCGGCCAAACGTGTGCCCAACCAGCATGCCGATCGAACTGAAATGCCGTTCGTCACGCTCGATCCGGCTGCTTCCACCGATCTCGATCAGGCGTTCTCGATCGAGGCCAGCGGTGGCGATCTTCTGCTTCATTACGCCATCGCCGACGTGGCCTGGTTCGTCGAGGACGGCGACGCGATCGATCGCGAAGCCTGGACGCGGGGCGAGACGCTTTACTTGCCGGACGGCAAGGCCGGGCTCTATCCGCCGGTAATTGCCGAGGGTGCGGCGAGCCTGTTGCCGGATGGACCCCGTCCAGCTGCTATCTTCACGGTTCGGGTTGCGCAGGACGGCGCGACGAAGTTGGACGGCGCGGAGCGGGCAATCATTCAAAGCCGCGCGAAGCTCGCCTATGACAGCGTGAAGGCCTCCGATGTCCCGGCCGGCTTCGCCGAAATGGCGCGGCGCATGGCGGCGAATGAGCGGCGCCGTGGGGCTTCCCGCGTCGACCCACCCGAGCAGGAGGTGGAAAGGCTTGCCGACGGCACATTCCGGCTTTCGTTCAGGCCGCTTCTGCAATCCGAGCAGGACAACGCCGCGCTTTCGCTGGCCGCCAACATGGCGATCGCCGATGCCATGCTTGCGCATCATACCGGCCTTTTTCGGGTGATGTCGGGGCCGGATGCCCTCAAGGTTCAAAGGCTGCGCAACGCGGCACAGGCTCTCGGACTGTCCTGGCCGGCCTCGACCAGCTTGCGGGACTATCAGCGAACCCTCGATCCGACCGATCCGCATCAGGCGGCGCTGATGCTGGAAATCCGCCATGCAAGCCCCGGCGCATCCTATCAACCGTATCAGGACGGCGTTGTCCCATGGCATGAGGCGATGGCCGCGACCTATGCCCATGCAACCGCCCCACTGAGGCGCCTTGCCGATCGTTATGTCGTGCGCTGCGCGCTGGCTATCGCCGACGGCCAGCCCGTGCCCCAGGCTGTTACCGACGCGTTTGCCAGGTTGCCGAAGGCGATGGGACGCGCGGATAGCCGCGCTTCGCAGATCAACCACGCGGCCATCGACCTTGCCGAGGCGGTAATGCTGGAGGGGCGCGAGGGCGAGACGTTCAAAGCCGTCGTCACCGACTTCGTCGACCATGGCGTGCGCATTCAGCTTGCCGACATGGCTGTCGTTGCCACCGTGAAGGCCTCGGGGCTCAGACAGGGTGATGGTCTGACGCTTAGGCTAGTCCTGGCCGATCCGGATCAACGCAGCATCGTCTTCGAACCTGTTTGAGTGGCGGGCGGCTTTGCCGCTGTCCAAGTGAACGGTCAGCCCGAACCCCTGCATCAGGCGGCTGACGGCGAAGTCCGCCTTGCCCGAGGTGAAGACCGCGATATCAGGCTCGGCTTGCGGCAGCGCCCCATTGATCGGCGGCAGCAGCGAAAGGGCGCGCCGTGCGATCGCCTCGGCCGGATCGATCCAGTCGACCGGCCAGGGAGCGGTCTTGCGCATGCGATTGACCAGAAAGGGATAGTGCGTGCAGGCCAGCACGACGATGTCGGTGCGCATGCCGTCGCGCTCGATGAAGCATGGCTCGATCTCGGCGCGCACGGCCTCTTCGTCGACGAAGCCCTGGCGCATATAGGCTTCGGACAGGCCAGCCAGCCTGTCGCTGCCGACCAGGCGGACATGGCATTTCTGCGCCCATTTGCTGATCAGGTCGCGCGTATACTGGCGCTTCACCGTGCCCGGCGTCGCCAGCACCGAGACCAGCCCGGAGCGCGTGCGCTCGGCCGCCGGCTTGACCGCCGGCACCGTGCCGACGAAGGGATGGCCGGGAAATCTTTCGCGCAGCGCGTCGATCACCAGTGTCGAGGCGGTGTTGCAGGCGATAACCGAGATGGCCGGCGCGAAGCGGTCGAGCAGTTTGGCGAATAATCCTAGTATATGCTCCCTTAGGGCCGGCTCCTCCCAGGCGCCAAAAGGAAAAGCGGCATCGTCGGCGACATAGATAAAGCGCCGGTCGGGCATCAGGACGCGTGCCTCGCGCAACACGGTCAGACCGCCGACGCCGGAATCGAACATCAGGATCGGCTGGTCAGTCATTGTCGGTTCCCTTGCCGCCGAGCAGTGGCGTGTCCGTGTCGTCGCCGCTAGCGCCCGGCGCCCGACCAGTCGCCTCCGCCTTGCGGGCGCGCGCCGCCGCCGCGGGCAAACGCCTGGGGTCATCGCCAGGTGACCCATCGCCGCGCGGCATCGCCGGCGAGAACCGGTCAAGCGAAGAGATGATGCCGCGCAGCACCTTGAGCTCCGGTTCGGCAAAGCCTGCCCGCGTCAGCACGGCGCGGAGGTTGTCGACCATTTTCGGCTTCTTCGGCGCCGGCCTGAAATAGCCGCGCGCCTCGAGCGCGCCTTCGAGATAGGTGAACAGGCCGTGCAATTCTTCCTTGCTTGCAGGCTTCATCTCCGGCCCCGAAAAATTGGTCCTGGTCTCGTCCTCCAGGCCCGACTTCATCCACTCGTAGGACATCAGCAAGGCCGCCTGGGCGATGTTGAGCGAGGAGAAATCAGGATCGACCGGGAAAGTGACGATCTCGTCGGCGAGGCCAACCTCGTCATTGTAGAGGCCGAAGCGCTCGCGACCGAACAGGATGCCGGTGCGCTGCCCCATTCCGTGACGGGCTCGCAGCATCCTGCCCGCTTCCACCGGGCCGCGCACGGATTTGAAGCCGTCGCGCTGCCTGGCGGTGGTGGCGAAGACGAAGTTCAGGTCGGCAAGTGCCGAGGCCAGATCGTCGAAAACCTTGACGGCATCGATGACGTGATCGGCACGGCTGGCGGCGGCACGCGCCTTCTCGCTCGGCCAGCCATCGCGCGGATTGACCAGGCGCAGCTCCGACAGTCCGAAATTGGCCATGGCGCGGGCGACCATGCCGATATTCTCGCCGAGTTGCGGCTCGACAAGGATGATCGCCGGACCGGCTGCGGTGTTATCGGGATCTTTGGTAATGGGCATGATTGTCAATGAACTGCTGTTTGCGGCATTTCAGCGTCCCCTGCCATATTCGGCCGCGAAAATGAAGCATTCGCAAATGACGGCGCCGTGGGCTCACATTCGTGACCGATCGCCGTTTGCGTGGCCAAAAGCGCTTTGATATACGGGCGGCATCCCCGGCCGACGCCACGCGGGCAAGGCCGTCCCATTCCCAGCAACGAGGCATTCTTTCCATGGCGAAGATCAAGGTGGCGAACCCGGTCGTCGAACTCGACGGCGACGAGATGACCCGCATCATCTGGCAGTTCATCAAGGACAAGCTGATCCACCCTTATCTCGACCTCAAGCTCGAATATTACGACCTGGGCATCGAGCATCGCGACGCCACCAACGACCAGGTGACCATCGATTCGGCCAACGCCATCAAGAAATACGGTGTTGGCGTGAAATGCGCGACCATCACCCCCGACGAGCAGCGCGTCGAGGAATTCAAGCTGAAGAAGATGTGGAAATCGCCGAACGGCACCATCCGCAACATTTTGGGCGGCACCATCTTTCGCGAGCCGATCATCATGAAGAACGTGCCGCGCCTGGTGCCCGGCTGGACCAAGCCAATCATCGTCGGTCGCCACGCCTTCGGCGACCAGTATCGCGCCACCGATTTCCGCTTTCCCGGCAAGGGCAAGCTGACGATCAAGTTCGTCGGCGAGGACGGCCAAGTCATCGAGCACGACGTGTTCGACGCGCCCGGCGCCGGTGTCGCCATGGCCATGTACAATCTCGACGAGTCCATCCGCGAATTCGCCCGGGCGTCGCTGAACTACGGCCTGCTGCGCAACTATCCGGTCTACCTGTCGACCAAGAACACCATCCTCAAGGCCTATGACGGCCGCTTCAAGGATATTTTCCAGGAAGTCTACGAGGCTGAATTCGAGGCCGAGTTCAAGTCGAAGAAGCTTTGGTACGAGCACCGCCTGATCGACGACATGGTGGCCTCGAGCCTGAAATGGTCGGGCGGCTATGTCTGGGCCTGCAAGAACTATGACGGCGACGTCCAGTCTGACACGGTGGCGCAAGGGTTCGGTTCGCTCGGCCTGATGACCTCGGTGCTGATGACGCCGGATGGCAAGACCGTCGAAGCGGAAGCCGCGCACGGCACCGTCACCCGCCACTA
Source organism: Mesorhizobium sp. CO1-1-11 (assembly GCF_020164995.1). Lineage (NCBI taxonomy): Bacteria > Pseudomonadati > Pseudomonadota > Alphaproteobacteria > Hyphomicrobiales > Phyllobacteriaceae > Mesorhizobium > Mesorhizobium sp. CO1-1-11. The sequence goes on from NZ_JAIUHE010000002.1 coordinate 89,245, forward strand.
TCGCCAGCATCAGAAGGGCGAGGAAACCTCGACCAATTCGATCGCGTCGATCTTCGCCTGGACGCGAGGCCTCGCGCACCGCGCCAAGCTCGACGACAACGCCGAACTGAAGCGTTTTTCCGAGACGCTGGAAAAGGTCTGCATCCAGACTGTCGAGAGCGGCTTCATGACCAAGGACCTGTCGCTCTTGATCGGCCCCGACCAGCCCTGGCTCTCGACCACCGGCTTCCTCGACAAGATCGACGAGAATTTGCAGAAGGCAATGGCGTAAACATCTCCCGCTCCACATGCCGAAGGCTCCAAAAGGAGCCTTCGCTTTTTGGGTCAAACGAAAACGAAGGCAAGGACTGGCAGCATGGCCAAACCGGTCCTGTACGGCGCGGACTACAGTGTTTACGTGCGCATAGCGCGCATGGCGCTGGAGGAGAAGGGCGTCGACTATGAGCTTGTGCCGGTCGATGTCTTTGCCGCCGGGGGCATCCCCGCCTGGTATTTCGAGCACCACCCGTTCGGCCGCATCCCGGCCTTCGAGCATGAGGGGTTCCGCCTGTTCGAGTCGAGTGCGATCGCGCGCTATATCGACGACGCTTTCGACGGTCCACCCTTGCAGCCAAAGGATCCGCGCGGCCGCGCGCGGATGAACCAGATCATCGGCATGTTCGACGCCCATGGCTATCGGGCCATGGTCTGGGATGTCGCGGTCGAGCGTCTGGAGAAGGAAGTGCCCGACGAGAGCTTGATCGCGGATGGCCTGCGGCAGGCAGAGACGGTGCTGAAGGTATTGACCTCGCTGAAGCAAGATGGACCCTGGCTGCTCGGCGACCAGCTGACCCTGGCCGATCTGCACGCGGCGCCGATCATCGCCTACTTCGTCAAGGTTCCAGAAGGGCGGGGATTGCTGGCGCAGTTTGCAGGCATCTGGGATTTGTATTTGCGAATGGCTGGCCGCCCGAGCTTCGTGCGTACCGAAAAAGCGTATAACTCGAGGTGAGCTTCCTCGACGTCGCGCCGCCCCTGCCCTGCCGGGCATTTCTCCCCGTGAACGGGGAGAAAGAGGCTGGTCGCGTTGTCGGCGCTCTTCTGCAACGAGGGCGATTGGCGAAGGGCGCGACGAAAGCGCCCTTCTCCCCGTTCTACGGGGAGAAAATGGCGGCAGCCAGATGAGGGGCAGCGCTGCCCCAAGAGAAGGGATCCCGCCTGGCCCCACGCATGGTAGCTACGCTGCCTCGAGCGCCGCCCTCACTGCCGCGATCGCATCATCGGCCCTCGACGCATCCGGGCCGCCGGCCTGCGCCATGTCGGGGCGGCCGCCGCCGCCCTGCCCGCCCAATGCGGCGGAGGCCACGCGAACAAGGTCGACAGCGCTGAAACGGCCGACGAGATCATCGGTGACAGCGACCACGACGCTCGCCTTGTTGTCTTCTCCGGCGCCAACGAACACGACGACGCCAGAACCCAACGAAGTCTTGCCGGCATCGGCCAGCGGCTTCAGGTCCTTTGGCGAGACACCTGACACCGCCTTGCCGAGAAAGCCGACGCCAGCGACGATCTCGTTGGCGGCAGGAGCATCAGCAGGCGACCCACCGCCCAGCGCCAGTTTCTTGCGCGCTTCGGCCAGGTCCTTTTCGAGCTTCTTGCGCTCTTCGAGCAGCGCTTCGACGCGCGCTGGCACATCTGCGGGCGAAATCTTAAGCGTCGCCGCCGTGGTCTTCAGGCGTCGGTCCTGCTCATCGAGATGCCTGCGCGCGGCCTCGCCGGTCAATGCCTCGATGCGGCGCACGCCGGCGGCGACAGCACCATCCGAGACGATGCGCACCAGGCCGATATCGCCGGTCGCCCTGACATGCGTGCCGCCGCAGAGCTCGACCGAATAGGGCCGGTTGGCCTTGGCGCCATGCAAGCCGGTGCCCATCGACACGACGCGCACCTCATCGCCATATTTCTCGCCGAACAGCGCCATCGCGCCCTCGGCAATGGCGTCGTCGACCGACATCAGGCGCGTGGTCACCGGGCCGTTCTGCACGACGATCTCGTTGGCCATGCGCTCGACCTCTTCGAGCTCCTGCGCGGAGATCGGCTTGTTGTGCGAGATGTCGAAGCGCAGACGCTCGGGTGCGACCAGCGAACCCTTCTGCGCGACATGGGTGCCCAGCACCTCGCGCAACGCCTCGTGGATCAGGTGCGTCGCCGAGTGGTTGGCGCGCAGCCGGGAGCGCCTGGCATGATCGACCTTAAGTTCGACCGCGGCACCCGGACTGACCGTGCCGGCGACCACCTTGCCGAGATGCACGAAGAGGCCATCGGCCTTCTTTTGCGTGTCGGAAATCTCGATCGAGAAGCCCTCGCCCGAGATTATGCCGGTGTCACCCATCTGGCCGCCGGACTCGCCGTAGAACGGCGTCTGGTTGACGACCACGGCGACCGCATCGCCCTTGCCGGCGCTGTCGACGGTCTTGCCGTCCTTGACCAGCGCCTCGATGAGGCCTTCCGCCTGCTCGGTTTCGTAGCCGAGGAATTCGGTGGCGCCGGTCTTTTCACGCACGGAGAACCAAACCGTCTCGGTGGCGGCCTCGCCGGACCCGGCCCAGTGCTTGCGCGCCTCCGCCTTCTGCTGCTCCATCGCATTGGTGAAGCCGGCAAGGTCGACCGAGATGCTGCGCTGCCGCAGCGCGTCCTGCGTCAGGTCGAGCGGGAAGCCATAGGTGTCGTAGAGCTTGAATGCCGTTTCGCCATCGAGCATGTCGCCGGCGCCGAGCTTCTCCGTCGCCTCGGACAGCAGCCCGAGGCCACGCACCAGCGTCTTGCGGAAACGGGTCTCCTCGAGTTTCAGGGTCTCGGCGATCATCGTTTCGCCGCGTGCCAGTTCGGGATAGGCCTGGCCCATCTCGCGCACCAGCGCCGGCACCAGCTTCCACATCAGCGGCTCGTTCGCCCCCAGCAACTGCGCATGGCGCATGGCGCGGCGCATGATGCGACGCAGCACATAGCCGCGGCCTTCGTTCGACGGCAGCACGCCGTCGGCGACCAGGAAGGAGGACGAGCGCAGATGATCGGCAATGACACGGTAGGACGCAACCGTTTCGGCGTCGGGCGCGCGCCCAAGTGCCGAGGATGCCGCATCGATCAGATGACGAAACAGGTCGGTCTCGAAGACGCTCTCCACCCCTTGCAGGATGGACGCCATGCGCTCCAGGCCCATGCCGGTGTCGATCGACGGGCGCGGCAGGTCGACGCGCTCCTCTTTCGTCACCTGCTCATACTGCATGAACACCAGGTTCCAGAATTCGAGGAAGCGATCGCCGTCTTCCTCGGGACTGCCGGGAGGTCCACCCCAGATGTGCTCGCCACGATCGATGAAGATTTCCGAGCATGGTCCGCAAGGACCGGTGTCGCCCATCGCCCAGAAATTGTCCGAGGTCGGGATGCGGATGATGCGATCGTCGGAGAAACCGGCGATCTTCTTCCAGAAGCCAGCCGCCTCGTCGTCCGTGTGATAGACGGTGACCAGCAGCTTGTCCTTCTTCAGCCCGAACTCCCTGGTGATGAGGTTCCAGGCAAGCTCGATGGCGCGCTCCTTGAAATAGTCACCGAAGGAGAAATTGCCGAGCATCTCGAAAAAGGTCAGGTGGCGCGCGGTATAGCCGACATTGTCGAGATCGTTGTGCTTGCCGCCGGCGCGGACGCTTTTCTGGGCTGTGGTGGCGCGCGAATAGGGCCGCTTCTCCAAACCGGTGAAGACATTCTTGAACTGCACCATGCCGGCATTGGTGAACATCAATGTCGGATCGTTGCGCGGCACGAGCGGGCTCGAGCCCACGACCTCGTGGCCTTCCTTGCGGAAATAGTCGAGAAAGGTCGACCGGATCTCGTTGACGCCACTCATGGATACTGCCTTTTCAAGAGAGCCGCCGGCCGGACCGGCGGGAGATGGCTCTGTATTTTCTAGAAGATGGAGCTGGCCTTTTAGCCGTAGCTCTTGACCCTGTCCAGAAACACGGAATTGGGCCAATTCGCGCTTTGCACCGGCACTTGCGGGGCCGCCCAAACGAAAACCGCCGGCGCGAAGGCCGGCGGTTTGGAACGCGGAACTACAGAACTCTGTTACTTAAGCATTGACTAATAGTCTGGATTTATGGCCAAATTCTGACCGTTGCCTACATCGCGCCGGCTTCGTCCTCAAAACCGTCGTCGCCATTGCCCTCGGAGCCACCATTTTCGAGGAACTTTTCGGCGATCAATCCGGCATTCTGCCTGAGCGCCAGCTCGATCTCGCGCGCGGTATCGGGATTGTCGCGCAGGAACAGTTTCGCATTCTCGCGGCCCTGGCCGAGACGCTGCGAATTATAGGAGAACCAGGCGCCCGATTTCTCGACCACGCCGGCCTTGACGCCGAGGTCGACCAGTTCGCCGGTCTTGGAGACGCCCTCGCCATACATGATGTCGAACTCGACCACCTTGAAGGGCGGCGCCAACTTGTTCTTGACCACCTTGACGCGGGTTTGGTTGCCGACGACCTCGTCACGATCCTTGACCGAGCCGATACGGCGGATGTCGAGGCGAACCGAAGCGTAGAATTTCAGCGCGTTGCCGCCGGTCGTGGTTTCGGGCGAACCGAACATGACGCCGATCTTCATGCGGATCTGGTTGATGAAGATGACCATGGTGTTGGAGCGCGAGATCGACGCGGTCAGCTTGCGCAGCGCCTGGCTCATCAGGCGGGCCTGCAGACCCGGCAGCGAATCGCCCATCTCGCCCTCGATCTCGGCACGCGGCGTCAGCGCCGCCACCGAATCGACCACCAGCACGTCGATGGCGCCGGAACGCACCAGCGTGTCGCAAATCTCGAGCGCCTGCTCGCCGGTGTCGGGCTGCGAGATCAGCAGGTTTTCAAGATCGACGCCGAGCTTGCGGGCGTAGACCGGATCGAGCGCGTGTTCGGCATCGACGAAGGCGCAGATGCCGCCCTTCTTCTGGGCTTCAGCCACGGTGTGCAGGGCCAGGGTCGTCTTACCGGAGCTTTCCGGCCCATAGATCTCGATGATACGGCCGCGCGGCAAGCCACCGACGCCGAGCGCGATGTCGAGGCCGAGCGAGCCGGTCGGCACCGTTTCGATCTCGACGACCTGCTCGTTGGCGCCGAGCCGCATGATCGAGCCCTTGCCGAAAGCCCGCTCGATTTGCGACAGCGCCGCATCCAGAGCCTTTGATTTGTCCACTGCCTTATCCTCTACCAGCCGCAAAGAATTCTGAGCCATGATACATCACCCCTTGGTCGTCAATGAAGGCCGGACAATCCGTAATCCCTGCCATTTTGTACCTTTTTTGTTCTCATTTGGCAAGGGGTGACAACCAACTGAAAAACAAAGGATATCGCGGTTTGTCCTTTTTTTGTCTCGCAAACCCGGGCACGAACGGGCTCCGCATTGGGCCAGACGGCTCGATCGTATCGCCCGACCGAATCGCCGACCAGCATGCGAAGCTCTGTCGCGCACTCTAGCGCTTGTGCGGCCGCAACAACAAAGGTCATATCGCCACCATGGTGGAATCCCCGAAGATCCTGGCCGTGGGCGGCGCCCATATCGACCGGCGTGGCCAGGTGTACGGTCCCTATGTGCCGGCAGCCTCCAATCCCGGCACGATGCGCGAGGATGTCGGCGGGGGCGTCTTCAATGCGTTGCGCAGCATGGTGCGGCGCGGCGTGTCGGCCTCCCTGGTGTCGATGCGGGGCGGCGATGCGTCGGCCGATACGGTTTCACGGGCCATCGCCGAGGCAGGCATCGCCGATCTTTCGGCGGTGTTCCTCGACCGTACCACGCCGAGCTACACGGCATTGATTGATCGCGAGGGCGAATTGATCGTCGGCTTTGCCGACATGGCACTGTACGACCTGGCTTTTCCCAAGCAGATCAGGCGTTCCAAGATACGCCAGGAGGTGGCCGCCGCCGATGCCATCCTGTGCGACGCCAATCTGCCGTCGGCCGCCCTGGAGCGGCTGCTGTCGCTCGCCGCCGGTAAACCGGTTTTCGCCATCGCGATTTCGCCGGCGAAGGTAACGCGGCTGATACCGGTTCTCGGCGGGCTGGCCCAGCTCTTCATGAACCGGCGAGAGGCCGTCGTGCTGGCCGGTGTCAATGCAGCGGCCGCCGAGCGGGAAATGGTCGACGGGTTGCGGTGCAGCGGCCTTGCCAGCGGCGTGGTCACGGCCGGCAGCGGCCCTGTGCTGGGTTTCGATGAGACAGGCGCCTTTTCGATCCTGCCGCCTGCCCCCAGAAAAGTCGCCGATGTCACCGGCGCCGGCGACGCGCTGGCAGGTGCGACGGTCGCAGCACTGCTGCGGGGCCAGCCGCTGCGCCACGCCGTGCGCGAGGGCGTCGCCGCGGCAACGCTGGCCATCGAAAGCGCCGACGCGGTGCCCGAATTCACCGCGGCGAGTTTCGCGGAAGCGCTGGCCCTTGTGCCGGATGCCAGGGAAGTGGCATGAGACCCGGCAAGTTCACAACACGCGGTGAAGCTACGCTTTCCTGATGGATGCGCCGCACTCCGGATTGGAGATCAGAGATGACGCCAGAGACCGCCCGCCCCTTCATCGATATCCACGCACCGGTGGCGCAGGCCCTGGCCGCCGGGCGCCCGGTGGTGGCGCTCGAAAGCACCATCATCACCCATGGCATGCCCTATCCCGACAATGGCGCCATGGCGGCCAACGTCGAAAAGATCATCGCTGACGGCGGCGCCGTGCCGGCAACCATCGCGGTGGTCAACGGCCGCATCAAGATCGGGCTTTCGGACGGCGAACGCGAATCGCTGGCGATGACCGGTGACGCCATGAAGCTGTCGCGCGCCGATCTCGCCTTCGCCGTCGCGCAGGGCCGCACCGGTGGCACCACGGTCGCCGCCACCATGATCGCGGCTGACATGGTCGGGATAAAGGTGTTCGCCACCGGCGGCATTGGCGGCGTGCACAAGGGGGCGGAAAAGAGCTTCGACATCTCGGCCGACCTCGATGAATTGGCGCGTACACCGGTGATCGTCGTCTCGGCCGGCGCCAAGGCGATCCTCGACATCGAAAAGACGCTGGAAGTGCTGGAGACGCGCGGCGTGCCCGTGGTCGGCCATGGCTGCGAGACGATGCCGGCCTTCTGGTCGCGGCAGTCACCGTTCCGGGCGCCATTGACCTTGCACGGACCGGAAGATATCGCGCATTTCTACCGGACACGCCTGGCTCTGGGCTTGGGCGGCGGCATGCTGATTGCCAACCCCGTGCCGGAGAACCAGGAAATCCCGGCCGAGGAGATGGCGGGCTATATCGAAGCCGCGCAAAAGGCGGCCGAGGCGCTCAACGTGACCGGCAAGGCGGTGACGCCGTTCCTGCTGGGAAAAATCCTCGAACTCACCGGCGGCCGCAGCCTGAAGACCAACATCGCGCTGGTCGAGAACAATGCAAGGCTGGCGGCTGAGATCGCCAAGGCGCTGTAGGGACTGCGAAAGTCCCCCTCGCCTGGATTGCCAAGACCGAATTGCAAAGGGCAATTCGGAGCAATCCGACCTCTCCCCGAGGGGAGATGAGCTTGCAGCGTCAACGAACCTCTTCTCCCCGGCGGGGAGAGCGTGGCCGCGAAGCGGCCGGATGAGGGGGCGGCCTCGCGCTGGCGGGAGCCTACTTCCCCGCCCGCCGCCCAGCCTCATAGGCGCGTCGCGCCCACACCGTCATTTCGTCGGGATCGTCGAAAGCGCTGTCGGGAATGCTCCAATAGGGCATGGCGACAAGCTTGCCGTGGCGAGAGCCGGTGTAGGTCCATTGCCGGCAGCCCGCGGCTTCGAACTCCGATGCGCTCTGCGCGTCGGCTTTCAGCAGCAATTCGCCGCGCAGCACGATGGCGACGATGACGCCATCGAAATAGATGCCTTTGCCGCCGAATAGTTTTCGGATGCTGACCGGACCGAGGCCCTCGAACAGTTCCGCGATGCGCTCATTGTCCATGCCGCGATCATGTCACTGGCATTTGGCCTTGTCATCGCCGCAACCAAAATCATGCTGACAGGTTGTGGCTATCCTGTCGGAGTTTTAGCCATGCCTGTGCTGCTCAAGGGGTCCTGTCGCTGCAACGCCGTGCGTTTCGAGGTGGAAAGCCACACGCCCGTGCCGTTCATGCTGTGCTACTGCTCGATCTGCCGTAAGCAGCAGGGCGGCGGCGGTTTCGCCATCAATCTCGGCGCCGCCTACGAGACGCTGAACATCAGGGGCAAGAGCAATCTCGGCGTCTATCGCGCCGAGATCGAGGATGACGAGCATCCCCACTGCGAGATCTCGACCGGGGAGCGCAATTTTTGCCGCAAATGCGGGTCGGCGCTCTGGCTCTACGACCCAACCTGGCCGGAGCTGGTGCATCCCTTCGCCTCGGCGATCGACAGCGACCTGCCGAAACCACCCGAAAAAGTGCATCTGATGCTGAAATACAAGGCGAACTGGGTCGAGCCTGAGATCGGCAAAGGCGACAAGACGTTCGACGTCTATCCCGAGGAATCGATCGCGGACTGGCACAAGCGGACGGGTATGTGGGTGGAGTAGCTTTCTTCGCCCCGTTTACGGGGCGAAGGAAGATCAGGCCGTGGCGCGCGCCTCGGCCAGCGCCTTGAGATCGGCCGGCTTCAACTCGACCGACTCGCCGCAGCCGCAGGCCGAACTCTGGTTCGGGTTGTGGAAGGTGAAACCGGTGCGCAGCGTCGTCTGCTCGAAATCCATCTCGGTGCCGAACAGGAACAGGGCGGCTTCCGGCGCGACATAGACATGGGCGCCATCGCGCTCGATATGGTCGTCCTTGGTGTTGGGCTCGGTCACCAGATCGACCGTGTATTCCATGCCGGCGCAGCCGCCCTTCTTAATGCCAAGGCGGATGCCATGCGCGTTTTCGCGCGTGGCGACGATCTCGCGCACCCGGTCAGCGGCCTTTTCGGTCATCGTGATGACGGCAAAGCGTCCCATGTTTTTCCTTCTCCATTCCATGCAGGTTCAAGGCCTGCCGAATGATTCCTCACCTAAAATGGTGAAGTTTTACCACCGGCGCAAGTGTGCCAGGTGCGGCGCTAGTACCAGCCCACCGCCACCTGCGCCTCTTCCGACATGCGGTCGGGCGTCCAGGGTGGGTCGAAAGTCATGTTGACTTCGACGCCGGAGACGCCCTCGACGGCGCCGACGGCATTTTCCACCCAGCCGGGCATTTCGCCGGCCACCGGGCAGCCAGGCGCGGTCAGCGTCATGTCGATCTTGACCGAGCGGTCGTCCTCGACGTCGATCTTGTAGACGAGGCCAAGCTCGTAAATATCGGCCGGGATTTCCGGGTCGTAGACCGTCTTCAGCGCCGAGACGATATCGTCGGTCAGCCGCGCCAGCTCATCAGCGGGAATGGCCGAGGCGGAAACGACGCCGTTACCCGAGTTTTCCGGCGTAGCTTCGGTGGTGGTCACATCATCCATGGTCGTCACCCGAAAAAATCGTCATCCGAAGAATTTGCGCGCTTTTTCAAGCGCCTCGGCCAAAGCGTCGACTTCTGCCCTGGTATTATACATGCCGAACGATGCCCTGCATGTGGAGGTTACGCCGAAACGTTTCAACAGCGGCTGGGCGCAATGGGTGCCGGCACGGACCGCCACGCCTTGCCTGTCTATCACCATCGACACGTCATGGGCATGAATGCCTTGCAGCTCGAAGGAGATGATGGCGCCCTTGCCGGGCGCATCGCCGAAGATGCGCAGCGAGTTGATGGCGCGCAGGCGCTCGTGGGCGTAGGTCTTCAAGTCTTCCTCATGCGCGGCGATGCGCTCACGACCGACAGAGTCCATATAGTCGAGCGCGGCGCCCAGTCCGATCGCTTGGACGATCGGCGGCGTGCCGGCCTCGAAGCGATGCGGCGGCTCGTTGTAGGTGACGATGTCTTCCGTCACCTCCTCGATCATCTCGCCGCCGCCCATGAAAGGCCGCATGCCGGCGAGACTATCCTTCTTGCCGTAGAGGACACCGATGCCCGAGGGACCATAGACCTTGTGGCCGGTGAAGACGAAGAAATCGCAGTCGAGATCCTGCACGTCGATCGGCATGTGCACCGCGCTCTGGCTGCCGTCGACAAGCACCGGAATTCCACGCGAATGCGCGATGCGCACGATCTCCTTGATCGGTGTCACCGTGCCCAGCGCGTTCGACATCTGCGTGATGGCCACGAGTTTAGTGCGATCGGACAGCCGCTTTTCGAATTCCTCGATGTGAAAGACGCCGAGATCGTCGACCGGCACCCAGACCAGCTTGGCGCCCTGCCGCTCGCGGATGAAGTGCCAGGGCACGATGTTGGAGTGGTGCTCCATGATCGACAGCACGATCTCGTCGCCCTCGCCGATATTGGGCATGCCATAGCCATAGGCGACGGTGTTGATCGCCGAGGTGGTGTTGGATGTGAAGACGATGTTGTCGGTGCTTGGCGCATTGAGAAAGCGGCGCACCGTTTCCCGCGCCTTTTCGTAAGCGTCGGTGGCGGCATTGGACAGGAAATGCAGGCCGCGATGGACGTTGGCGTATTCCTGGGAATAGGCGTGCTGGATCGTGTCCAGCACCACCCGCGGCTTCTGCGCCGAGGCGCCATTGTCGAGATAGACCAGCTTCTTGCCGTAGACTTCGCGCGACAGGATCGGGAAGTCGCGGCGGATCGCCTCGACGTCGTAGAAATCTCCAATCTTGCCCGGTGCGTTCATCAGCTTCACCCGTGCGTCACAAACCACTCGTCGAGCTTCGCTTCCAGCGCCTCGACAATCGTCTCGTCGTCCAGTTCCTCGATCACCTCGGCGACGAAGGCCTTGACCAGCAGACCGCGTGCGCTCTTTTCGTCGACACCGCGCGCCATCAGGTAGAACAGATGGTCGTGGTCGATCTCGGTCACCGTCGCGCCGTGGCCGCAGACGACATCGTCGGCGAAAATTTCGAGCTCGGGCTTGGTCGAGAACTCGCCGTCATCCGACAGCAACAGCGTGTTGCACGCCATCTTGGCGTTGGTCTTCTGCGCATATTGATGGACGTTGATGCGGCCCTGGAAGACGCCACGCGCCTTGCCCGTCACCACGTTGCGGACGATCTCCGTCGAGGTCGTGTGCGGCACGGCGTGGTCGAGCACCATGGTGACGTCGGTGTGGGTGTCGCCGGCGAGCAGGTTGATGCCGCGCAATTGAAAGTCGGCGCCCTCACCTGTCGTCCTGACCATGATCTCCTGGCGCACAAGCTTGCCGCCGGCGTTCATGACGAACAGCGTCAGTTTCGCGTTCTTGCCGATATGGGCCTTGAACTGTGCCAGATGCGTCGCAGTCTCCGGCTGCTCCTGCACGATCAGCCACGTTACCTCAGCACCTTCGCCGAGCACGAGTTGGCTGACCGAACTGGTCAGCGCCGCGCCCTCGCCCGCCTGACGCTCGACGATGACGGCCTTGGCGCCGTCGCCGACGCGAGCGGCCAAGCGCACATGGGTCTGGCTGCCGGCCTGCAAATTCTGCAGCTCGACCGGCTTTTCCAGTTCGGCGCCATCGGCGATGTCGACAAAGTAGCCGTCGGCAACGAAAGCCGTGTTCAGCGCACCGATGGCATCGTCATTGCCATAGGGATCGAGGCCCGGCGCGATGCTGCCGTCAATCAGCTTTTCCGACAGGCGCTGGACGCTGACGCCTTCGACAACTGGCGCCTTGGCACTCGATACGCCGTTCAACAAGCTTAGAACCGTCGAACCGTCGACGATTGGCGCGATGGCTTTCGCCGTGGCGGCCGGGTCGAACTCCGGCACCGCGTTCAAAAGACGGCGCAGGTCGGTATAATGCCAGGATTCGATGCGTCGCGTCGGCAAGCCGTGCTTGATCGCTTCGATGGCATCGTCGCGCTTCAGCATCACCGCGCCGTCGCCCGGCAACAGCGACAGCCGGTCGCCGAACGCGTCGATCAACGCTGTCTCGGCCGGTGTGCGCTGCGGTTGTGTGTGCATATTCATCAGCTTTGCCCCGTCTTTTGGCACAAAATGACCTGGCATCTCACGCGGCTTCGCCGATCACACCGGCATAGCCATTGGCTTCAAGGTCGAGCGCCAGGGACTTGTCGCCCGACTTGATGACCTGGCCCTTGTAGAGCACGTGCACGCTGTCGGGCACGATGTGCTCGAGCAGGCGCTGATAGTGGGTGATGACCAGGAATGCCCGGTCCGGCGCCCGCAGCGCGTTGACGCCGTCGGAGACGATCTTCAGCGCATCGATGTCGAGGCCGGAATCGGTCTCGTCGAGCACGCAGAGTTTCGGCTCCAGAAGCTTCATCTGCAGGATCTCGGCACGCTTCTTCTCGCCGCCGGAAAAACCGACATTGAGCGGCCGCTTCAGCATCGCCATGTCCATGCTGAGCGAGGCGGCGGCTTCCTTCACGCGCTTGAGGAATTCCGGGATTTTCAGCGGCTCTTCACCACGCGCCTTGCGCTGCTCGTTCATGGCCACCTTGAGAAATTCCATGGTCGCGACGCCCGGTATCTCCATCGGATACTGGAAAGCGAGGAAAATTCCTGACGTAGCGCGCTCGGCCGGATCCATTTCAAGGATCGACTGGCCGTTGTAGAGGATGTCGCCTTCGGTCACCTCATAGTCCTCGCGGCCGGCAAGGATGTAGGACAGGGTCGACTTGCCAGAGCCATTCGGGCCCATGATCGCGGCGACCTCACCGGCTTTCACCGTCAGGTTCAGGCCGCGGATGATCTCGGTGCCGTCATCGACGATGCGGGCGTGCAGGTTCTTGATCTCAAGCATTCTTTGTTTCCTGAATATTTATCTGGGCTGGTCAGCCCACCGAGCCTTCCAGCGAGATGCCGATCAGCTTCTGCGCCTCGACGGCGAACTCCATCGGCAGTTGCTGGATGACGTCCTTGACGAAGCCGTTGACGATCAGCGCGATGGCTTCCTCCTCGGGGATGCCGCGCTGCATGACGTAGAACTTCTGGTCCTCGGAAATCTTCGACGTGGTCGCCTCATGCTCGAACTGCGCCGTCGAGTTCTTGGCTTCCATGTAGGGCACGGTGTGGGCGCCGCACTGGTCGCCGATCAGCAGGCTGTCGCAGTTGGTGAAATTGCGGGCATTGGTCGCCTTGCGGTGCGCCGAGACCTGGCCGCGATAGGTGTTCTGCGAGAATCCGGCGGCGATGCCCTTGGAGATGATGCGGCTCGACGTGTTCTTGCCGAGATGGATCATCTTGGTGCCGCTGTCGACCTGCTGATAGCCGTTCGAGACGGCGATCGAATAAAACTCGCCAGAGGAATCGTCGCCGCGCAGGATGCAGCTCGGATATTTCCAGGTAATGGCGGAGCCGGTCTCGACCTGCGTCCACGAGATCTTCGATCGGTGGCCTCGGCAGTCGCCGCGCTTGGTGACGAAATTGTAGATGCCGCCCTTGCCCTCGGCGTCGCCGGGGTACCAGTTCTGCACGGTCGAATATTTGATCTCGGCATCGTCGAGCGCCACCAGTTCGACCACCGCGGCGTGAAGCTGGTTCTCGTCGCGTTGCGGCGCCGTGCAGCCCTCGAGATAGGAGACGTAGGCCCCCTCCTCGGCGATGATCAGCGTGCGCTCGAACTGTCCGGTGTTCTTCTCGTTCATGCGGAAATAGGTCGACAGCTCCATCGGGCAGCGCACCCCCTTCGGCACGAAGACGAAGGACCCGTCCGTGAACACGGCCGAATTCAGTGTGGCGTAGTAATTGTCAGAGGTCGGCACGACCGAGCCGAGATATTTCTTCACCAGTTCGGGATGCTCGCGGATAGCTTCCGAGATCGAGCAGAAGATGACTCCGGCCTGCGCCAGTTCCTTTTTGAAAGTGGTGACGACGGACACGGAATCGAACACGGCGTCGACGGCGACGCGGCCCGACTTGTAGACATTGTCGCTGGCTTCCTCGAACTCCGAGGCGTCGGTCTTCTGGACGCCTGCGAGGATCTCCTGCTCCCTCAACGGAATGCCGAGTTTCTCGTAGACTTTCAAGATCTCAGGATCGACGTCGCTGAGCGAAGTCGGTCCGGGCGTGCTCTTGGGCGCCGCGTAATAGTAGATGTCCTGGAAGTCGATCTTGGGATAGTTGACGCGCGCCCAGGTCGGCTCTTCCAGCGTCAGCCAGCGCCGATAGGCTTCGAGGCGCCATTCCAGCATCCAGGACGGTTCGTCCTTCTTGGCCGAGATGAAACGAATAATGTCTTCGCTCAGGCCCTTGGGAGCCTTGTCGACGGCGATCTCGGTCTGGAATCCGTATTTGTATTGGTCGACGTCGATCTTTCGGACCCGATCGATCGTGTCCTGCACAGCAGGCATAAGCGTTCTCCATCCACGCCGGGGTCAAGGCCCAACAGTTTTCAAACTATGGCACCGCCAAATGGACGCCCGAGCAGCATCCGCGGCAGCGTAAGTTCAATATAGTGCGCCTCCACCGGAAATTCACCCGGCCAGCATGAAACGCACGGCTCTACCAGGCCGAAAGGCCCAAATCCGTTTTTCTCAAGCATCGGATTCTCCGGTCCGATGCTCCAACCGCTAGGCGGCCTTATCTCTACCCGCCCGACGCGCGGCAATGCTTGCCAGCGCGGTGCGGAACAGTTCGATGTCCTCGGCGGCGGTCGCGGCACCGACCGAGACGCGCAGGGCGCCAAGGCTGTCGCCGTGCCCCATGGCTTTCAGCACATGGCTCGGCCCGACCTTGCCCGACGAGCAGGCGGATCCGGCGGAAAGCGCCACGCCTGCCAGATCGAAGGCGATCTGGGCGGTTTCGGCTTTCACGCCGGGAATAGCGAAGAATGTCGTGTTGGCAAGCCTTGGCGCGTCCGTTCCGAAGATTTCCACGTCCGGCACCAGCGTCTTCAGGATGGCTTCGGCCTCATCGCGACGCTGCCGCACGGCACCGACGGCCTTCAGTCCGGCCAGGGCTTCTCGTGCAGCGGCGCCAAACCCGGCAATGCCAGGCAGGTTCTCGGTGCCGCCACGGTGGCCTTTTTCCTGGCCGCCGCCATTGATCAGCGGCGTCGGCATCATCAGGTCGGCCGCGGCGACGATGGCACCGGCGCCCTTGGGGCCGCCGATCTTGTGTGAGGACACAATCGCATAGTCGGCGTATCCAGCCGCCATGTCGATCGAGACGCGGCCAGCGGCCTGCACGGCATCGACGACAAGAATGCCGCCCTCCGCCTTGACGATTTCGGCAATGCGATCGATCGGCTGGATGACGCCGGTTTCGTTGTTGGCGGCATGGATCGCCACCAGCGGCAGACCGTCGGCCTTGTCGTGGCCGGCGAGCGCCGCGGCCAAGGCGTCGAGGTTGACTATGCCATCGGCGTCGACACCGATCCGCGTTACCTGGCTTGCCGGGAAACGTCCGCCATTCAGCAGGCACGGATGGTCGGCCTCGCACACGTAGAGCCGGCTCATGCGAATGGCGCCGCGCCCCATCCGCCAGTCCGGCGTCAGAAGCGCCGAGGCGGCCTCGGTCGCACCCGAAGTGAAGACGACATGTTCGGCCTTGCCGTTGACCAGTGCCGCCACGTCGCGCCTGGCATTGTCGACGAGCCTGCGCGCGGCGCGCCCCTCGGCATGGACCGAAGAAGGGTTGGCCGCATCAAACGCCGCGACCATGGCCTCGCGCGCCGCTGAAAGCAGCGGCGCACTGGCATTATAGTCGAGATAGGCGCGTCTCGCGGCCATTTTTGTCCAGTTCTTCCCGTCAGAAGCCATTCCGCCGACGTATGGCGTTATTTCCTTGAAATTCCAAGGCAAGCCGTCCTATTTACGCGGCTTGCGGCGAGGGCGACCGGGCGATTGCGTTTCGGCCACCCAGTTTTGAACAATTCTAAACTAGCTTCTATGAAGACGCTCGCCCTGCGTCAAGGTCTGTGGAAGCGGGGCCAGAGGAACAGTTTTCCGGGCACCGCGCACTTGTATGTCACGTGGAGTATTTCATGCCTGAGGTCATTTTCACCGGTCCGGCCGGCCGCCTGGAGGGACGCTACCAGCCCTCGCGGGAAAAGAGCGCGCCGATTGCCATCGTGTTGCATCCGCACCCGCAGTTCGGCGGCACGATGAACAACAAGATCGTCTACGACCTCTTCTACATGTTCCAGAAGCGTGATTTCACCACGCTGCGCTTCAATTTTCGCGGCATCGGCCGCAGCCAGGGCGAGTTCGACCATGGAACCGGCGAGTTGTCGGACGCGGCGGCGGCACTCGACTGGGTGCAGTCGCTGCATCCGGATTCCAAGAGCTGCTGGGTCGCCGGCTATTCCTTCGGTTCGTGGATCGGCATGCAGCTGCTGATGCGCCGGCCCGAGATCGAGGGCTTCATCTCGATCGCACCGCAGCCCAACACCTATGATTTTTCCTTCCTGGCGCCCTGCCCGTCTTCGGGCCTGATCATTCATGGCGACGCCGACAAGGTGGCGCCGCCGAAGGATGTGCAGGGCCTGGTCGACAAGCTGCATACGCAGAAGGGCATCACCATCACGCAGAAGACCCTGCCCGGCGCCAACCACTTTTTCGCCAACGACGCCGATCTCTTGATCGAGGAATGCTCCGATTATCTCGATCGACGGCTGGCGGGAGAATTGTCCGATCCGAGGCCGAAGCGGCTGCGTTAAGACATCTGGCCAGGCGTGTTCGTGGGGCTATGAGCGGGCGGACAATGTCCGCTCCTCGCCATTTGGCTTGCCACGATACGGTTCGGCAGCGACTTATTTTTCTGGGGCAATAAGCCGGAACGATGATTTGCGGACCGGCAATCCTGAAGCTGCCGGCCGGAAGATGAAACCGAGCCTGGCAAAGACCAGTCCGCAGGCCACCGCGAAGGCACAGCCGAGGCCGAAGCCGGCGACGGTGTCGCTCGGATAGTGCGCGCCGACGAATATCCTGGTCGAGGCGATGCAGCCGGTGACCACAAGGGCGATATACCAACGCCGCGGAAACAAAAGCAGCAGGATACCGAACACGGCGCCCATCGTCGTGGCGTGGCCGGACGGAAAGCCGGCAAAGCGCGCATCGAAGGCAAAGGGGTGGAGTGCAAGGACGCCAAAATCCTGGAAGTAGAGCGGGCGCGCCCTGCCAATGGCATATTTCAAGACATTGACGGTCAGGCCCGACAGGCCAACGGCGCTCAGCACCAGAAAAGCCAGACAAGTCCAACTGTAGACCAGCATCAGCGCGCGCCGCGAAAGGCTTCGCCAATCCGTCAGATTGGCCGCGACAAGCAGAAGCGCGGACGGGATGAGATACCAGCCGCCCAGTCCGAACTGTGTGAAGAATTCGGCAAGCCTGGCGGCACCCGCCGACCATTGGCCATGGGCTACCCCCGCCGGCGTATCGAGACGAACAAAGGCGGCTGCCGTCAGAAAGACCCAGACCAGTCCCCACGCCCACCATGAGATGTTGGGATAGCGAGCGGGCCGAACGGCGAGGCGCCGCCTTGCGATCCGCAGGGTGTCGCGAAAATTGTCGAGGGACCGGCGTCCTATCCCGAGGAGGGAGCTGGTAACTGGTGGGCGTGATTTCACGAGCATTGGAAACTGGACTCTGTCATCGACCCAGCCGTCATTGGGCCACACGATAAAGGCCGAGCGACAGTTTGTCTCCCGACGAATAGTTGAGGCCATCGATTTCAGCGACGCGGTTCACCGATTTGCCTCGCACCGACAGCATGCCATTCAGCTTCTGCTCATCCCCGATCGGGGCCAGCCCCAAGGCACAGGCAGGATCGGCGAGCAGGTGCTCCGCCACGCCTCCGACATCGGTCAGCACCGTTTTCGTGCCGACCAGAAACACCAGGCTCGGCTCCTGATACCGCGCCGAGGCCAGCACCGTTGTGTCGCATGCCTGGTTGGCAAGCACGGCTTGCCTGATCGCCGGGCTCAGCCACATCGGCTTCAGCGACGGCGCGATGACCCCGAACAGCAAGGCATAGGTGATGCCCGCGCAGGCGGCGGTGGCTCCAATGCGAGGCAGCGGCACCTGCAACTGCCTGGAGAATGCGAGATAACCGGCGCCCAGCGCTGACGCTGCCGCAGGAATGCTCCACCAGGAGAAACTGTGCGTAAGGTAGATCGGTGCCCCGATACAAACCGCGGCCAGCCCGAGGCTGACCACCACCAGACCGAACGCGGTCGACCACCACAACCACTGCTGCCAGCGCTTGAGCGGCGCATTGGCGTCCTGCGGCGACAACGTCAGCAGCCAGCCGATCAGCAGCGCCATGCCGGGATAGGCCGGCAGGACGTAATGCGGCAGTTTGGTCGGGATGAGTTCGAACACCAGCCAGAACGGAATGTACCATGCCAGGCAAAAGCGCAGCCTGAAATCGTCGCGCACACGATTGAGGGCCTGCAGGCCGGCGCCGACCGCGATCAGGCCGAACGGCCACATGAACAGCGAATAGGTTAGCATGTAGAAGCCAGGCGGCAGGCCGTGCGATTCCTCTCCCGACGCGACCTTGTTCAGCATATCCTTGCCGACGGCTTCCTGAAAAAAGGCGCCGCCGCTCTTCCAGCCGATAAAAGCGACCCAGGGCAGCACGATGAGCAAAACGAGCGCGACGCCGCGCACGAGCTTCAGCTTCAAAAGCCAGCGCCAGTCGCGTTCGAAAGCAAACAGCGCGGCCGCCGTCAGCAGTGACAGAAGCGGGGCCACGGGTCCCTTGATGAGGATCCCGACGCCTTGCGCGAACCAGAATATCCACGGCAGATGGCCGGCCACCGGCTCGTTGCGGCGCGACGCCAGGTAGACTTGCGCCAGCGCGCCCTGCGCGGCCACGCAGCAGGCCAGAAGCATGGCGTCGGTTTTGGCGTCGCGTCCCTCGAACGCGGTTGCGAAGATCGCCGCCATCATCAGGCCGGCGGCAAGGCCGGCATTGGCGCCGAACAATTTTGTGCCCGTCCAGCCGATGCCCAGGACAGCGAGCGCGATTCCGAGCATCGAGACAAGGCGGTACACCCAGATCGGTGCGGCCGCGCCCTCGCCGCTCAATGCGACGGCAGCCGATTGCAGCCAGTAGATGCCGATCGGCTTCTTGTAGCGCGAGACATCCTGGAAGCGGATGTCGATATAGTCGCCGGTTTCGACCATCTGCTTGGTCGCCTGGACAAAGCGGGACTCGTCGCGGTCGATCGGCGGAAGGCTCGCCAAGCCGCTGAAACTCATGACCAAGCTGAACAGAAAGAGGAAGAGGTAGTTTCTGTTCATCGCGGGAGCTTTCCGGATCTGATCTGCGGGACGACCCCGTCGCGGCGTGCGGGCGCTGCCCTTGCGCGGCGCCTCATTACGCCAGCGGCATGGATGAGGCAAGGATTCGCAAATGCCATCCGCGCCGGCCGCAAAACCGGAATCCACTTTTGCTGATCGCGGACTCCTTGTTGGCGCGCGATCCGACGCAAAACCGGATTCCACTTTTGCTGATCGCGCTTGGGTGCTAAACGCGCGCGTTCACATTGCCCGCGCTGGACGGGCACACGCTTTCGGGAAAGAAACGATGCCTGCCTTCAAATCCGATTTCCTGCGCACGATGAGCGAGCGCGGTTTCATCCACCAGACCTCGGATGATGCCGGTCTCGATCAACTCTTCGCCAAGGAGACGGTGACGGCCTATATCGGCTTCGACGCCACAGCCAGGAGCCTGCATGCCGGGTCGCTGATCCAGATCATGATGCTGCACTGGCTGCAGCAGACCGGCCATCGGCCGATCGCGCTGATGGGCGGCGGTACCTCGATGATCGGCGACCCCTCCTTCAAGGACGAGGCGCGCAAGCTGCTGACGCCGCAAGACATCGACGACAATCTTGCCGGCATCCGCCGCAACTTCATGCCCTACCTCAAATTCGGCAGTGGCCCGAACGACGCGGTCATGGTCAACAATGCCGACTGGCTGATGGAGATCAACTACGTCAATTTCCTGCGCGATGTCGGCCGGCACTTTTCCGTCAACCGCATGCTTGCGTTCGATTCCGTCAAGTTGCGGCTCGATCGCGAGCAATCGCTTTCGTTCCTCGAATTCAACTACATGATCCTGCAGGCCTATGATTTCGTCGAACTCTACAAGCGCCTCGGCTGCCGCCTGCAGATGGGCGGCTCCGACCAATGGGGCAACATCATCAACGGCATCGATCTCGGCCGCCGTATGGAAGATGCGCAACTCTATGCGCTGACCACGCCGCTGCTGACCACCTCGTCCGGCGCCAAGATGGGCAAGTCGGCGTCGGGTGCGGTCTGGCTCGATCCGCAGATGCTGAGCCCTTACGAGTTCTGGCAGTACTGGCGCAACACCGAGGATGCCGACGTTGCCCGGTTCCTGAAACTCTACACCACATTGCCGCTGGACGAGGTCGCACGGCTCGAGCGGCTGGGCGGCTCCGAGATCAACGAGGCAAAGAAGATTCTCGCGACCGAGATTACCGCCCATCTGCATGGCCGCGCTGCCGCCGAACAGGCCAGCGAGACGGCGCGAAAGACTTTCGAGGAAGGCGCTCTCGCCGACACTTTGCCGGCCGTCGAGGCGGACAAGGCCGCGCTCGAAGCCGGTGTCGGCATCCTGTCGCTATTGGTCAGCGCCGGGCTGGCATCATCCAATGGCGAGGCACGGCGGCACATCCAGGGCGGCGCCGTGCGCCTGAACGACCAGGCGGTCAGCGACGACCGCCGGCTGGTGACGCTTCAGGATTTGAGTCCGGAAAACGTCATAAAGCTTTCATTGGGCAGGAAAAAACACATCCTGGTCAGGCCGGCCTAAGGCCCTTGGAGCCGTTTCCCGGAAACGGCTCCAACTATGTGTCTTGAGGCAATTCCGGGCGGAAAACCGTTTCGCTCTAGCGATACTCGAAGATCGACCTGAATATCCCCGGCGCGATCACCGACAGCGGATTGACGTCGAGCACCGGCTTGTTGGCATTGCCCCTGAGGCGGTAGGTGACGCCGATCAGGCCGCGGTCGCGGCCATTGCCGAGAAGCGCGCCGACGATGGGCAATTCGCCAAAGATGCGGTTGAGACCGTAGGCAGGCATGAAGGTGCCGGTCATATCCATATTGTTGTTCTGGTCGTAGAGGATGCCCTGGAAGGTCGTGCCGATGCGCGGGCCGCGCAGCACGCCATTGGTCAGCCGCAGATAACCGCTGCCCTTGTCGATTTCGGCATAGCCGCGCTCGAACTTCACCCGCGACGTGTCGAGCTTGCCCTTCACCGCCTGGTTGAGGCTGCGGCTGTCGCCGGCCGGCGTGGTCGAGACGATGGAGGCGAGCTTGGGTTCGTTGACGATGAAGAAGTTGCTGGTGTCGACCTTGCCCTTCATCGGCCCGTCGCTGCCCCCGGTCAGCGCCAGCGTGATCGATCCGCCTTCCATGTGCTCATAGATGTTGAGGAACCGCAGGATGGCGCCGGCGTCCGCCGACTGCACATTGAGCGAACGCCTGCCGTCGCCGGTGGTGTTGCTGATGGCGATGGCGGCACCCGAACTCGCCGTCGCGCTGACCTTCAGTCCGTTCACCCGCGAACCGGCCGCACTGTAGTCGAGCTTCAGGTTGGAGAGTTGCTCGTCGTGAAAACCGGTGAGCTGATTGACGTCCGCACTGACTGAAATATTGTCTGTTCCTGTCGTTTTGGTCGCCGTGTCCACATCGGACGTGAACTGCTTGATCAGCGAACGAGCATCAAGCGCATTGCCATTGATGCCGACCGCATAGCCCTTGCCCGATCGCTTCACCGACACGGAAACGTCATCGCCCCGGTTCAGGGTGACCCTGCTGAACTTGGCCGACGACAGCGCGCCGTTGACCAGCACGATGCCGCCATCGATGGAGAATGTCTTGCCACCGAGGTCGAAGTCGGACAGCGTCGTGGTGTCGCCGGCCTTGGTCATGACGAAGGTGGCGCTGGCGGGAACCCCCGCCCCCTTGCTCCAGCCGGCCCAGGGAATGTCCAGCCTGGCATTGGTCAGGTCGACCGAAACGTTCTGGTTGCCGCTACCACTCTTGTCGATCGCGACCTTCACCGTTCCACCAAGCAGCGGCGTCAGGCCGGGCATGGCGGCGGCGCGGATCTTGTCGTCGAGCACAAGGGCGACTTTGCGGCTGCGCGCCGGCCCGTCATCCACCAACGGCTCGACGAGATCGAGTTCGGCCGGAATGCCGTTCAGCGATGCCTTGGCCGAAATGACAGCCTTTTGCGGGTCGACCGTGATCGAGCCGTCCGCGTCCGTCACGGCCTGCCCCTCGAACGGCTTGGCCAGGGACAGGCCGGTGTAGTCGAGCGACACCAGCCAATCGAGCTTCGCCGTATCGACGCCCGACTGCAGCGGAATATCCGCCTTGACGTGGCCGGTGACGCTGCCGGAAAGATCCTCAGGCAGGATGCCGACATGGCGCATGGCGTTGATCGGTTCGTAGGAGGCAAGCTCGGCGACGGCCGGCGCCTCCCCCTCGACATCGATGTCGAGTGCGCCGATGACCGGCGGACGGTTGGCGGCCTTGACCGTCAGCGTGCCATTGCTGGCCGCCACCGTGCGGCCACTCGGCATGAAGACGGTGCCCGACGACAAGGATACGTCGACGTCGTTGCCGTGGAATCCGACCACGCCCACCGCGTCGCGGATCGGTGGGATGCGGCCGGCAGTGTCGAAACGCGCGCCTTCGATCTGGAAACGGCCGAAGACCTCGTCGGCGGAAAGCGGCACGCCATTGCCGAGGCGATCCGGCACCACCTGGAACTGGAGGCTGGCGTCGACCACGCGGCCGCCGAACAGATTGTTCAGCACCCAGAGCCGCGCATTGCGCGCCGAAAACCACGGCCACAGCTGTTTGACGTGCGAGA
The DNA here is from genome assembly GCF_020164995.1 of Mesorhizobium sp. CO1-1-11. NCBI lineage: Bacteria > Pseudomonadati > Pseudomonadota > Alphaproteobacteria > Hyphomicrobiales > Phyllobacteriaceae > Mesorhizobium > Mesorhizobium sp. CO1-1-11. The sequence continues at coordinate 112,116 of NZ_JAIUHE010000002.1, forward strand.
CCGGCATGTCATGGATGTTGAGCGCCAGACTGACCCCGGGAGCCTTGCCCTCGACGAATTCCACAGCCGCGGTCCCAAGCACCTCGCTGCTCCCGGCGGACCGAACCGCGATCTGCTCGGCCACCAGTTTATGGCTTTGCGGCTGGTAGACGCCGGCGATGCGCGCCAGGAACATCAGCGCGGGCTCAGGCGATTCCGATGGCGCCAGGGTCGAACCGTCGCTGGTCAGATCGTAACGGTAGGAGGGTTCCTCACCAGCCACCCCGGTTGCTGGTTTTGGCCCGATCGAGCCGCCGAAATCGAATGAAGACCTGCCGGTTTTCAAGAGCAGCCTGTCGACCTGGATCTTGTTGGAGCCATAGACAAGCGTCGCATTGACATCGGCATCCGCCGGCAGCAGCCCGCGTGTGCCAAGATCCAGCACGGACCCGGTGGACGAAAGGGCGGCGGTCAAGCGTGATGCGGTGGCACCTGACCCTTCCGATCCTGTCAACTTCAGCGCGACGGCACCAAGCTTGCCGGAGCCGGCAGCGGTGGCGCCGGCATCCGCCAGATTGATGCTGGCATCCAACGCCGTCACCCGATGCGCCGCGATGTTACGGGTGGCGGAAGCTACAACGGTGACTGTCCTGCCGTCGACGTCCGCGTCGGAGGTGAACTCCATGCCGCCCGGCCCCGACTGAACCACGGTGGCGTCGGCGATCTTGACCAGCTTGATCGATCCAGCGTCGGGCAACACGAACTCGACATTGCTGAGATCGATCCGGCGCATCGAATCTTCCCGCACGGCGTCGAGCGCACGATGGATGTAGCCGAACACCGCGTCCGACAGCTTCTCCGGATCGACGAGGCCGTTCTCGTTGCGCAGTGCCGCCGTCCAGTCGCCGCCGGACGGCATCGCCGCCATGACGATGCGGGCATCGGAGATCCTGGCGCTGGTCAGCCGCACCTCGCCCCACAAAAGCGGCACCAGGCGGATGCCGAAGCGCACACGCCCGGCATCGGCCATGGGTTTGCCGTCCGATGTCTTCAGGCTGACATCGCTCACCTGCAGCGCCACGAAGCTCGAACTGTCGAGCGTGATGCGGGCGGGCCCGACAGCGACATTGACGTCGACGCCCGCCAGCCTCTCGATGGCGCTCTCCGCCTCGACGCGCAGCCGGTCAGAACCAATGCCGGAAAGGCCGATGAGATAGACCGCCGTCGCGGCCAGCAGCATGAACGCGACCACGCCGGCAAACACGCGCGAAAGGATGCGAAAGCCGCGGCCGATCGCCGCCTGGCCAAGAGGCGGGACGCGGCACGCGGACGGCAGGGCGCCCAGGTCGGTGATTTCGTCCCGCCTGAACCGGATCTTCTCGTGCTGCGGTTGCTCCTGATCCACGCAATCTTCCGTTGTACAAACTCGCTCGTGGACGAATCCCCGGTCGACACTATATCGGTGTGGCTTCGCGCGTAACCTCAAACAAGGGCATCGATATGGCTGACCTCGAAGTAGGCGATCCCGCGCCGCAATTCGATCTGCCGCGGGACGGCGGCGGATCGCTCAGCCTGGCCGCATCCGCCGGCAAGCCAGTCGTGCTCTATTTCTATCCTCAGGATGACACGACAAGCTGCACGCAAGAGGCGATCAGCTTCTCGCGGCTGAAGCCGGAATTCGAGAAGGCCGGCGCTGTCGTCATCGGCCTGTCGCCAGACAGCGCCAAGAAACACGACAAGTTCAAATCGAAATACGATCTAACCATCGATCTTGCCGCCGACGAGGAGCGCAAGGTGATCGAGGCCTACCGCCTGTGGGTCGAGAAATCGATGTATGGCCGCAAATACATGGGCGTCGAGCGCGCGACATTCTTGATCGGCCGTGACGGACGGATCGCCAAGATCTGGCGCAAGGTCCGGGTCAAGGGCCATGCCGAGGCCGTTCTGGAAGCCGTTCGCGCGCTTTGAGCGTCGCCAAAGCACACGACGCAAACGACGATCGTGGCGCTATTCGTCAGGCACCGCGTCGGCTTTCGGCTGCCGCCGGGTCTTCCAGGACTTCGAAACATGGTCCACATGATCGGCCAGTGCGGCGAGATGACCGCGCAAGCCGCGCGCACCCATCATCGACGACAGCGCGACTGATTGCGTGGCGAAGCGGCGCTTGAAATCCTCGCCGCCGCAGAGAAAATCAATCGTGGCAAGGCCACGGTCGAGCGACCACTGGATATAGTCCATCATCAGCACCATACCCGGCGAGGCGCGCTCGTGTTCGGGATCGTAGGTGGTGACGAAAGCCATCATCGTGCCGTGCTGCTCGAAGTTGATCGAGACCGCGATGATCGTGTCGTCAAGCTCCAGCACGAAAATGCGCAACAGCCCGAGGTCGGCCAGCACGGAAATAAGCGCGGCGAGAACCGGCGAGCCCTCATCGAACAGATCCGAAGCGCGGCCATGCCGAACGAGCCAGAGCCGCTTCAGCGTCGCGACCCGCTCGAGCACCGGCTCGCGCGGGTCATCCGCATCCAGGAGGCGGAAACGCAATGCGCCGCTCTCTTCCATGAATTTGCGGCCGCGACGATAGTTCTGCCGGCCCTTTTTCGACAACGTCTCGAACCATTCCGCCCCACTCTGCCAGGGACCAGTGACACGATAGCTGATTTCACCGCGGTGGTTGGGCCGAAGCGCTTTGCCATGGGCCGGGTGCAGCAGGGCATGAACCCCGGCATCCGGCAGCAGACGGTTGAGGTAGATCAGGTCGAAGCCGCCCTGATCGAAGACATGCTGCCAAAGGCGGGAGATCGCCTGCGGGTCGCTGTCGGGTGCAACCAGCGCGTCGCCATAGTCACTGTGATCCTTCGCCGCCCATTCGAGCATGCGGATGCCGGAGCGCCTGAAGGTCGCGAGCGCTATCACGCCCTCGAGCCGGTCGCCGTTCCAGGCAAGCCCAATCCTGAGGGCGCGCCGCTCCTGATGCGGGGTGGTGCGCCACCAGGCCGCGATCCAGTCGGGATGCTGGAAGACAAGCCCGCCAGCCCGCTGCCAGAGCGCGCTCCAGGCCGGTGCGATCTCGGCCAGGCGCACCGCCGATGTCACGATTTCGAAGGTGCGTGTCCGCGGGATGGAGAGCGTGACGGGAGCGTTCATGGCCGTGTCCCTTCCGATGGTCGCGCAGTCCGTGGCTGCCGCTTTCCAGGCCGGATGCGCCTGGCAACATGACCCCACATCCGCTTCAGCGGCATGACATAAAGGCCGGCGAGCGACTGGTAGTCGCGCACATCGCGGTCGACCAGTCCGAACTTGAAGTCCTCGTCGGGCCTCGGCACGCACAATGTTCCGAAGAGCCGGTCCCAGAACGAGAAGAGCAGCCCGAAATTCTTGTCGTAGTGGCGCGGATCGACGCTGTGATGCAGCTGGTGCCAATGAGGACACAGGATCAAGTTGTTGAGCGGGCCGAACGAGATCTTGAAATGCGTGTGCCTGACGAAATCCATCATCAGGATGTTCCGCATGACATAGACGTTAACGCCAAAGACGGTCAGTTCGACAAGGTTCAGCGAAATCAGCGACCAGATGCCGAAGCACAGCCCCACGATGAGCCCGTCCCAGGCTCGGTTCATCAACTCGTCGAGCGGATGGACCCGGTCCTTGGTGATCCCGACCAGCACCTCGGCCGAGTGATGCACCTTGTGCAGTTCCCAAAGCAGGGGGTAGCGATGCTGGGCGACGTGATAGAGATAATAGGAAATGTCGTAGGCGAGCAGCATGCTGATGGTGAAGATCAGCACCGTCACCGGTCCTGCCGGCCCCTCGATCAGAGGCGGCTGAAACTGGAACAGTGTCGAAAACAGCCAGTTGGTCCCGTAGCCCACCGCCGTGACGAAGACAATTCCGGCGGGCAGCATCAGGAAAGGCATCAGGGCCTTCCTGGTGATCCAGAACAGCAGGTCGGCCTTCGCGGAGGGATGGGTGATGACCTCATGGGGGACGACGAACTCGAAAAATTCCTTCCAGCTCTTCTCCTCGACCGTGCGCCAATAAGCCACGAGCGCGCTGACAAGGGCCGTCAGCAGCAAAAGCCCGGTCGCCAGCAGACTGGTGCCCGAAATCTTGTCGAGGATCTTGCCAACCAGGTCGTCCAGCATTCCTACCGCCACGGTGAATCCGAAATACCAGCAGGTCTTTACTCGAAAAGAGTCAATTAAATGCAATCGAATACAGTTAAGAAACCTGGAGCTTGCTCAGCGCGTGACTGTCCGCTGCTGGCGGAACATTGGTGCTCCTCGCCAACGATTTCGCGACGTAGCGGCCGTAGCTGGCGATTTCCATGCAACCTCTTGCCTGCATTGCGTGCATTCGGCGTCGCGCTGCCGATACGGCAAGCCTTTGTTAACCCTAATAATGTGTAATCAGGCGGTCGTGGTGTCGTAACGAAAGCTTGGTCCCGTGAACGCAACCGGTCAGTCCGCAGTCTTCGGCAGGCGCAAGGAACCGCACACGATCATCATCGCCCGGGGCAACGAGATCAGGCACTTCACGATCCGCCCCTGGCTGGCGGCATTCATTGGTTCAGCACTCGCCGCCATTGCCATCGGCTACCTCCTGGCCACATCCTATCTCGTGCTGCGCGACGACCTGATCGGCGCCACCACGGCGCGCCAGGCTCGCATGCAGCAGGCTTACGAAGACCGCATTTCGGCGCTTCGCGCCCAGGTCGACCGCATCACCAGCAGGCAGTTGCTCGACCAGCAACTGATGGAGACCAAAGTCAGCGAATTGCTCGAGCGCCAGACGCAGCTCAGCCAGCGGCATGGCCGTCTCGGCCCACTGCTCGAACGCGCCGAAGGTGATATCGGAACGGTGCCCGCCGAAGATCCGGCCGCGCCCGCCAAGCCGGACAAGCGCGCCGAGGTGACCGGCAGCATCAGCCAGCCAGCGCGGAACTACGCGGTTGCCAGCCTGGGCGCGGACCTCGGCACCGCCGACACAAGGCCCTTCTCCTTGTGGTCGACCCGCACCGATCCGCTGCCCAGCGACTCAGCCGCCGATCGCGCCGACAGGCTGTTCGTCTCGATCAACCAGTCGCTGAAATCCATCGAGAATGAACAGCTCAGCCGCATCAACACGCTCGCGGACAACGCCTACAAAAGCGCCGATGCCATCCAGCAGGCGCTGCAGACGGCCGGACTGCCGGTCGACAGTGATTTCGGCAAGAACGAAAGCGATGTCGGCGGACCGCTGATTCCGCTCGACTCGTCGATGATCTTCGACAGCAAGGTCAAGGAACTGGACGAGGCGCTGGATACGCTCGATCACCTCAAGAAGGAAGCGCGCCGGTTGCCGCTTGCAAACCCTGCCCCTGGCCACTCCGTCACCAGTCCGTTCGGCGTGCGCACCGATCCCATTCTCGGCACGGCCGCGTTGCATTCGGGCATGGATTTCAGGGCGCCGATCGGCATGGCGGCCAAGGTCACCGCGCCCGGCATCGTCACCAAGGCCGGCTGGAATGGCGGCTATGGCCGCATGGTCGAGATCGACCATGGCAATGGCTTTGCCACGCGCTACGGACATCTCAGCGAGATCGACGTGACGGTAGGCGAGAAAGTGGACGCCGGCGCCGTCATCGGCAAGACCGGCAGCAGTGGGCGCTCGACCGGCCCGCATCTGCACTATGAAGTGCGTCACAATGGCGAGGCGATCGATCCGCTGCGCTTCTTGACCGTCGGCAAGAAAGTCGCCCAGTATCTCTAGCAAGATCAGCCGCTCGCTTGCTGAATCCGGAGCCGTCGGTCCCGGTCGAGCACACCTCTCCTCGCCATGCGGTATCCCGCACCCCGTAAACCGCCATAGGATCTCGGCTCCTCAGCTTCCGGATTATTTTTGAATTCCATTTGACTGAATAAATGTTTGATGCGAACCTTACGTCAAGTGGGGGCGCAAGGCATGGCATTGCGGGGGACCAATCAGGAGTTCGGGCGGCCATACAACCGGCGCATCGTGCTTGAGTCCATCCGCCGTCATGGCCCGATTGCACGCGGCGACATCGCCAGGCACGTCGGGCTCACCGTGCAGACCGTGTCGACCATCGTTCGCGAACTGGAGGAACAGGGCTACATCCTGTCCGTGCGCGAAGAGCCGAAGGGACGTGGCCTGCCACCGGCAACGCTGCGCATCAACCCGGAAGGCGGCTATGCCGTCGGCATCCACCTGACGCCGCTTGGAATAGACGCCGCGCTGATCAATCTCAGCGGCGACGTTATCGAGAGTTCACGCCGCGAAGCGTCCAACGCGACGCCCGATCAGGCGTTCGACCAGATCGGCGCCATGGTCCGCGACCTGACGGGCAAGCGGCCCGGCGGCCGCGTCATCGGCGTCGGCATGGCGCTTCCCGGCCCGTTCGATGTGGACTCCATGAGCTTTGTCGGCCCGACCACGATGACCGGCTGGAAGCATGTGGCGCTGCGTGAGCGGCTGACGGCCGCGACAGGATTGCCGGCGTTCTTCGAGAGCGACATGGCCGCGGCCGCGATGGGCGAGCGGCTCTATGGCATCGGAGCCCGCCATTCCGACTATTACTATCTCTATTTCGGCGTCGGGCTTGGCGGCGCGATGATGCATGACGGCAGCGTTCTGCGCGGCGGCTGGGGCAATGCCGGCGAGATCGGCCACATTCCCGTGGTCCCCGATGGCGAGCTTTGCCCCTGCGGCAACCGAGGCTGCCTCGAGCGCTATCTCTCGCTCGAGGCGCGGGGCCGCCGGGCCGGCAGCGACGCCGATTGGGTGGCGCAAGTCGGCCCGATCTTCCGCAACACCATCGCCATCATCGAAAACCTCTTCGATCCAGAGACGGTCGTGCTCGGCGGCCTGGCGGCATCGGAACTGCTCGAGCGCCTGGCGGACGCGGCCGAACCGCTGCACAATTCGGTTTCGGCCCGCGCGGACCGCAAGACGCCGCGCGTCATCGTCGCCAGCGGCGGCCAGCATGCCGTGCTGCGCGGCGCGGCGGCGCTCGCCGTTTCAGGGGTGTTGTCGCCACGCTTCGGGCAGATGTTCGCCGCCGAACGCGAGCGCGGCCGCGACATACTTTCGGGCAGGGAGATTGCCGCATGAGCGAACCCCTGCTGGTGCTCGACAACGTGACCAAGAACTACGGCGCGATCGAAGCGCTGAAGGGGATCAGCTTTTCCATCGGCAAGGGCGAAGTGGTGGCGCTGCTCGGCGACAACGGCGCCGGCAAGTCGACGCTGGTCAAGATCATAGCTGGCGGTCTCGAACCGACCTCCGGCCGCATGCTGTTCGAGGGCAAGGAATTCCTGGCCCGGTCGCCGGCGGAAGCCAAGGCGGCAGGCATCGAGACCGTCTACCAGGACCTGTCGCTGTGCACCAATGTCGATGTGGTGGCCAATTTCTTCATGGGCCGCGAGATCACCAGAAAGGTGCTCGGCATTCCGGTGCTCGACGAGCGCGCCATGGAAGCCGTCGTCGGCAAGGCGCTGGCCAGCGCCGGGACCCGCATTCCTTCACTGCGCACCAATGTCGAGCATCTCTCGGGCGGCCAGCGGCAGGCCATCGAGCTGAACCGCTTCGTGCATTGGGGCGGCAAGCTGGTGCTTCTCGACGAGCCGTTCGCCGCACTTGGCGTCGAGCAAACCCGGCGCGGTCTCGAAATGATCCGCCAGGTGGCGAGCCAGGGCATCGGCGTCGTCATCATCACCCATATCATGCAGCAGGCTTTTCAGGTCGCCGACCGGATCGTGGTCATCCGGCAAGGCGTCGTGGCGGGCGATGTCGCCCGCAACAAGACAAGTCCCGATGCGGTGATCAACATGATCACCGGAGAGACGCTTGCCGGTGCCGGACCGGCGGGCTGAGGGACAAAGAGGGGTCCGGCTTAACAGGGAGCCAACGACATGAAGCGAATACTTCTTGCTGTCTTCGGTATCCTGGCACTGGCCTTTGCCACGCTCACGCCGGCATTCGCCCAGTCCAAGGGTATCGTCTACTACATGGTGCCGACATTGCTCGACGAATTCCAGACCGGCTCGGTGAGCGCGCTGGAGCTGTTCCTGAAACAGACCGGCTACGAGATGAAGACGCTGAACGCCGACAACAAGACCGACGCCCAGCAATCGCAGATGAACGACGTCATCGCGCTGAAGCCGGCGGCGATCATCCTGGCCGCCGTCGATTTCAATGCGCTGAAACCATCGATCGAGGCAGCGCGCGCGGCCGGCATTCCGGTGGTCGAGTTCGACCGCCAGATCACGTCGACACCGTCCGACTTCACGTCGGTCGCGGGCACCGTCGAGATCGGCTACGTCGCCGCCGAGCAGGCCGAAAAGCTTCTGAAAGCCAAGAACGGCTCGGTGAAGGGCAAGGTCCTGCAGGTGCTTGGCGATCCCGGCGATCCCTACACGCTCGACATCCAGAAGGGTTTCGAGGAGAAGATGAAGGCGTTCCCAGACGTCAAGATCATCTCGCTGCCGGCCATGCAGTGGGAGGCCAGCAACGCCGGCACCATCGTTGCCGACCAGATGCTGGCCAACCCCGACATCGACCTGATCTTCAGCCATGCCGCACACCTGTCGGTCGCCGCCGTCGCCTCGCTCGAGGCCGCCGGCAAGAAGCCGGGCGACGTCATGCTGATGAGCTCGAACGGCGCACCGGTCGGCCTCGACCTGATCCGCAAGGGCTGGCTCAACGTCGAGGTCGAGCAGCCGCTTTACGCACAGGCCGCCGCCGTCGCCATGTTCATGGACAAGGTCGTCAAGAAGGAAGAGATCAAGCCCGGCGAATACGATGTGCTTGGCCTGAAATCGACCCTTACCAAGGAAGCCTGGGGCCCCAACATCAAGATCCCGGGTGCCGCCATCACCAAGGAAAACGTCGACAACCCGGCTTTCTGGGGCAACCAGAAGCCGCCGACGGATACCGTCAAGCCGGTCGAATAGACAGACGGCCCGACCGCTCCGGGCCATACCAGGCCCGGAGCCCTGCCCTGCCCGCATGAAACGAGACGCAGGCAACCTGCCGCGGCTTTGATCCCGCACGCCAACCGGATCGACACATGAACCCTCGCACACGCCACGCCCTGGAGTTCGTCCTCGACAACCTCGTCTGGTTCATGCTGCTTTTTGTCCTGGTCGTCTTCTCGCTGTTCATCCCGAACTATTTCCAGCTCGGCATCTTCGCCAACATCATCGAGGCGTCGAGCGTGCTCGGTGTGATGTCGATCGGCCTGGCGCTGGTCATCATTGCCGGGCACATGGACCTGTCGGTCGAATCCGTCGCCGCGCTCAGCGCCATGGCGGTGGGCATCCTGTTTTGTTCCTCGGGCATCGGCCTCGGCGTGCAGTTGCACCCGGAATGGCTGATGGTTCCGGTCTCGCTGCTGCTGGCGCTGGCCGTCGGCGGCCTCATCGGCGCCTTCAACGGCTATCTCGTGGTCAAGGTCAAGATGAGCGCCTTTATCATCACGCTCGCCTCCTACATCTGGGTGCGCGGCCTGGTGCTGGTCATTTCGGGCGGCCGCTCGGCGCAGGATCTGGCACCCGCCATCCGCTGGTTCGGCATCCAGCGCCTGGTTGGCCTGCCGCTTACCGCCTGGATCGCGGTGGCCTGTTTCGTCGTGTTCTCACTGATCATGGCCAAGACCCCGTTCGGCAGGCACCTGGTGATGATCGGCGGCAATGAAACCGCGACCTTCCGTGCCGGCATCCGGGTGAACCGCAACCTGATCATCGCCTTCGTGCTCGCCGGCGCCATCGCAGGGCTGGCCGGCTGGCTGCTGGCGATCCGCACCTCGGGCGCCACCGCCAATCTGGGCGTCGGCCTTCTGTTCAACGCCTTCGCGGCCGTGGTTATCGGCGGCGTCAGCCTGAAGGGCGGCGTCGGCACCTTGCCCGGCGTGTACGCCGGCGTGCTCCTGCTTTCGGCCATCAACACGGCGATCAACCTGATGGGCCTGCCCGCCAACTTCACCCAGGTCATCCATGGCCTGCTGGTGTTGGCGGCCGTGCTGCTCGATGCATTCAAGCAAACCATTCGCCAAAGGTTGGCGTGACAGGACGGCTCGCATGACAGGACGACTGGAAGGCAAGGTGGCGCTGATCGTCGGCGGCGCGCGCGGCATCGGTAAGGGCATCGCGCTGCGCTTCGCCGAGGAAGGTGCAAGGCTGGTGCTCGCCGACTCCGAGACCGGGGCCGGGCGGGCAAGCGCGGATGAGCTTGGCGTTCCCTTCATCCGCACCGACATCTCGCAAATGAGCGACGCCGAGGCCGCCGTGGCGCTTTCGCTGAAACACCATGGCCGCCTCGACATCATCGTCCAGAATGCCGGCATCTATCCCTGGCAGTTGATCGAGAACACCAGCGCCGACGACTGGGACCGCGTCATGGCGGTCAATTTGCGCGGCACCTTCAACGCCAGCCGCGCGGCCCTGGTGCCGATGAAGGCGCAGCGCTTTGGCCGCATGCTCTACACCTCCTCCATCACCGGCCCGCATGTCACCAGCCCCGGCCATGGCCACTATTCCGCGACGAAAGCAGGCATCAACGGCTTCATTCGCGCCGCGGCGCTGGAATTCTCCGCCTACGGCGTCACCGTCAACGGCGTCGAACCCGGCAATATCATCACCGAAGCCATCCAGGAGCATCGCGGCGCCGCCTATATCAAGAACATGGAAGATTCCATCCCGCTCGGCCGGCTCGGCAGCCCACGCGACGTGGCCAACGCCTTCCTGTTCCTCGCCTCGGACGATGCGAGCTACATCACGGGAACGACCATCGTGGTCGATGGCGGGCAGTTGCTGCCGGAGGGCAAGGATTTCCGGATGGTGCCGCCGTGATATCGCGCTGCGCTAGCGGCCGGGTCTCAGCTGACTTGAAATGTGGGTTTGAATGGTGGGCGATGACGGGCTCGAACCGCCGACATCTTCGGTGTAAACGAAGCGCTCTACCAACTGAGCTAATCGCCCGCTCCGGGCCGGACCTTTAAGCGGTCGGGGCTTGCTTCGCAAGGCCAAATGAGTGCGGGATACCCTGTTCGCAGGCCGGATTTGCGAACAAAATGCCGGCTGTCAAAAAACCTTCTCCTGTTTGGCGTTATGATGGTTTGGTGCGCTTGACACCCGGTAGCGAACCCCTTATCCAGCGCCCCAACGACGAACACGGCTGACACGTGCTCGTCAATGCGCGGGTGTAGCTCAGTTGGTTAGAGTGCCGGCCTGTCACGCCGGAGGTCGCGGGTTCGAGCCCCGTCACTCGCGCCATTTCCCCTCAAGGACGATGATCCTTGGCTCCGGGGAAATGCCGACAAAATTGTCAAAGACCTCTCCAGGAACAGCGTCCGAAGACCTTCTTCGGCCCGGTTCTTCTCGGCTCCAAAATCGCCCTTGCATGAGCGATGCCTTGGAATCCACGACGCGATTCCTGTGGGTCGCCAAGCAACGGACGAAGAGGCCCTGCGGACAGCGGACGACTTGGTCGTTGCGAATCTGCTTGCGCAATCGCCCACAAAACGCTCGATTCATGCCGCAGGCAGCCACATTGCAGTATGCTGCCGGAATGGCATGGAGGACGTAATGTCAATTGCACCGAACATTTCCACGCGCACGATATTCACGCTGATTTGCCTGGGTGGCGCGACGACGGCCGCATCCGTCCTTTTTCCCGCCGCCGCGTCGGCCGACCGGCTGCAGCGATGCGCTCGCGAGGGCGAGATCTGCCGCCTGCCCTATCCCGCCGAGGTCGTCTACGGCGCCAGGGGCCGCACGACCTCGCGTTACATCGAGCGCAACGCGGTACCCTGTTCGAACCGCGTTTTCGGCGATCCCGCGCCGGGCAAGGAAAAGTTCTGCTTCATCGTGAAGCGCGACCGTGACGAGTCGAACGACGACTACGATCAGCCTCGCCGCGAGAAGTGGGCGGTCTGCGCCGAGGAAGGCGAATTCTGCGATTTCTATGGCCGCAAGGTGGTCAGGTATGGCGCCCGCGGCCGGTTCACGCAGGACGTGTTCCGCAATGGCGTCCAATGCGACAACGATGCATTCGGCGATCCCGCTCCCGACCAGGGAAAGCGCTGCTACGTCATGCAGTAGCTTCTCAACGCCCACTGACCCGGAGGCCAGAACGGTCTGGGCTCCGGGACCCCGCGAACCCTGAGCAGCCTCAGCGCTTGGCCAGCAACGCCTCGACCTCCTGCGATGTCGGCATAGACGGTGCCGTGCCTGGACGGGTCACCGAAATGCCGGCCACGGCGCAGGCGAAGCGCACCGCCTCCAGCGGCTCCACGCCTCGCGAAAGTGCTGCGGCCAAGCCGCCGTTGAAGGCGTCCCCCGCGCCGGTGGTTTCGACGACAGGGCCGGCACTGATGGCGGAAACATGCTCGGAGCGATCCTTCGTGTGCAGGAGCGCGCCCTTTTCGCCCAGCGTGACGATGACCGTGCCGACGCCCTTTTCGAGCAGCTTGCCGGCGGCGGCGCGAGCCTCCTCGACCGAAGAAACTTTCAGCCCGGTCAACTCCTCCGTCTCTGTCTCGTTCGGTGTAAGATAGTCGCAGAGCGTGTAGATGCGGTCGGGTAGCTTTGCCGCCGGTGCCGGGTTGAGGATGGTCGTCACCCCGGCCCCGCGTGCGATCTCCAATGCCCGCAGCGCGGCATCGATCGGCTGTTCGAGCTGCGTCACGAAAACACCGGCACCCCTGATAAGGTCGGCATTGGCTTCGATGTCCTCGGGCGTGATCAGCATGGCAGCGCCGGGGCTGACGATGATGGCGTTGTTGCCGCTCCCCTCCTCGACGAAGATGTAGGCGGCACCGGTGTAGCTGTCCGGCGTGTCGATGGCGGCGCTCTTCACGCCGGCATCCTTCCAGGTCCGCTTGGCCATGTCGGCGAAGGCATCGACACCGAGGCGGGTCAGGAACGCGACGTCGGCCCCCAGCTTGCCAGCGGCCACGGCCTGGTTCGACCCCTTGCCGCCTGGCCCCAGCTTGAAGGAATTGCCAAGGATCGTTTCGCCCATGCGCGGCTGGCGCTGGGCCCTGTAGGCCGTGTCGGCGACAAACACACCGAGGATGACGACCGGCTTGCCCGAGGCCATGCCGCTACTCCGCATCCGGCGGCACGACGCCCTTGCGGAAGGCAAAGCAGCCGTAGAAGCGGCGTTCGCCGGTCTGGATGACGCAATAGGCCTGCTTGGCGCGCTCGTAGAAGGCGTAACGCTCGACCGGCACCATCGGCCAGGACTTGCCCTCCGCGGCGTCGATCTCTTTCTGCACTTCCTTCTGCACGGCTGGAATCTCGTCCGGCTTTCCGACGATCTCCATTCGGGCGGCGGAATCATCGACGAAGGTGTCCAGCGGGTAGAGCGACAGCACCGCCTTGACCACTCGCGCCGCCGGCGCATCGATGCGCAGCACCCGACCGAGCGCCGTCTGGCGCGCCACCGAATCGGACGGGAAGTTGGTGTCGGCGATGATCAGGTCGTCGCCATGCCCCATCGCCCGCAATGCCTGGAGCACGTCGGCATTGAGCAACGGATCGATCCCTTTGAGCATGATGGTCCTCGTGGAGTGCGTTTGAGATCAGAGACGCTTGCCGGTCTCGGCATCGAACAGATGGATATGGTCGAGCCTTGGCCGGAGCTTCAGCGTATCGCCGGGCTTGAAGTCATGGCGCTCGCGAAACAGCGCCACCATCTCGCCGTCGCCGAAGCGGAGGAACACCAGGGTTTCCGAGCCGGTCGGCTCGACCACGGAAATCTTCGCCGGCACGCCTTCGGGATGGATTTCGAGATGTTCGGGGCGCACGCCATAGACGACGGAGCGCCCTTCCTCGACGGTGTTGTTCGGAGCGACCGGGAATAGCGTTCCGGCAATCTCGACGCCGCCCTTGCGCCCGGTACCCTTGAGCAGGTTCATCGACGGCGAGCCGATGAAGCCGGCAACGAAAAGGTTCGCCGGCCGGTCGAAAAGCTCCAGCGGCGCGCCGACCTGTTCGATGCGGCCATCGCGCATGACGACGATCTTGTCGGCCATCGTCATGGCTTCGATCTGGTCGTGGGTGACATAGATGGTGGTGGTCTTCAGCCGCTGGTGCAGTTCCTTTATCTCGGTTCGCATCTGCACGCGCAGCTTGGCGTCGAGGTTCGAAAGCGGCTCGTCGAACAGGAATACCTGCGGATTGCGCACGATGGCGCGCCCCATGGCGACGCGCTGACGCTGGCCGCCGGAAAGCTGGCGCGGGTAGCGCTTCAGATAGGGGCTGAGGTCGAGGATGTCGGCGGCGCGCTTGACCCGCTCGGCAACCACGGCCGGATCGGTCTTGCGCAGCTTGAGGGCGAAGGCCATGTTCTGCTCGACCGTCTTGTGCGGGTAGAGCGCATAGTTCTGGAACACCATGGCGATGTCGCGTTTTGCGGGCGGCAGGTGATTGACGACACGGTCACCGATGGCGATCGTGCCGCCGGAGACGGTCTCCAGCCCGGCCACCATCCTGAGCAGCGTGGACTTTCCGCAACCGGACGGGCCGACAAGCACGACGAACTGGCCATCGGCAATGTCGACGCTGACTTCGTGCAGAACCTTGACGGTTCCAAACGCCTTGGCCACATTGCTGATCGCGACTTGAGCCATCGTTCCCCCATCGGCTCCACTGGCCGTAGGCGCAGAAGCTAACCAACGCGACCGGTCAGGGCAAGTCGGTCTCTTATAGATAAAAACCCGTCCTCGTTGACACGGCGTTTGGTTGTGAGAATAGTGACGAGCGCCAATCCGAACGCCGGTACTCTACCCGAAAAAACGGAACGCGAAGCGACGCAGGTCGGGGTCCTGATTTCGCTTCTAAAAAGGCCAGCGCCCGGCACGATTGGCACTTTCGATTCACGACTAACGTTCTGGGAGGAAATAGTCCATGCGAGTAGGTCTTTACGACAAACTGGTACGTGCCGGCGCCACAAGGCGCGACATATTGAAGGGCGCGGCCTCGATGGCCGCGATCGCCGCCGCATCCGGCGCCGGACTTGGCGCGCTGACGCGCCCGGCTTCCGCCGCAAGCGAACTGCGCTCGAAAATCCTGCAGATCCCCGGGGTTGGCAAAGGCCAGCCGACAGACGCCGACTTCCAGAAGGTCGGCGAGCTTTGCCTGGAGGCGACCAAGGCCAATGTCAAGGAAGGCGAGTTCGCCGGCGTCGAGCTCACCTTCATGGGCCTCAACAACCAGAACCTGCACAATGTGCTGTTCCGTGGTTTCCTGAAGCCATGGGAGACCTATACCGGCGCCAAGATCAGCTGGATCGACCTGGCGCAGGCCGACTACAACGCCCGCCTGCAGCAGTCGATCGCCACCGGCACCGTCGACTTCGACATCATCGAGATGGGCGCGCCGTTCGAGGGCGACGTCTGCGGCAAGGGCCTGACTTCGGAGATGCCCGACTGGGTCAAGAAGCAGATCGACTTCGACGATCTCGTCAACTACCTCAAGCCGCCCGTCGGCACGTGGGATGGCAAGCAGTACCGGGTCACCATCGACGGCGACGCGCACAATTTCAACTACCGGACCGACGTGTTTGCCGATGCCGACCTCGCCAAGCAGTGGAAGGATGGCGGGGCGACGAGCGAATGGGGCGTGCCTAAGACCTGGCAAGAGGTTCAGGCCGTGACCAAGTTCCTGAAAGGCAAGAAGTTCAAGGGCCAGGATGTCTACGGCTACCTCGACGCGCCCAAGCCCTGGGGCGGGTTCGGCTTCTACTTCCTAGGCAGCCGTGCCACCGCCTACGCCAAGCATCCCGACGACAAGGCCTGGCTGTTCGACGCCGACACGATGAAGCCACGCATCAACAATCCGGCCTGGGTACGCGCCATCCAGGACGTCATCGACGCCCTGCCGTCGGAGCCGGCCGACCAGATCAATGCCGACCCGAACACCACCGCCTTCCAGCAGTTCCTGGCCGGCACCGGCTCGATGATCCCCTGGTGGGGCGACGTCGGCTCGAACGTCAAGACCAATGACAGCTCGGTCATCGGCGATGTCACCGGCTTCTCGATCCTGCCGGGCTCCGACGATGTCTACAACTCCAAGACCGGCAAGTGGGAGAAGCTCGCCAGCGGCCCGAACTATTCGCCCAACTGCGCCTATCTCGGCTGGGGCGTCTATGTCATGGCCCGCGTCGATAGCGACGAAAAGAAGAAGAAGGCGGCATGGTCGGCCGCCGCCCATCTCGGCGGCAAGGACCTGTCGATCTGGACGGCGATGTATCCGTCGGGCTTCCAGCCCTACCGCAATTCGCACTTCGACATTCCGGAGTGGGTGGCGGCCGGCTACGACGAGGCGTTCATCACCTCATATCTGAAGTCGGAAGGCGACAGCTACAATCATCCCAACGCGGCGATCGAGCCGCGCATCCCCGGCATCTTCCAGTATTACAGCGCCGCCGAGGATATCCTGGCCAACACCTTCGCCGGCAAGATGAAGGCGCAGGAAGGCGCCGATGCCATCGCAGCCGCCTGGGAGAAGCTGACCGACCAGATTGGCCGCGACAAGCAGATCAAGCTCTACAAGGCCTCGCTCGGCATGTAGGCTGCCCTGTGAACCGTGGTCCGGCGGCAACGCCGGGCCACAGCCTTTCCTTCCAAACGGGCGAGATTTGTGACTGACCAGACTTCGACCGCGACCCAGTGGCCGGCAGACGCCGCCCCCTATGATCTGATCCCGCCGGGCCGCAGGCGTCTGGGCTGGGCGCTGATGGCGATTGCCACGCTCGGCCTGTTGGCAACGATCGTGGTGCAGATCCTCTACAAGACCGAGCTCGATACGATCGGCTTCGAGACATGGCGGCCCGTGGTTTACGCCTATGTGCTGTGGGGTGTGGCGATCGGCATCGGCCAGGTTCTGACACGCGGCGAGGACGGCCAGCGCGCGCTGTTCCTGCTGCCGGCCCTTTTGTTCACCATTGCGATGGTGATCTTCCCGACCCTGTTCGGCTTCTACATCGCGCTGACCGATTGGAACCTCTCCTCCTTCAGCGGCCGCAGGTTCAATGGGCTGGACAATTTCTGGCAGATGCTCGCCGACCCCTATTACCGCAACGCCCTGTTCAACATGGTACTCTATGTGCTGGCGGTGCTGGTCGAATATGTCATCGCCTTTGGCCTGGCACTGCTCCTCAACGCGCAGATCCGGGCTCGAAAGTTCTTCCGGGTGGTGTTCCTGATGCCGCTCATGCTGTCGCCGGTCGCGGTGTCGTGGATGATCGGCAAGTCGCTGATGGAATACCGCTTTGGACCCGCTGCCACGCTGGCGCGCCATCTCGGCTGGGAAGACCCGGCCTTCTTCTCGAACCCGATCACCGCCCGCATCTCGATCATGCTGCTGGACGCCTGGACCTTCATTCCGTTCATGATGATCATGCTGCTGGCGGGGCTGCAGGCGATGTCGCGCGAGGTGCTGGAGGCGGCACGTGTCGACGGCGCCACAGCCTGGCAAACCTTCTGGCAGGTCACTTTCCCGCTGATGCTGCCGGTGTCGGTGACGGCGGTGATCCTGCGCATCATCTTCAAGCTGAAGCTTGCCGACATCATCATCACGGTCACCTCGGGCGGTCCGGGCGGCGCCACCGATTCGGTCTCGAGCTTCATCTACCGCGAATACCGCGACCGCTCGAATGTTGGCTATGGCACCATGCTGGCGATGGCCTATCTCGTCATCATCGTGGTGTTCGTGACCTGGCTGTTGAAGTTCGCCAGCCGTTTCGTGCGCAATGTGAATTAGGTAGAGATGAGCGTTCAGACCACCGACTACGTCGCATCCGAAATCCGCTCGCCGGCGAGCTTCCTCGCCAGCCGCGTCTTCATCTATGGTGCGCTCGCCTGCTGGGGCTTCATCTGCCTGTTTCCGATCTATTGGACCATCACCACATCCTTCAAGACGGCGGTGGATGTCACCCAGGGCCACCTGATCCCGTTCGTGGACTTCCAGCCGGATTGGAAAGGCTGGCGATCGCTTGGCCTGTCGCCGGACTCGATCTTCCAGACATCGACCGTGCGCGACGAGTTCCTCAAGCGCTTCATGAATTCGGTCATCACCTCGGTTGGCGCGTCGAGCCTGGCGATCATCATCGGCAGCCTCGCCGCCTATGGCCTGACCCGCTACCGCTACCATTTCGCCTGGTTCAAGAACGAGGACATCTCCTTCTTCTTCCTGTCGCAGCTCATCCTGCCGCCGGTGGTGCTGGCCCTGCCCTTCCTGGTGCTCTACCGTGAAGTCGGATTGCTCGATACCCGCGTCGGACTGATCCTGCTCTACACGCTGATGGTGCTGCCGATCGTCATCTGGATCATGCGCGACCAGTTCAATTCCATCCCCGTCGAACTCGAGGAAGCAGCCCTCGTCGACGGCCTGTCGATCTGGGGCGCCTTTTTCCGTATCGTCATGCCGATCGCGCTGCCGGGCATGGTGGCCGCCTTCATCCTGGCGATGGTGCTGTGCTGGAACGAGTACTTCTTCGCCGCCCTTTTGACCTCGACGGACGCCAAGACTATTCCCGTCATGGTCGCCAGCCAGACGGGCTCGCAAGGCATCAACTGGTGGTCGATGGCGGCGCTTGCCACGGCCGCGATCGCGCCGCTTGCCGTCATCGGCATCGCCCTGGAGCGCTACCTGATCATGGGCATGACCGCTGGCGCGGTGAAGTGACCGGGCGTCTTCACCTCCCCTCGGTCGGAGAAAGGTCGCGCTAATCTAAGCCTTCAGGATCGCGCGCAGATGATCCATGATCATGGCGACGCCCTTCTGTCCAAGTGCTGCCGAGGCTTCCGCCGCAGTTGCCGTATACCAGCTTTTGTTGTCCGCGAAATGCGCGGCGTCCACCGCTTCCGGGCATAGCGCCAGCATCAGCGATGTCTCGCCGATGCCGGCATGGTCGAACGGATATTTGCCGTTCATGGCGGTCGGCATCAGCGGGTGCACCTGCACCCAGTTGAAGAAGTTTTCGCCCTCGGCATGTCCGGCATAATAGTCGGCCATCGTCTCTGAACCCCACCAGCCCTCGCCACGCTGCTTCTCGAGGAAGCGGAAGATCGCCTGTCTGCCTGCGGTCTTGAAGGCGAGATCCGTCGGCATGCCGGCGGCGAAATTCTCGGTCTGGTGATGAATGATGGCGTGGATGTTGCGAAACCCAATGCGCAGCAGGCTGTAGAACAGCGCCTCGCCGAATGGCGCCAGTTGATTGCCGCCGACCTGGACGGAGCCGCTGCCTTCCGGCGGTGCCACCGCGTAACTCGCCGCGCCATAGTAGAAGGGCGGCAGGATGACGACATCGCTCTCTTTTTCGAACAGCTCCAGCGTCTTGATGACTGCCAGCGTATCCATGCCGACGGCCATGTGCTCGCCATGGTATTCCAGCACGCCGAGCGGCAGCGCGACCGGCCAATTCTGGGCGATTGCCTTTCGGATCTGGTGCGGCAGCATCAGTTCATAGCGCATGATCTATTCCATGTTGGTGTGGCGGGCGCGCATGGCTTCCGGCGACGCCGCGGTCATGTCCCTGAGTTTCAGCACCATGATCTCGAACAGCACGAACAACGCGCCCTCGAACACCGAGCCCATCGGCAGCACCGACGTCTTTTGCGGCCCCTGGTCGTCGGCCATGGTCTGCGCCGGGATCAGCAGCGTCAAATCGGCCAGCCCTGCGGCGCTGCCGCCTGCCTGGGCGGTCAGGAGCAGGACGGTGGCGCCTGCCTCGCGCGCGATGCGCATCAGGGTGAGTACGGTCGAGGTTTCGCCGGGTCCGGAACTGACAAGCAGGACATCGCCCTGCCCTACAGGCGGGGTGGTCATGTCGCCGACGACCGAAACCGGCAGGCCCAGATGATAGAGCCGCATGGCGAAGCCCTTCACCTGCAAGGCCTCGCGGCCGCAGCCATAGACGACGATCTGTCTGGCACCGACCAGCATCCCACAGGCGGCGTCGATCCGATCGCCATCGACGCGCGCCAGCACCGCGCCAAGCTCGTCGAGCGCGGTCTTGAACATCTCCGAGCTGGAGTTGCTCACGGCCGCGCCGCCTGCGCGCCGGCAATCGAATTGGATTGGCAATTCCTGATCACGCTTTTCCCCGGAACAGCTTGATTTCGTTCATGCTAGCAACCGGGAAAATGCGTGTCCAACGCTCAGCGGCGCTTTTGCCAAGCCACGAGCGTGATAGTGTCATGTCAGACAAATCAATCCGGGAAAATTTCAAGATATGAAGACACGGCATTTCGACCGCATCGGCAATGGCGGCATCACCTTCACGGAGCTGGGTTTCGGTACAGCGCCGCTCGGCAATCTTTACCGCGCCGTCTCCGACGAGGATGCCAATGCGACGCTGGAGGCCGCCTGGGCGACCGGCTGCCGCTATTATGACACCGCGCCCCTCTATGGGCTCGGCCTGTCGGAAACGCGCCTCAATCCGTTCCTGCGATCCAGGAAGCGCGACGACTACGTGCTGTCGAGCAAGGTCGGCCGCATCATGCGCGCCTGCCCGCCAGAAGAGCGCACCGGCATCGGCAAGTTCTTCGACACGCCGTCGCGCAAGGAGGTCTACGATTACAGCTATGACGGCGTCATGCGCTCGTTCGAGGCCTCGCTGGAGCGGCTTGGCGTCGACCGCATCGATATCCTGTTCGTGCACGATGTCGATATCTTCACCCACGGCAGCAAGGAGGCGTCCGACCGGCGCATCGAAGAGTTCATGCGTTCGGGCTATTATGGCCTGCTCGCCTTGCGCGACCAGGGCGTCATCAAGGCGTTCGGCGGCGGCATCAACGAATGGCAGGTGGCCCAGACCCTGGCCGAGCGCGGCGATTTCGACCTGTTCCTGCTTGCCGGGCGCTATACGCTGCTGGAACAGGAGGCGCTGACATCGTTCCTGCCGCTTTGCCAGAAACGCGGCATCGGCATCGTTCTCGGCGGCCCGTACAATTCCGGCATCCTGGCCACCGGACCGAAGTCCGGCGCTTACTACAATTATTCCGAGGCGCCGCAGGAAGTGCTCGATCGCGTGGCGCGCATCGAGGCCGTCTGCAAGCGCCATGGGGTCAGGTTGATCGAAGCCGCCCTGCAGTTCCCGCTGTTGCACCCGTCGGTGGTTTCGGTCATCCCCGGCGGTCAGCGGCCTGAAGAGGTCGAGAGCAACCGCTCGCTCCTGGACGCCAAACTCCCTGCAGCGCTCTGGGCCGACCTCAAGAACGAAGGCCTCATGCGCGCCGACGCCCCGACAGCTTGAGGAGCTACCGTCCGGCCCAATACGCCGAAAAAGAAAAGCCGGGCAAGCCCGGCTTTTCTGGTTTTTTCAAAAATAAAAACGCGCTTAGTTGACGGCGTCCTTGAGACCTTTGCCGGCCGAGAACTTCGGCACGGTGCGCGCCGGGATCTTCACTTCGGCGCCGGTCTGCGGGTTGCGGCCGGTGGATGCGGCGCGCTTTGACACGGTGAAATTGCCAAAGCCGACAAGCCGGACATCGCCGCCCTTCTTCAGTTCGCCGGAGATGACAGAAAACACTGCATCGACCGCAGACTGCGCGTCACCCTTCGAAATGCTCGCGGCGTCGGCGACAGCGGACACCAGTTCGTTCTTGTTCATAAAAATTCCCTTCCATGAGAACACCGGAACTCACGACTCATCCGGCAGGAAACGGACTTTAGAAAGAAGCGTTCCCGCAACCAAGTCGAAAAGGCAGGAAAATAGCGGAAAAAGCCCGGAATTCCGGGGTTTTTCACATGAAAAAGCCGGGCGCGAGGCCCGGCTTTCTGTTTGTGCGCTGCAACCTTAGAAAAAACTAATGCGCAAGCGACTTTCCAGCGTCATCGCTGGTGTCCGTGGAAGCCGGCGGATTGACCGGTTCGACCCATTCGATCGGCTCCGGCATCCGCACCAGCGCGTGGCGCAACACCTCACCGACGCGTGAGACCGGAATGATTTCCATGCCGTTCTTCACGTTGTCCGGGATCTCCGCCAGATCCTTGGCGTTGTCTTCCGGGATCAGCACCTTCTTGATGCCGCCGCGCAGTGCGGCGAGCAGCTTCTCCTTGAGGCCGCCGATCGGCAAGATGCGGCCGCGAAGCGTTATCTCGCCAGTCATCGCCACATCGGCCCGCACCGGAATACCCGTCAGCACCGACACGATGGCCGTGGCCATGGCGGCACCGGCGGACGGACCGTCCTTCGGCGTGGCGCCTTCCGGCAAGTGCACGTGGATGTCGCGCTTGTCGAACAGCGGCGGCTCGATGCCGAAATCGATGGCGCGCGAGCGGACATAGGAGGCCGCCGCCGAGATCGATTCCTTCATCACGTCGCGCAGATTGCCGGTCACCGTCATGCGGCCCTTGCCGGGCATCATGACGCCTTCGACCGTCAGCAGCTCGCCGCCGACTTCCGTCCAGGCAAGGCCGGTGACGACACCGACCTGATCGTCAGCCTCGACCTGGCCGAAGCGGTAGCGCTGAACACCGAGATAGTCGGCGAGGTTCGCCGCCGTGATGCTCACCGTCTTCTTCTTCGTCTTCAGGATCTCGGTCACCGCCTTGCGCCCAAGCTTCATCAGCTCGCGCTCCAGGCTTCTGACGCCCGCTTCACGGGTGTAGGTCTGGATGATGGCGCGGATCGCGTCCTCACCGACGGAGAACTCCTTTGGCTGCAGCGCGTGATCGCGGATCACCTTCGGCATCAGGTGCCGCTTGGCGATTTCGATCTTCTCGTCCTCGGTGTAGCCGGCGATACGGATGATCTCCATGCGGTCCATCAGGGGCGCAGGGATGTTCAGCGTGTTCGCCGTCGTCACGAACATCACGCTCGACAGGTCGTATTCGACCTCGAGGTAATGGTCCATGAACGTCGAGTTCTGTTCGGGGTCGAGCACCTCGAGCAGCGCGGACGACGGATCGCCACGGAAGTCCTGGCCCATCTTGTCGATCTCGTCGAGCAGGAAAAGCGGGTTGGACTTCTTGGCCTTCTTCATCGACTGGATGACCTTGCCGGGCATCGAGCCGATATAGGTGCGCCGGTGGCCACGGATCTCGGCCTCGTCACGCACGCCGCCAAGCGCCATGCGGATGAATTCGCGACCGGTCGCCTTGGCGATCGACTTGCCGAGCGAGGTCTTGCCGACGCCGGGAGGGCCGACGAGGCACAGGATCGGCCCCTTCAGCTTCTTCTGGCGGCTCTGCACGGCAAGATACTCGACGATGCGGTCCTTGACCTTGTCGAGGCCGAAGTGATCGGTGTCGAGCACGTTCTGCGCATAGGCCAGGTCCTGCTTGACCTTGGAGTTCTTGCCCCACGGGATCGACAGCAGCCAATCGAGATAGTTGCGCACGACAGTCGATTCGGCCGACATCGGCGACATCGTCCTGAGCTTCTTCAATTCGGCATCCGCCTTTTCGCGGGCCTCCTTGGAGAGCTTGGTCTTCTTGATGCGAGCCTCGATCTCGGCGGCCTCGTCGCGGCCGTCCTCGCCCTCGCCGAGCTCCTTCTGGATCGCCTTCATCTGCTCGTTGAGGTAGTATTCGCGCTGCGTCTTCTCCATCTGGCGCTTGACGCGCGAGCGGATGCGCTTCTCCACCTGCAGGACGGAGATTTCGGCTTCCATGAAGCCCATCGCCTTTTCCAGCCGCTCCTTGACGGAAAGCGTGGCCAGCATTTCCTGCTTTTCAGGGATCTTGATGGCAAGATGCGAGGCAACCGTGTCGGCGAGCTTGGAATAGTCGTCTATCTGGCTAGCGGCACCCACCACTTCGGGCGAGATCTTCTTGTTCAGCTTGACGTAGTTCTCGAAGTCAGTGACGACCGAGCGGGCCAGAGCCTCGACCTCGACCTCCTCCTCTTCCGGTTCGACCAGCGCCGTGGCCTTGGCCTCGTGGAAGTCGGGACGGTCGGTGAAGGAGACGATTTTCGCACGCGAGGCGCCTTCGACCAGAACCTTGACGGTGCCGTCGGGCAGCTTCAGCAATTGCAGCACATTGGCGAGCGTGCCGATGTCGAAGATCGCATCGGGCTCGGGATCGTCATCGGCGGCATTCATCTGGGTGGCAAGCAGGATCTGCTTTTCCTGACCCATCACCTCTTCCAGCGCCTTGATCGACTTTTCGCGCCCGACGAAGAGCGGAACGATCATATGCGGGAACACCACGATGTCGCGCAGTGGGAGGACCGCGAAGACGCCGTCGCTGGGAGCCTTGGATATTTTGGCCATTGTCCAACCTTTCATGTCGCGGCCACCATCAGGCCAACCGCGAATCTCATATTAACGACCGGGGATCGTTCCGCCTACCACCGTTTATGACGGGAGTTTTACAGCACAGAAATCGGGCACCTCGGCCTTCTCGTGTTAGGTGGAGGCAGGCAGGGCAAAGATCAAGAGTTAACATCGTCCCCAATCCACTCCATCGCGACGCTGTGCCGGTTCCTCACAGCAAAACGGCGCCGCAGGGGCGCCGTTCCATAAAAATATAGGGCCAAGTGCCATATCAGGCGCTGACATTGCCCTTCTTTTCCTTCTGTTCGGAATAGATGTAGAGCGGCCGGGCGCTGCCGGTCACCACCTCTTCCGAAATCACAACCTCGCGCACGCCTTCGAGCGCCGGCAGTTCGAACATCGTGTCGAGCAGGATCGCTTCCATGATCGAACGCAGGCCGCGCGCACCGGTCTTGCGCTCGATGGCGCGCTTGGCGATCGCCGAAAGCGCGTTCTCGTGGAAGGTCAGATCGACATTTTCCATCTCGAACAGGCGCTGGTACTGCTTGACCAGCGCATTCTTCGGCTCGGTCAGGATCTGGATCAGTGCCGGCTCGTCGAGATCCTCCAGCGTCGCCAGGACCGGCAGACGGCCGACGAACTCCGGAATGAGGCCGAACTTCAACAGATCCTCGGGCTCGACCAGGCGGAAAACATCACCCGTGCGGCGATCCTCCGGCGAGGCGACGACAGCTCCGAAGCCGATCGAGGTTTTCCTGCCGCGATCCGAAATGATCTTGTCCAGCCCGGCAAAGGCGCCCCCGCAGATGAACAGGATGTTGGCGGTGTCGACCTGCAGGAACTCCTGCTGCGGGTGCTTGCGGCCGCCCTGCGGCGGCACGGAGGCGACCGTGCCTTCCATGATCTTGAGCAGCGCCTGCTGAACGCCCTCGCCCGACACGTCGCGGGTGATCGAGGGATTGTCGGACTTGCGTGAAATCTTGTCGATCTCGTCGATGTAGACGATGCCGCGCTGGGCGCGCTCGACATTGTAGTCGGCCGACTGCAACAGCTTCAGGATGATGTTCTCGACGTCCTCGCCGACGTAACCGGCCTCGGTCAGCGTCGTGGCGTCGGCCATGGTGAAGGGTACGTCGATGATGCGGGCCAGCGTCTGTGCCAGCAGCGTCTTGCCGCAGCCGGTCGGGCCGATCAGCAGGATATTGGACTTGGCCAGCTCGACATCGTTGTTCTTGCCGGCATGCGCGAGGCGCTTGTAGTGGTTGTGGACGGCCACCGACAGCACGCGCTTGGCGTAGGGCTGGCCGATGACATAGTCGTCGAGAACCTTGAGGATCTCCTGCGGGGTCGGCACGCCCTCGCGCGACTTCACCATCGAGGTCTTGTTCTCCTCGCGGATGATATCCATGCACAGCTCGACGCACTCGTCGCAGATGAACACCGTCGGACCGGCGATCAGCTTGCGCACCTCGTGCTGGCTCTTGCCGCAAAACGAGCAATAAAGCGTGTTCTTGGAATCACCGCTGTTGTTGCCGACCTTGCTCATTTTCATGTCCTTTCATGGCCGCCCGCCGATGGTCTGGCTGAAAGGGCGCATACTCTATTTATCGCGGGAATCCGCCGCCGCCAGTCTTCCGGCTCCCGCAACGTATTCCGTACGAAACACAAATCAGAAAACGTGGCAATGATTCGCAGCTTCCCCACGCAAAGCTAAGCCGTCGAAAATCAACATAGCCTTAACGTAGGCAATCCCGACCTCCGAGGGAACAGCCAATTGTGGCCGAAATGACGCAAGACACGCCAAAAGCGCGTGATGGTGCCATCCAACTGCCAACTAGCCTTTATGCCAACGCCCCCTCGGCCGCCTCGCGCGACGAAATGACCTTGTCAATCAGGCCAAAATCCTTGGCCTCGTCGGCGGTCATGAAATGGTCGCGGTCGAGCGTCTTCTCGATGTCCTCATAGCTCTTGCCGGTGTGCTTGACATAGACCTCGTTGAGGCGACGCTTCAGCTTGATGATGTCCTGGGCGTGACGCTCGATATCGGACGCCTGCCCCTGGAAGCCGCCGGACGGCTGGTGAACCATAATACGGGCGTTGGGCGTGGCGAAACGCATGTCCTTGTGGCCGGCGGTCAGCAGCAGCGAGCCCATCGAGGCCGCCTGGCCGATGCACAGCGTCGACACGGCCGGTTTGATGAACTGCATGGTGTCGTAGATCGCCATGCCCGAGGTGACGACGCCGCCCGGCGAATTGATGTAGAGGTTGATTTCCTTCTTCGGGTTCTCCGCTTCGAGGAACAGGAGCTGCGCGCAGACCAGCGTCGCCATGCCGTCCTCGACCGGACCGGTGATGAAAATGATGCGCTCCTTGAGGAGGCGCGAGAAAATGTCGTAGGCCCGCTCGCCGCGATTGGTCTGTTCGACCACCATCGGAACGAGGTTCATGTAGGTTTCGACGGGATTCTTCATCAGTTATCTCTTGTCTCGCGGTGGGATTCCGGCGCCGGACAGGCTGGCAGCTCGGGCAGAATCGGTTCTGGATCGTTAAGATGTAAATAGGATGCCGGCTCATCCTTGTGCAAGGCCGACCCGTCCTAGCCATCTGGGTAAGTCGAATCAAGCTTCCGGGCAAGAATTAGCAGCAGCTGATGCCACGCCGACCTCAAATACCGACCGGCCCCGCCAGGGTAGCAGTTTCTTAACCTCGTCACTTAACGAAATGCGCCAAAACCGCTTTTCTCCGCAACGGCTTCCCCTACAATTCAACGTTGAACTTGTGCCTACAGTTCAGACGGGGAGTGCCATGTCCGGGAAAACCGCATGCTTCACCATTGCAGGGATGACCATGCTCGGCTCGATTTCGCAAACGGCGGCCGGTGGTCGCGCCGTCGAATGCTACGAGCCCGTCCACACACCGGCCGTTTACGACACCGTCTACGAAGACGTCATGGTCAGCCCTCCCGGCCAGCAGATCGTCGACTATGATCCGCCGATCTATGGCACGCGCGAGCGAGTGGTGATGACTGTGCCGGCCCAGGTTCGGTATGAGGTGGTGCCTGCGGCCACCAGGACCGTCTATCACACCGTCAGGGTCGATGGCGGCGGCTATTCCTGGGAATGGCGCGTCATCCATGGCCGCCGCGTGTTGTGCAAGGTTTGGCACAAGGCACGCTTTGAACGCGTCGCCGAGACGGTGGTGATCCAGCCCGAGCGCACGCGGCGCGTCGTCATTCCGGCGCAATATGACAGCATCGCCGAGGAGGTGCTGGTGCGGCCCGAGCAAAGGCGCGTCATCGATATTCCCGCCGCGTACCAGACCGTCCCGCGCCGCGTGCTGGTGCGCGAAGGCTCATCCGGCTGGCGGCGGGTGCATATTCCAAGGCACTGCCAGGACTAGGCTTAGGCCACCTCGGCCCGCAGCCAGGCCTTAAGACCGACGACATCGCCATCGCCAATGGTTTTGGCCACACGACGCCCGACCGCCGCGCCGAACTTGTAGCCGTGACCCGAGCACGCCGAGACGACCAGGCACTTGCCGGTCTCATGCGCCAGGAATTTCTCGTCATCGGTGAACGTATAGGCGCAGGTGACCACTTCGGTCACCTTGTACTCCTCGATGCGGGCGATCGGCGGCGAAAACAGGTTGCGGATCGCCTCGCCCTCGCCGGGCACCGGCTCGCGGTTCCAGTCGGCGTCGCTGGTCGGCACCTTGTGCAGGCCCGAGCCGAATTTCATGCCGGCGCCCCGCGTAAGCGGGATCATATAGCCGTCGGTCGTGCCGCCGACATCGAGAATGACGGGCGCCGCCTCCCAAGCGGCCTTGAGATCGGCCGGCGGCTCGACATAGGCGAGCGCGGTGCGAAAGGTCTTCAATTCGCCGCCGAGTTCGGGGAATAGTTTCAGCACCCAGGCGCCAGCGGTAACGACGATGCGGTCGGCCTGCATCGTCTCGCCGGATTCGAGCACGATATGGCCGGCCTCGGCATCGATCTCCGTCACCTTGCTGTGCTCGTAGACGTTGGCTCCATTGGCACGCAGCCATTTGGCCAGCCCGGCTGCTATTTTGCGGCAATGCAGCGCGCCGCCCTCGGGCGAAAAATAGGCGTAGCGGAACGAGCCGGCCTCAAGGAACGGCCAGCGCTCGACGGCTGCGTCCGGTCCCAGCAATTCGAAAGGGAATTTTCCCTCTTCCAGGCCCTCGCGGTATTCCTCGGCCTCGTCGCCGGGCTCGCGCGAAACGCAGACGAAGCCCCGCGCGTCGAGGTGGTTCTCGCCGAGATCGGCCCACAGCTCGTCCCAGGCCTCGTAGGCTTCGGTGATCAGCAGCCCATAGCCGGTTCCAGCGCGGTAGGCGCGGCGGATGATGCGGTGATGGTCGCCCGATGCCGACAGCGGATTGGGGATCGGCCCCTGCTCGACGACCGACACGGCGTGGCCCGCCTTGACCAGCGACCACGCCGTGGACAGACCGGCGATACCCGCGCCGACAACGATCACATTCATCCGTTCAGACCTTCCGCAACCCTACTGCCTGGCTCAATGCATCGGGCTGTCGGACGCAACATACGGTCTGGAACCGGGCTGGCAAGCCGCGCTATGGGTCTGGCATGACCAAATCGACGCTCTCCTACCTGGCCTTTGATCCAGCCACTCGCCGGCTCAGACTCGACCCGCGCGAACCGGCTTTCTTCCTGAATTCTTACGAGGCGTACGGCCTCCTGCACGAAGCCTCGAATGCGTTTTTCTGGGAAGAGTTCGGCTTCTGGTGCTTTGGCGGCTTCGGCGATGTCAACCGGCTGTTGCGCGACCGCCGTTTCGGCCGCCAGAACCCGGCCGGCATCCCCGACAGCCGCGGTGTCGGCCAAGACAGGACCCATCTCAAGGCATTCGACGGCATCGAAGCCAATTCGATGCTGGAGCTGGAGCCGCCGGTCCATACGCGGCTGAGAACACTGGTCAACCGGGCTTTCGTCTCCCGTCAGGTCGAACGGTTGCGGCCGCGCGTCGAGGCGCTCGCCAACGAATTGATCGATCGTTTCGAACCTGGCAAGGCCGTCGACCTCCTGCCGGCCTTCGCCTCCCCGCTGCCAATCACCATCATCGCCGAAATGCTTGGCGTGCCGGTGGAGATGGGGCCGCGACTGCTCGACTGGTCGCATCAAATGGTCGCCATGTATATCCACGGCCGCACCCGTGAGACCGAGGAGACGGCCAACCGTGCCGCGGGCGAATTTTCCGATTTCCTGCGCGGCTACGTGACCGAACGGCGCAAGAAGCCGGGCGATGACCTGCTGTCGCTGCTGATCTCGGCCCAGGAGGACGACCAGAAACTGTCAGAGGACGAGCTGGTCTCCTCGGCCATCCTGCTGCTCAACGCCGGCCACGAAGCAACCGTGCACCAGACCGGCAATGCCATCCACTCCATCCTGGCACAAGGCGGCGACCCGCGCCGCTTCTTTACCTCACCCGAAGTGACGGCAGCAACGGTCGAGGAA
The DNA here is from genome assembly GCF_020164995.1 of Mesorhizobium sp. CO1-1-11. Lineage (NCBI taxonomy): Bacteria > Pseudomonadati > Pseudomonadota > Alphaproteobacteria > Hyphomicrobiales > Phyllobacteriaceae > Mesorhizobium > Mesorhizobium sp. CO1-1-11. Next base: position 141,821 of record NZ_JAIUHE010000002.1, read on the forward strand.
TGCCTGCGTTTCGATGCGCCGCTGCACATGTTCATGCGCTATGCCTATGAGGAAATCCAAATCGCGCCCGGCATCGTCGTGCGGCCGGGCCAGACGATCGGACTTCTGCTTGGCATGGCCAATCATGATCCGCATGCCTTCGCCGAACCGCAGACCTTCCGGCCGGAGCGCACCGACCAGAAGAATGTATCATTCGGCGCCGGCATCCATTTCTGCATCGGTGCGCCGCTGGCCCGCCTCGAACTGCAGGTTTCGCTGAGGACCTTGTTCGAGCGGCACCCGCAACTGCATCTCGCCGAACAGCCACGCTTCCGCGACACTTACCATTTCCATGGGCTGGAACGACTTGCCGTCGATTTTTAGCTAGCGAGTTGCCCGGAAATCCGATCGGATTCTCGATATGTGATCAAGCTTCAAACCTTGATCACATACTCCTTGCGAGTCGTTTCAAGCACTTCCCAGCTTCCCTTGAAGCCCGGCCGCAGCACGAAGCTGTCACCGGCTTTGACGGTGCGCGCTTGGCCGCCCTCTTCGGCGATTACCGAAACACCTGAGAGAATGTGGCAGAACTCCCATTCTTCATAGACGATGCGCCACTTGCCCGGGGTCGATTCCCAGATGCCGGCATAGAGGCCGCCGTCGCGCTCCTCGACATTCCAGGTGCGGAATTTCGGATCGCCCGAGATCAGGCGATCCGGCGCCGGCGCGCCGGATTCGGGTTCGACGCCTTTGGTGTCGACGGAAAGAAACGCGGTCATATCAGGTCAGACCTTGGCGAGCGCCTGTTCGAGGTCGGCGACGATGTCGGTGACATCCTCGATGCCGATGGACAGCCGCACCGTGTCGGGTCCGGCACCAGCCTTGACCTTCTGTTCGTCGGAAAGCTGGCGGTGCGTGGTCGATGCCGGGTGGATGACCAGCGACTTGGTGTCGCCGACATTGGCCAGGTGCGAGAACAGTTCGAGTGCCTCGACGAATTTGATGCCCGCCTCGTAGCCGCCCTTGAGGCCGAAGGTGAACACGGCGCCGGAGCCCAGCGGCGAATATTTCTTCTGCAGCGCGTTGTTCTTGTCGCTGGGCAGGCCGGGATAATTCACCCAGGCGACCTTGGGGTGGTTGGACAGCCAGCCGGCGACGGTGATCGCATTGTCGCAATGACGCTGCATGCGCAGCGGCAAGGTCTCGAGGCCGGTCAGGATAAGGAAGGCATTGAACGGCGAGATCGCCGGGCCGAGATCGCGCAGGCCGAGCACGCGCGCGGCGATGGCAAAAGCGAAATTGCCGAAGGTCTCGTGCAGCACGAGGCCGCCATATTCGGGGCGCGGTTCCGACAGCATCGGGTATTTGCCCGACTTCGACCAGTCGAAGGTGCCGCCGTCGACAATGACGCCGCCAATCGAATTGCCGTGGCCGCCCATGAACTTGGTCAGCGAGTGGACGATGATGTCGGCGCCATGCTCGATCGGCCGGATCAGATAGGGCGAGGCCAGCGTGTTGTCGACGATCAGCGGCAGGCCGTGCTTGCGGGCGATGTCGCCGATCTTCTCGATATCGACGAAGGTGCCGCCCGGATTGGCCAGGCTCTCGATGAAGATCGCCTTCGTCCTGTCGTCGATCTGGCTCTCGAAGGTCGAGATGTCGTTGGTTTCGGCCCAGCGCACCTCCCAGCCATAATTCTTGAAGGCATGGCCGAACTGGTTGATCGAACCACCGTAAAGCTTGTTGGCGGCGACGAAATTGTCACCGGGCTGCATCAGATTGTGGAACACGATGACCTGCGCGGCATGGCCAGAAGCAACCGCAAGGGCGGCCGTGCCGCCCTCGAGGGCCGCGACGCGCTCTTCGAGCACTGCCTGGGTCGGGTTCATGATGCGGGTGTAGATGTTGCCGAAAGCTTTTAGCCCGAACAGCGAAGCGGCGTGGTCGGCGTCATCGAAAACAAAGGAGGTCGTCTGGTAGATCGGCGTGGCGCGCGCGCCGGTGGCAGGATCGGGCTTGGCGCCGGCATGGACGGCGAGCGTGTTGAAACCGGGCGAACGGGTCACTGAAACCTCCCTTTGAACTTCCTAAATTGGCCGCGCATTCTTGGCGAAGGCGGCGTGCGAATGCAAAGAAGAAAATACCTTTCGGCGCCGATCCTTCGATCACACCGCAGGATAATGCGGCAATACGCGGAATAATTTTGCGCCTCTACGCCGCGTCTATTTCTGGCGCACGCCGAAACTCTGAAAACCCTGGCGCATCAGCGGCTTCTTGGACGACAGCACGCCGGAATTGACGCCGGTCCAGCCGATCTCGCCGGAGAGCTTGCCATATTCGATCTTGGGGCAGCGGTTCATCACCACCTTGATGCCGGCGGCTTCGGCGCGAGCGGCTGCCTCGTCATGGCGCACGCCAAGCTGCATCCAGATGACTTTCGGCAAGGGATCGAGTTGCAACACCTCGTCGACGATCCCTGGGACCGCCGCGGCATTACGGAAAATATCGACCATGTCGATCGGCCCCGGTATGTCGGCCAGCCTGGCATAGGTCATTCGGCCGAGGATTTCCTTGCCGGCCTGGCCAGGATTGATCGGGAACACCGAAAACCCCTTGGCCAGCAGGTATTTCAGGACGAAATAGCTCGGCCTGACATCATTGGCCGACGCCCCGACCATGGCGATCGACTTCACCGAATTGAGGATGCCATCGATATAGGTGTTGTCGTAGCTATCGTGATTCATGTCTCGTCCTCATACAACGCCTCGGCGAGAAAACCATCCGGGTCATTGCTGAAATCGCGCAGCATGCGGAAGTGGTCCGTATCGCGAAAGTCGGCAAGCTCGAGCCCAAAGCGGCTGATGCGGAACAGCTGCGCGCCGGGACAGGCCATCAACAGCGGCGAATGGGTCGCCATGATCACCTGCGCGGTGCCCGATTGGTCCATGCGCCGCAGCATCTTCAGCAATTCGATCTGGCGCATCGGCGAAAGCGCGCTCTCGGGCTCGTCGAGGATATAGATGCCTTGCCTGCGGCAGCGCTCCTCGAAGAAGCGGATGAAGCCTTCGCCATGCGACCAGGACAGGAAATCCGGCGGCGGTGGCTTGAACGGATCTTCCAGCGCTGCCTGGTCGAGGTAGCGGGCCACCGAGTAGAAGGATTCGGCGCGAAAGAACCAGCCGGCGGTGACTTTTGGCAACCAGTGGCCACGGAATGTGTTGGCCAGTGCGGCGCCACTCTCGTCGATGGCGCCGGAATGGTCGACCGGCCGGTAGCCCTTGCCGCCGCCCGCTTCGTCATAGCCGGCCAGCGCGCCGATCGCCTCGAGCAGCGTGGATTTACCGGTGCCGTTCTCGCCGACGATGATGGTGATGGGCGTGGTGAATTCGAGCTCGAACGCGTGGCCGCGAAACAGCGGCAGGTTCCACGGATACTTTTCCCAGTCCGTAACCCGCTCCCGGTCGAGCAAAATCCGTTTGAGGTACGGTGCCTTGAGCCGTGTCAGTTGCTTGCGGTAGGCCATCAATCAGGCAGCGAAATCGTGCCGTCGTCCGCGATCGGAAAGGCCGGGTTATGAGCCACCTCCCAAACATGCCCGTCGGCATCGGCGAAGTACCCATACCAGCCGCCCCAGAAGGCGCGGCCGGCCGGCTTGATGATGCGCCCGCCGGCCTTTTCCGCCTGCGCCAGCACTTCGTCGACCTCGGCATCGGAGCGGGTGTTGTAGGCGAGATAGACGGCCGAGGGCGCCTGGGCGAAGGTGATACCGGAGTCCTCCTCGGCGCTGGGGCGCGGGAACAGGCCGAGGATCGCGCCGCCCATCTGGAAGAAGGCGACACCGTCGGTGATCCCCGCGTGGCGCTTCAGACCCATCGCCTCGTAGAAGCGCACGGCGCGATCCAGATCTTCGGTGGCGATGGTGATGATGGAAATGCGCGGTTCCATGATCCTATTCGTCCGTCCATTCCGGCTTGCGCTTGCCGATGAAAGCGCCGATGCCCTCTTCCGCGTCCCGCGCCAGCATGTTCTCGACCATGACGCGGCCGGTATAGGCATAGGCATCGGCCAAGCCCATCTCGGCCTGCGCGTAAAAAGCTTCCTTGCCGGTCTTGATCACCAAAGAGGATTTGGAAGCAATGGCTTGCGCGTATTTGGTGACAATCTGATTCAGGTACTCGCGCGGCACGACGCGGTTCACGAGGCCGAATTCCTTGGCGGTCGCGGCGTCGATCGTCTCGCCGGTCAAGAGCATCTCCATCGCCTGCTTGCGCGAGACGTTGCGCGACAGCGCAACCATCGGCGTCGAGCAGAACAGGCCGATGTTGACGCCAGGCGTGCAGAAGGTCGCCTCATGCGAGGCGATCGCCAGGTCGCAGCTGGCGACCAATTGCAGGCCGGCGGCTGTCGCCAGGCCGTCCACCTCGGCGATGACAGGCAAGGGATGGCGCACGATCGTCTGCATCAGCATGGCGCAAGCGGCAAAGGTCTCTTCGAAGAAGGCCTTGCCGCGATCGGCATCGGCACGCCGCGCGGTCATTTCCTTGAGGTCGTGACCGGCGCAGAACACCTTGCCGGCCGCCGACAGCACAATAACGCGAACGGCCTTGTCCGCCTTGGCGCGTTCCAACTCCGCCACGAGCGCCGCCATCACCGAAAGCGACAGGGCATTGGCGGGCGGATTGGCGAGCGTCAGGCGCAGCACGCCCTTCTCCCGTCTTGTCGTGACCGGGCCCTCGTCGGCGGCAGCAGGCTTGATGGCAAGGATTTCGGCCATGGCTAAGGTCTCCGCGATTCCGGTGGTGCCGGCAGAGTATCTAATATCGGATCGGGTTTCGTCCAACACCCATCGCTTGCGCCAGCATGATGTATATGTTGCCAGAAACACCCGGCTGCGCCCATACAGGCTTGGCGCAGAACGAGAGACCGATATGCCCGCCCAGACCAACCTCAAGCCGGTGCTGACCGCAACGCAGATCAATTTGTTAATGGAAACCGTCTTTCCCCAACTCAACGAGAGTGCCGCCGCCTACGAGGCGATCGACGTGTTTCCAGGCGGCTGCATCGTACGGCTCAATGCCGGTGAACGGCATTTGCGTCCCGGCGGCACGGTGTCCGGCCCTGCCCTGTTCACGCTGGCCGACATTGGCGGCTATGTCTGCGTGCTCAGCCATGCCGGGCCGGATGCGCTCTCGGTCACCACCAACCTCAACATAAATTTCGTGCGTAAGGCCGAGGCCGGGCCGATCGATGGCCATTGCCGCATCCTGAAGCTCGGCAAGAGCCTGATGGTGTTCGACATTGACATCGTCGCCGGCCCGGAAGGACACACGATCGCGCATGCCACGGGCACCTACTCGATCCCGCCGCAGCGCGCCGCCAATGTGGTAAAATAATACCTTTAGTCCAACATGCTGTTTCTACAGCCTTTTCCGCGCTACAGGACTTTTCCGCTACCTTGACGCAGTTACTCCGCTCGCCTATAAGCCTTCACGAAGCAGCGGCCCGCAAAGGCCGCCGTTTTGTTATTGGCTGATGACAAGCGTCTTTCGCCAATCCAAGCAACAAGAAACGCCTTCACTCCCGAAGGTCAGAACCGAGAGCAGAAAACATGACAACCTTTTCGCAGAAGCCTGCGGATGTGGTGAAGAAGTGGATCCTGATCGACGCCGAGGGTCTCGTCGTCGGCCGTCTCGCCACTGTCATCGCCAATCATCTTCGCGGCAAGCACAAGCCGACCTTCACCCCGCATGTCGACGACGGCGACAATGTCATCGTCATCAATGCCGACAAGGTGGTATTCACCGGCAAGAAGTTCACCGACAAGGTCTATTACTGGCACACCGGCCACCCCGGCGGCATCAAGGAGCGCACCGCGCGTCAGCTGCTCGAGGGCCGTTTCCCCGAGCGTGTCGTCGAGAAGGCCGTTGAGCGCATGGTTCCGCGTGGCCCGCTCGGCCGCCGCCAGATGAAGAACCTGCGCGTCTATGCAGGTGCCGAGCATCCGCATGTCGCCCAGCAGCCAGAAGTCCTCGACGTGGCCAAGCTGAATTCCAAGAACAAGAAGGTCGCATAAGATGGCTGAGCTTTCCTCGCTCGCAGAACTGGGCGCCGCCACCGGCAACACCAACACGCAGGCCGCCGCCCCCGTCCACGTCCAGAAGCTCGACAAGTCGGGCCGCGCCTACGCCACCGGCAAGCGCAAGAACGCCATCGCGCGCGTCTGGGTGAAGCCGGGTTCCGGCAAGATCGTCGTCAACGACAAGGAATTCGCGAACTATTTCGCGCGTCCGGTCCTGCAGATGATCCTCAACCAGCCGATCATCGCGTCCAACCGCTCGGGCCAGTACGACATCATCGCCACCGTCGTCGGCGGCGGGCTTTCCGGCCAGGCCGGCGCGGTGCGTCACGGCATCTCGAAGGCGCTGACCTATTACGAGCCGGCGTTGCGCGCCGTGCTCAAGAAGGGCGGCTTCCTGACCCGCGACAGCCGCGTCGTCGAGCGCAAGAAGTACGGCAAGGCAAAGGCTCGCCGTTCCTTCCAGTTCTCGAAGCGCTAACCGTTTCGAATTTTCGGACAATCGAAAAGGCCGCCTCCGAGCGGCCTTTTTGCTTGGACGCGGCGGATCAATTGATGCTGGCGGTCGCGGCTGGCTCGATGCGTTCGCTCGTGCCGGCATAGGGCACCCGATAACCATTCGCCGCCAGCCAGCCGATCGCCGCTTTCGGCTCGTCGGTCTGGATGATGGTGGCGCCACGATCGGCCCAGAAGCCCCAGGCTTCGCGCGGCAAGCTGGCCTGGACCGCCAGTTCGTCGCCACGGCCGCCGGCGAGGAAGCCGCCTGGCTTGTTGACGATGGCATAGGTGTCGGCCCAGATGTGCCAGTCGCCCCTTACCGCCTCGGCGCGCATGCGCGTGCTGAACAGCGGCCCGCCGGTTTCGGTCAGCGTCTCGGCGCCCGCCCGCCAGTTGATCAGTTCGATCGCGCGCGGCGCGAAGACGTGGTCGACCGTCGAGGCGAAGCCCGCATCATGGACCGCGTCATCGGCGATGATCGGCATGAACTGGAAGCCACCGCCTGCGGCAGTCATGGCCGCCTTCACCGTGCTGATCCTGTTCTGGTTCCAAAGGTTTTCCTTGACGATGACTTGCTCGGCCATGCCGAGGTCGCGCGCCACCGCGATCATGCCCGGGAGGTCGCCGACCTCGAGCTTGTTGTCGAGATTGATGAGGATTCTGTCCCGTGTCGCCATCAGCATCTCGCGCAATGTCGAGACGGTCTCGTTGGTGACGGCATGGGTGCCCTCGATCACCAGCCGGCATCTCTTCAACTCGGCCAGCGTGTAGTTGATGACCTCGCCCTTGCAGGTCGTCGTGCGGTCGAGCCAGCTGTCATGCATGACGATGAACGCGCCGTCCTTCGAGCGCCGGATGTCGACCTCGACGATTTCGGCGCCGATCGCGATCGAGCCCTCCACGGCGGCAAGCGAGTTTTCCGCATAGAGCGTCTTGCCGGCCTGCATGCTGCCGGCGCGATGGGCGGCCACCATGACATGGTCGCGCCACTGGTTGGCATGTTCGAAGCGGTCGAGGATCTGCCTGGCGCGGGTTTCGCCGGCCATTGACTGGCTGGCGGAAGCCGCCAGCGTGACGGAAAGCAGAAGGCTCGGCCAGAAGGTCTGCATCGAGAATCGCTCCATTCCGGATCGAGCCGGGAATAGGCGATGCCCGTGACATCTGGGTGAACGAAGCCGGCTAGCGGTTGCCGCGATATCTCGCCTCAGATGCGTTTCGACAGCCGGCGGAACCAGGCCATCGCAGGCATCTCGACGAAACGCCAGGTGATCCAAGAGACACCTATGGTGGTAAGAAGCATGACGACGATCGCCACGGTCCCCGTCCAGCCGGCGCCAAAGCCGGTCGCGGGCTCGCCACGCAGTACGATGTCGCCAACCAGGCCGAGGCCGAGTTTGCGCTCGACCAGCCCGGCGACATTGATCAGGCGCGCCTGAACGAAGATGTGGACCATGTAGATCGAATAGGACAGCGCGCCGAGCGTCAGCATCAACGGCGTCCTCAGCAACGCGCTGATCCAGCCGCCTTCATGGGCGAAGAGAAACAGCGCCAAGGCGAACACCAGGGGCGCGGCGATGCCGGCGTCATTGTCGCCCGCCAGCGAGACAAAGAGAGCGATGACGACCACCATGACGATTTCGGCAACAGTCCAGCTCATCCTCGGGCCGTTTGCGGCCAGAACCTGTCGCGCTCCTGCAATGGAATCATGCTGAAACCAGGCCAGCAGGGCGCCCAGCGAGAAGCCGTAGAGGCAGCGGATGAAGCCGAAATCATAGGACACATCCATATGATGCGTGGAGAAGCCGAGCAGGAACAGCGGCGCGGTGACAGCGGCGGCGACCAACCATATCCAGGCGCGCGCGCCGGCGATGAAGAGCACGCCGGCAAACAGGAGATAGGCAAAGAACTCGGCCGAGATGCTCCAGCTCGGGGCGTTCCAGGTCAACCGATCCTCGAAGCCGACACCTTGCAGCAAAAGGAGATTGGCAGCCAAGCTCCTGAGGTCGAAGCCACCGGTGAAAGGAGCAGCACCCGTGCCATGCAGCTGCGGCAGCACGAGCCGCAGCAGCTCGAAGGCGGCAAAGGCGGCAATCATGACCAGATGCAGCGGATAGATGCGGCCGAAACGGACTAGCACGAAGCGGCAGACCTCCTGAGTGCGGCCGAGCCGATCGGCATAGCTGGAGGCGATGACGAAGCCGGAAAGGACGAAGAAGAAGTCGACGAAGAGATAGGACGAACCGATGAAGCTGCTCTGCGAGATCGTCGAGGCGGTCGGGAAATGAAACAGCGCCACCAGCAACGCGCAGATGCCGCGCCACGAATCGAGAACCCGGAACCGATCGCCGGCGATCGTACCGGTGTGGGTCGACACCACGGCATCCGACGGATTAAGAAACGCGGTCTGCGTCATGATGATACAAGTCCTGTCTTGCCGTGGCACCCGGGCGGCGCGGTTTCGTCTCCCCAAGCCGTGACTGGCATCTTCCATGCCGGTTCTGTAGTTGTTGCACCCCGATGAAAACGAGGACCCGTAATGGCGACCAACACCATCGACCATGCCTTCACCGCCCGCTCCAAAACGGGTGGTGCCCTCGAGCCGACCTACTCCGGCGCGCTGTCTTTCATGCGGCGCAAATACACCAAGGACGTGAAGGGCGCGGATGCGGTGGTGTGGGGCATTCCCTTCGACGCCGCCGTCACCAACCGACCGGGCGCCCGGTTTGGGCCGCAGGCGATCCGCCGCGCCTCCGCGATCCTCGACAACGACCCGCAATACCCGTTCTCGCGCGATCTGTTCGAACACCTTGCCGTGGTCGATTATGGCGATTGCCTGCTCGATTCGGGCAACCATCAGAAGACGCCCGGCACGATCGAGCGCGAGGCGGCCAAGATCCTGAAATCGGGCGCCTTCCTGCTGACGCTCGGCGGCGACCATTTCGTCACCTGGCCGCTGCTCAAGGCGCACGCCGCCATCCACGGACCGCTGGCCTTGGTGCAGTTCGACGCCCATCAGGACACATGGCCCGATGACGGCAAGCGCATCGACCATGGTTCCTTCGTCGGCCGCGCGGTCAAGGAAGGCATCATCGATCCCGATCGCTCGATCCAGATCGGCATTCGCACCCATGCGCCCGACACATTCGGCATCAAGATTCTCCATGGTCATGAAATCGAGGAAATGCGCGCCTCCGACATCGCCTACGCGATCGTCGATCGCACCGGTGGCAAGAAGACGTATCTGACCTTCGACATCGACTGCCTGGATCCGGCCTATGCGCCGGGAACCGGCACGCCGGTTTCGGGTGGCCCGTCGTCGGCGAAGGTCCTGTCGACGCTGCGCCAGCTGAACCAGGTCGATATTGTCGGGGCCGATGTCGTGGAGGTTGCGCCGGCCTACGATCACGCCGATATAACGGCGATCGCCGGCTCGATGGTGGCCATGCAATATCTTGGCCTGCTGGCCGAGCGAAAGGCCCGGCTCGAGGAGCTGAACAACGGCAACCACAATGGCGCCACGGTCAATCATGGCAACGGCATATAGTTTTGAGATATCAGGGAATTTGATCAGGCAATGAAACCGAAAATCTTCATCGATGGCGAGCACGGCACCACCGGCCTCCAGATCCGAGCGCTGCTTGCCGAGCGCGGCGATCTGGAGATCATTTCCATCCCGGTCGAGCGCCGCAAGGAAACGGCCGCGCGCGCCGAATTCCTCAACGCCGCCGATATCGCGATCCTATGCCTGCCCGACGATGCGGCCAAGGAAAGCGTCTCGCTGATCGCCAACGAAACCACCAAGGTCATCGATGCGTCCACCGCGCATCGCGTGGCCGAAGGCTGGGAGTATGGCTTCGCCGAACTGGACAAGGAGCAGGCGAAAAAGATCGCCACGGCCAAGCGCGTCGCCAATCCCGGCTGCTGGCCGCAGGGGCCGATCGCAACGCTCAGGCCACTGGTCACCGCAGGCCTGCTGCCGGCCAGCTTCCCGATCGCGGTCAACGGCATTACGGGCTATTCGGGCGGCGGGCGGCCGATGATCGAGGACTACGTCGCCAAGGGCGAGGACGCTTCGGAGTTCCTGCCCTATGGCCTGACCCTGCAGCACAAGCACGTGCCGGAATTGAAGGCCTATGCGAAGCTGTCGCATGATCCGATTATGCAGCCGGCGGTGGGCAATTTCGCGCAAGGCATGATCACGGTGGTGCCGTTGCAGCTCGGTGGCCTCGACCGCGTGCCGACGGGTGCCGAACTTCACGCCGCCATTGCGGACCATTTCGCCGCGATCCAGGGCGGCGTGGTCGAGGTGGCGCCCTATGCACATCTGGAACGCGTGCCTGACATCGATCCGGAGATCTACAACGGCACCAACCGCATGAAGGTCTATGTCTTTGCCAACGACAGCAGAGCCCAGGCGCTGCTGCTGGCGGTCTACGACAATCTCGGCAAGGGCGCTTCGGGTGCGGCCGTCCAGAACATGGACCTGATGCTCGGTCTCTGATGGATGCACCAGCCTTTCCAGCGCGCTGGAAGGTCAGCGAACCGGAACTCATGGCCGAGACCTTTTCGAGCGGCATCTGGAAGGTGCGGCTCGAGGACGGCTCCCCAGACCGCCAGGTGCATATCGCCGTCGCCCAGGCCAGGCTCGATGCGCTCAAGGCCGCTGACAGGGTTGCCAAGGCAAATCAGGACCAGGCGGCCAGGCCGACCAGGACAAATCGGCACCATCCGCCGCCGCACTGCGTCAGGCTGAATTCGACGGCGAGAAGACGACCCAGTCGAACGAATTCTGGATGTGATCGGCTGCACTCAACGTCCGACGGCAATCTCGTTGGGTAAGGGATAGGCGCCCTTGGTGCCGCGCCAATGCGCGGCGGCAAAGCCCAGCACGACGAGCGCGAAAGCCTGATGGGTCAGCGCCATGTGCAGTGGCACCTGCATCAGCAGCGTACCAATACCGATCGAAGCCTGCACCAGCACCAGCACGAACAACAGTGTCGCGCGTCGCGCATGCGTTGAGCCGGGCAGACGCAGACGCGTGGCGATCATGTGCCAGAGCGCGACGGCGAAGACCGTATAGGCGCCAAGCCGATGGATGAACTGCACCGTTTTCGGACTTTCGAAGAAATTGCGCCACGCCGGCTCGAGGACGAGCAGATCGCCGGGGATGATCCGGCCGTCCATCAGCGGCCAGGTGTTGTAGCTCATGCCGGCGTCGAGACCGGCAACCAGGCCGCCGAGATAGATCTGGACCAGCGCCAGAAGCACAACGAAACCAGCCAGACGCTGCGTCGAGCGATCGGCAGCGGGTTCGGAATGCGGCGCCAGGCCACGCGCGACGACCATGGTCGCGGTAAAGATAAGTGCCGCCAGCGTGAGATGCGTCGCCAGCCTGTACTGGCTCACCGACACGCGGTCGACCAGGCCGGACGCCACCATCCACCAGCCGATGGCCCCCTGCAGGCCGCCGAGAAGCAGGATGCCGACCAGTTTCGGCCCAAGGCCGCGCTCGATGCGACGCGTCGCCCAGAAGACCAGCAGCGGCAAGGCAAAGACCAGGCCGACGCTGCGCGCCAGCAGGCGATGCGCCCATTCCCACCAGAAGATCGACTTGAACGCCTCGACGCTCATGCCCTTGTTGAGTTCGGCGTATTGCGGGATCTGTTGATAGCGCTTGAATTCCTCCTGCCACTCGGCGTCGTTGAGCGGCGGGACGACGCCATGGATCGGCTGCCATTCGGTGATCGAAAGGCCGGATTCGGTCAACCGCGTGGCGCCGCCAACCAGCACCAGCGCGAACAGCACCAGGAGCACGACGTAGAGCCAGCCGCGCACGAGTGCCCGGTTGTGCAGGTCGCGGTCGCGGGCCTGATAGGGCGCGGCGGCGGTGATGGCGGCCATGGATATGTCCCGGCAGGTTGAATGTCGCGGATTGGTGAACCATCGCACTCCTGCTGGCAAGGCCGCGCAGCGCGGCACGCCGTCGCGCCCGGTGTCGTGGGTTGCGCGTGCCTTGCGTTCGGCCTAAGCGGTAGCCATCAACGAGGCCAAGACATGCCCATTCGCCTGAAAAAACTGATCGGAATGTTCCTGCTGTTGGCGCTGGTCATCATCTACGCGCTGGTCGCCTCGATCTTCGCCGTCGCCCGCCTGTCGGAATCGGGCGCACTGGTGCAATTCCTGTTCTTCCTCGTCAGCGGCCTGCTCTGGGTGCTGCCGGCAATGGGCATCATCAAATGGCTGATGCTGGAGCCGCGGACTAAGCGCTGAGCCCTGCGCGGTCCGGCCGTACGTCAAACGGTAACGAGCATCTTGCCGGCATTGGCGAGCGGGGTCGTCACGCCCGACAGCATGGTGCGGATGTGGGCGAGGCTCTGGTAGCGGCCATTGACCGAAATGCGCGGCAAGGCATGCAGGAAGCCGGCATGTTCGGCGCGCAGCACGCCGTGGCGGGTGGTCACGGCTGAGGCATAGCCGGCGTCGCGCGCAAAGCCCACTTCGCGGCAGCCGACGGCGCTGGCATAGCCATAGGGATAGGCGAAATGGCGCGGCTCCTCGCCAAGCCCGGTCCGCAGCATGTCCTTGACGGCGCCGATCTCGCGCCGCGCATCGGCCTCGGAAAGCCGCTTCAGGTTGCTGTGGTTGATCGTGTGGGCGCCTATCGCCACCAGAGGGTGCGCGGCGACGGTGCGGATCTCATCCCAGGTCATCAGCGTGCGCAGGCGCGGGGCGTCGGCGTCGACACCATGCGACGCGGCGAGACCGCGCAGCACGCTCCGCAGGTCTTCCTCGCGGACCTCGCTGGTGAAATAGGCATGCAGGCGGGCGATGGCCTGATGTTTCCTGGCGGGGGTCCCGCAATCGATCACCGCAGGGCCGTTCGATGTGGCGAGGGTCAGGCGGTCGCATGCATTGACGATATCCTCCACCACATCCCACCAAAGGTGGGCGGAGCCATCGATCAGCCCGGGCGCCACATAGATGGTAAGCGGCGCGCCATGCTTTTCCAGCACCGGCAGGGCCTCGGTCATGTTGTCGCGATAGGCATCGTCGGCGGTGATGGTGGCGAACCGGCCGCCCTTGCCGCCTGCCTTGATACGCTCCACCGCTTCATCCATCGAAACGAAGGCATAGCCGCCCGCTTTCATGTCGGCGATCACGGCATCGAGGAAACTGGGCGCGATGTTGAGGTGTCGGTTGACGCTCTCGGGCTTTTCGGGGGTCGCCGTCACGCGATGCAGCATCAGGATGGCGCCGATGCCGCCGACAAACGGCCTGGCCAGCGGTGCGAGGCCGGTATAACGGGCGACGTTGAGCGCCAGTTTCCGGATTGCCTCCCCACCGTCGATCATTCATTCACCTTTTGCGCCTAGGCTAACCAAGCACGGAATACGCCCGAGCGCCCCCCAAATCGGGATCAATACGCCTTAAGGATTGAGGTATGGTTGACGCAACCGCGTCATTTGATGGCAAGCGGCTCGCGGCGAGCCAGGCCTCGCCACGCACACTACCCAGAAATGCCGCGGCGCCGTTGGTTTCCATTGCCGCCGCCGAGGGGCTCGCGGCATATGCGACGTTCTGTCGTTCGGCACTCTGTGCTCCAGCGCAAAGTGCGGCATGGGTGTTGAACTGGGCCGCCGAGGTCAGGCCCGACCTGCTCATTGCCACGCTGGAACTGGAGGGCAAGCCGGCCTTCGCACTGGCGTTGGAGGTGGTCAAGCGCGGCCCGTTGCGGGTCGCCCAGTTCATGGGCGGCCGCCACGCCAATGGCAATTTCTGCGCCGCCGAACCGCAATGGCTGGCCAGCGGCGACCTCACAGCCATCCAGTCGATGCTCGCGGCGATCGCCAGATTCCGGCCCGATATCGATCTCATCGCGCTGGAAAGATTGCTGCCCGATCTCGACGGCACCGCCAATCCGCTGGCATCGCTCGATCACTTCGCCAGCCCCAATCTTTCACTGGCCGTCGATCTCAGCGGCGGATTCGATGCGCTGCTGCTGCGTGCCAGCGGCAAGCGCAAACGCAAGAAGCATCGTTCGCAGACACGCAAGTTCGAGGCTGTCGGTAGCTACCGGCGCATCGAGGCGAGCAGTGCCGACGACGTGGAGAGGCTGCTCGACGCGTTCTTCGATATGAAGGAACAGCGCTTCCGCAAGATGGGCATCGCCAACGTCTTCGGTGACGACCAGACACGCGCCTTCTTCCGGGGGCTGTTCAAGCAAGCACTTGGCGAGGACAAGCCTTGCTTCGTGCTGCACGGGCTGGAAGTAGCCGGCAAGCTGCGCGCCGTCACCGGAGCGAGCCGCTCGGGCAGCCGGCTGATCTGCGAGTTCGGAGCGATCGCCGAGGATGATCTTGCCCACACCAGCCCGGGGGACTTCCTGTTCTTCGACAACATCCAGGATGCCTGCCGGAGCGGGTTCGCGGTTTATGATTTCTCCGTCGGAGACGAACCTTACAAGCGGCTATGGTGCGATATCGAAACCCGGCATTTCGAGGTCCTCGTCCCGCTGACGCTCAAGGGCCGTGCGCTGGGACAGGCGCTTCGGCAGGGCGCGCGGCTGAAGGCCTTTGTCAAGAACAGCCCGACAATCTGGAAGCTCACCAAGCTGCTGCGCCGCAAGGCCGTTGGACAGACAGCGCCCGTGCCCACGGAAGACGAAAACTAGCCCCAATACGCCAACAGGATATTCGATGTGACGACGCAGGAACTCGAATAGACCTGATGGGCCTCTGAACAGCTGTTATCTCAAGCAGCCGAACGCCGCCCCGGCACCGGATTGCCTGGCGGCTCGTGGCCGAGCGGCGTCACCAGCGTCAGGTCGGGATAGCCGCTCTCGATCAGCTTGACCGCGGCCTGCGTCACCTCGTCGTCGGCCTCCAGCATGGACAAGAACACCTCGGTGGCCTCGCCGCCCAAACGGCTGATGCCTTGTGCATCGGCCGGCCCGCACTCGACCACCACCAGATCGTAGGCTGTTGTCAACGACTGCATGATGATCGGCAGCCGATCGGCGGCACGCATGGCACGGACGGGATCGGCCGTGCCGACGGGGATGACATGGCAGTCGGAATAGAGGTCGCCATGGATCACGTCGCTGAACTGCGCCTGCGACGCCAGCAGATTGGTGATGCCCGGGAAAAGCCCGCTGTCCAGCATCGGGCGCGAGGCAGCCCCTGAGGCAGTGAGGTCGAGCAGCAGGACGCGCAGTCCGGCGTCGGAAACCTCGCGCGCCACCAGGATCGCCGACGCCGCCGCTTCATCGCCCTCGGGGGAAACGAATATGGCGCGCGCGGCCCCGCTGGCGATCAGCTT
This sequence comes from Mesorhizobium sp. CO1-1-11, assembly GCF_020164995.1. NCBI lineage: Bacteria > Pseudomonadati > Pseudomonadota > Alphaproteobacteria > Hyphomicrobiales > Phyllobacteriaceae > Mesorhizobium > Mesorhizobium sp. CO1-1-11. Next base: position 157,692 of record NZ_JAIUHE010000002.1, read on the forward strand.
CTCGGCTGCCTTCTCGACGTCGATCTCGCCGAGCACGGAGCGCGGCCGCCGAACCTCCACGGGTTCCGGCTCAGCCATGGGCTCAGGCTCTGCCACGGGTCCAGATTTGGTCAAGGATTCGGATTTGGCCAACGGTTCAGGCTCGGCGATAGGCTCCGCTTTGGCGACGGGCTCGAACTCGGCGGCAGACCGCGGCTGCGCCGGAGTTTCCGTGACCGTTTCGGGCCATGATACGTCGGCGGTGCGAGTGGCGCGCTCAGTGGCGACAGCCGGTTCGAGGCGGGTGGACGGCTCCTGATAGGCGGCCGGCGGCATCGTCACCTCGTCGATCGGCTCAAATCGCGCGCCCCTGGCTGGGCGCATGGCACGGCCCGAGAAAAGCTCCCGCAGCAGCGTGAACACGGCCGCCAGCAGAAGGGAAGCCGCGGCGGCAGCACCGACGATCGGCCCGACCTTGGGGAAGTATGGCTCTGCGGGGACCGAAGCCGGTGAGGCGATGCGGGCGTCGACCGGGATATAGTTGCGATCCTGACGCGACGCCGCCTCGCGATAATTGGTCAGGTAGAGTTCGAGCTGCTGGCGCTTGGCGGCGGCATCGCGCTGCAGCGCGTCGAGACCGACCTGCTGCTCACCGGCCTGCGCCGAAGCAGCCTTGAGCGTGTTGACGTCGGCGACGAGCTGGCTTTCGCGCGCCTTGGCGGCATCGGCCTGCATCGCCAAGCCCTTCATGATCTTCTGGGCTTCGCTGCGGATCTGCGCGTCGAGATCGGCCAGTTGCGATTTGGCCGCGCGAACACGCGGATGATTGTCGAGCAGCGTCGTCGACAGATCGGCGATGTTGGCGCGCAGCTCGACCTGGCGCTCCCGCAAGCGCTGGATCAGATCGGAAGACAGCACTTCCGGCAGCGAATCCAGCGATCCGCCGTTCTGCAGCGCCTTGCGCACGCTCTCGGCCGTGCCTTCGGCCGCGGCCCGGTTGGCCCGCACCCGCGACAACTCGGTCGACAGTTCGGCCAATTGCTGGGTGGCCAGGGTGGAATTGTTGCCGCCCATCAGGAGGTCGGACTGGGAGCGGTAAGCCGCGACCTTGGCTTCGGCATCCCTGACCTGCTTGGACAGGTCGGCGATCTCGGGCGCCAGGAAGTCGGCGGCGGCGGTGTTCGATTCGCTCTTAGCCGCGCCCTGCCCCGCAATGTACGCGGCGGCAATGGCATCGGGGATGGCGGCCGCGAGCTTCGGATCTTCCGAGGAGAACTCGATGGCAATGATGCGTGTCTTTTCAACGCCGTAGACGTTGAGCTTCTCGCGCATCTTCTTCAGGACACGTTCATCGGCCGGAACATCCATCGGGTCGTTCTTAAGGCCAAGCAGGATCAGCACGCGACTCAGCGACGACATGTTGATCGTCTCGTCAAACTCGGGCAGTCGCGACAGGCCGAGCTTCTGCGCGACCTGCTTGAGGATCTCGTTGGACGAAATTATCTGGACCTGGGTAGCAACGCCCTGCTCGTCGAGGATCGGCTTGTCGCTGTCTGGATTGCTGCTGGCGGGCCGCGTGTAGACCGATTCTCGCGGGGCGATCTCCACCTGCGTCTGGGCCTTGTAATGGCGGGTCGCGAACGACGCAGCCACGAATGCAAGCCCCGTCACCACCAGAACGAAGACCAGAATCCGCAGCCAGTTGCGTCCCAGGCTGGCGAAGAGCTGCCTAAGATCAACGTCGACGTCTGCGGCCGCGGATTGAACGGACATGCATCCCTACTCCGAAACTGGATCAGCATGCACCGTAAACAACTATGGTAACCCAGCCGTTAAGATCACGGTAAGCTTCCGTTAGGATTTTGCCGGGGCCGACAAAAAAATCGATAAAATAGCAAAACCTTGCCTGCTAAAACGCTATTGGCGCGCTCCTTTACCGGCCATTAACCCTAACAGGATGATAACGGACCCGATCCCAGATGTTTGCTGCGACATCGCAGCGGCCAGTCGAAGGTACCTGTCCGGTCATGAAAAGCACTGCTTCCCTGTTTCGCGCACTGCTTGCCGTTTCGATGCTCGCCGGCTGTTCCAGCTACCGGCCGACGCCGGCCGCCTTCCACGAGGTCCTCGAACAGCCCTATCGCCTCGGCGCAGGCGACCGGGTCCGCGTCACTGTGTTCGAACAGGAGGGCCTGACCAACAGCTACAGCGTCGACCAGTCCGGTTATATCTCCTTCCCGCTCGTCGGCGCCATACCGGCACGGGGCCATACCGCGCAGCAGATGGAAAAGGAGATCGCCGACAAATTGCGGCAGGGCTATCTGCGCGACCCCGACGTCTCGGTCGAGATCGATCGTTACCGGCCGATCTTCGTCATGGGCGAAGTGGGCGCCGCCGGCCAGTATTCCTACGTGCCCGGCCTGACGGTGCAGAAGGCCATCGCCATTGCCGGGGGCTTCACGCCACGCGCCAACCAGGAGAGCGTCGACATCACCCGCGATATCAACGGCAAGGTGATAACCGGCCGTGTGGTCACCTCCGATCCCCTGCTGCCGGGAGATACCGTCTACGTCCGTGAACGTCTGTTCTGACAGACACCTCGTGGCGGACAAGCTCAGGATCGTCCACTGCTTTCGCTCACCCGTGGGAGGAATTTTCCGGCACGTGCGCGACCTGGCGGAAGCGCAGGTCGCCGCCGGCCACATGGTCGGCATCGTCTGCGATTCGACTACCGGCGGTGAATTCGAGGAGCGTCTTTTCGGGCAGATGAAGGACATGCTGGCGCTCGGCGTTCATCGTACGCCAATGCAGCGTCACGTCGGCCCGGGCGACCTCGCCTCGGCCCGGCGCACCTACAGGATCATCAAGGAATTGCGGCCGGACGTGCTGCACGGACATGGCGCCAAGGGTGGCGCCTATGCCCGTCTGTTCGGCTCATTGTTGCGGGTATCAAGGTCTCGCGTAGCCCGCCTCTATTCGCCGCATGGCGGCTCTCTCCACTATGACGAGAACACAGCCACCGGAAAGCTGTTCTTCGCGCTCGAGTATCTCATGGCGCGCTTCACCGATTGCCTGCTGTTCGTCTCCGACTACGAGCGGCGGACCTACCGCAGGAAGGTGGGCGAACCGCCGATCCCGAACACGCTGGTCTACAATGGAATTCGCACCACCGAATTCGAGCCGGTAGCCGCCAGAGCCGATGCGGCTGATTTGCTCTATATTGGCATGATGCGGGACCTCAAGGGCCCGGATATCTTCATCGATGCCCTGGCCGCCGCCGCTCCCCGGCTCGGCCGCGCACCGAGTGCGGTGATGGTCGGCGACGGCGACGACCTGCCCCGCTACCACGCGCAGGTGAAACGCCTCGGGCTTGAAGACAATGTCCGTTTCCTGCCGCCAATGCCGGCCCGGGAGGCCTTTGTGCTGGGGGCGCTCGTCGTCGTTCCTTCGCGCGCGGAAGCCATGCCCTATACCGTGCTGGAGGCACTTGCCGCGGCAAGACCTGTTATCGCGACCTCGGTCGGCGGCATACCGGAGATTTTCGGTTCAAGCTCCCCCGCCCTGATTCGCCCGGATCCGGCCGAGCTCGCCGACAAAATGAGCCAGGCGCTGGGCGACCTTGCCACCTATCGCCGATTGATGCCTGACGAATCCACGCTCAGGGCGCGCTTCGGCGCCGACGTCATGGCCGCCGAAATCGAGAAGGCCTACTTCGCCGCGCTCGCAAGTTAGCTCAGGCCCTTCCAAAGCCACAGGTTGTTTCAAGGGTTTCTTAGCTCTCTTTTGCTAATCACCCTGGGAAGCTTGCGGACTGTTCCATGAACGAGATCGACCCCGCGCACCGCTTTTCATCAGAAGCGGTGCGTCATTTCGACGGGCCTGCCGATGGCGACAAGCCCGGCGGCATGAACGACGTTGCCCGGCAGGTCGCGTCGCAATACCGGCGCGATACGATGTCGCCGATCATGGTCAGCGGCGTGCTGCGCATGGTCGAATTCGCGGTGCTGTTCGTCTCGGGGCTCGGCGTCTATTTCTACTATGTCGGATTCTTCAATTATCTCGCCTGGCAATATCCGCTGACGATCGCCGCCGCATCGTTCCTCGCCGTGGTGCTGCTCGATGTCACCGATTGCTACCAGGTGGTGTCCCTGATGCGGCCGCTCGCCAATTTTGGGCGCATCCTGCTGGTCTGGGCCGGCACCTTCGCGCTGATGGCGCTGACGGCATTCGCCATGAAGATGTCGCAAGACTATTCGCGCCTGCTGTTCGGCACCTGGTTCGTCGTCGCCTTCATCTGCCTCTACGGTCTCAGGCTGGTGATGTCGAGGCTGATCCGGCGCTGGGCGCGCGATGGCAGCATGGAACGGCGCGCCGTCATCGTCGGCGGCGGCAAGGCGGCGGAAGTGCTCATCCGCTCGGTGGAAAAGCAGCCTTACAACGACATCCGCATCTGCGGCATCTTCGACGATCGCAACGACAAGCGTTCGCCGTCCCTCGTCGCCGGTTATCCCAAGCTCGGCACGATTTCGGAACTGATCGAATTCGCCCGCATTGCCCGCATCGACATGCTGATCGTGTCGTTGCCGCTGACCGCCGAATCGCGCGTGCTGCAATTGCTGAAGAAACTGTGGGTGCTGCCGGTCGACATCCGGCTGTCGGCGCATTCCAACGCGCTGCAATTCCGTCCGCGCGCCTATTCCTACATCGGTTCAGTACCGATGCTCGACATCTTCGACAAGCCGATCAACGATTGGGATTCGGTCGCCAAGCGCGCCTTCGACATCATCTTCAGCCTCATAGGCATCGTCGTGTTCTCGCCTGTGATGCTGGCCGCCGCGATCGCCATCAAGCTCGACAGCAAGGGACCGGTGCTGTTCAAGCAGAAGCGGCATGGCTTCAACAACGAGATCATCGAGGTTTACAAGTTCCGCTCCATGTACACCGACCGGTCGGATCCGACCGCAAAGCAGACGGTGACCAAGAACGATCCGCGCGTCACCCGCGTCGGGCGCTTCATCCGCAAGACCTCTATCGACGAACTGCCGCAGTTCTTCAACTCGCTGCTGGGCTCACTGTCGCTCATCGGTCCGCGCCCGCACGCCATTGCCGCGCAGTCGCACAACCTGCTCTACAACGAGGTGGTCGACGGCTATTTCGCGCGCCACAAGGTCAAGCCCGGGGTCACCGGCTGGGCGCAGATCAATGGCTGGCGCGGCGAGATGGACACCAATGAAAAGATCCGCATGCGGACGGAATACGACCTTTACTACATCGAGAACTGGTCGCTGCTTTTCGACCTGCGGATCCTGTTCCTGACGCCGGTCCGGCTCTTGAACACGGAAAACGCCTATTGAGCGCGATCAGCCATGATCTGCTGCGTGCGGCGGTCAACGCCAAGCTGATCACGCTGATCTCCTCGAGCGCGGTCGTGCTCGGCATTCTTCTGTCGGGCTTCGTCATCAGCGAGCCGGCGCCTTACGAAATCTACATGGCCGCGCTGATCGCCATCTGGGCGCTGTTCGGCCTGAGGATATCGCGCGCGGCCATGCCGCTTCTGGTGCTGCTGGTGACGATGAACATCGGCGGCATGATTTCCATGACGCAGATGGCGGATCTCGCCAACACCCCGCTTTATCTTGCCGTGTCGCTGTTTCTCGCTTTCAGCGCGGTGTTTTTCGCATCGGTTACGGCCACGCAGCCGAACCTCTACCGGCTGATCTTCAATGCCTATGTCGTTTCGGCGGTGGCGACGTCGCTGCTTGGCATAGCGGGCTATTTCCACGCCTTCCCCGGTGCCGAAATTTTCACCAAATACGATCGCGCCGCCGGCGCCTTCCAGGACCCGAATGTGTTCGGGCCGTTCCTGGTGCTGCCCGGCATCTATCTGCTCTATTTGCTGCTGACGGGCCCAGTCACGCGCATGCCGCTGCTGGCTGTGCCGCTGCTGATCATCAGCGCCGGCATCTTCTTCTCCTTCTCGCGTGGTGCCTGGGGCATGTTCGCGGTCTCGGCCATCCTGCTCACCGGCTGCCTGTTCCTGCAGAGCGCCAGCGGCATGTTCCGGCTCCGCGTGGTGATCATGACGATCGCCGCGCTGTCGCTGCTGGCCATCGCCATCATCGTCATCTTGCAGTTGCCCGGTGTGTCGGAGATGTTCTCCAGCCGCGCGCATCTGGAACAGAGCTACGACACCGCACGCCTGGGCCGCTTTGCCCGCTACACGCTCGGTTTCCAGATGGCGATGGAGCACCCGTTCGGCATCGGGCCGCTGGTCTTCGGCACGATCTTCGGCGAGGACACACACGACATCTGGCTGAAGATGCTGATGGACTATGGCTGGCTCGGCTTCGTCTCGTTCCTGACGCTGGTCATCTGGACGATCTCAGCCGGATTCCGCATCCTGCTGCGCGACCGGCCGTGGCAGCCTTACCTCCTATGCGCCTACGTCGCCTTCATCGGCAATGTCGGGCTCGGCACCTTCATCGACATCGACCACTGGCGCCATATGTATCTGCTGCTCGGCTTGATCTGGGGCGCCATAGCGCTCGAATACCGCCATCAGCGGCTATTGCGGCCGGTATTGCCGGGTCCACCAGCCATCACATCGGCACCGGTACGATTAACGCCGAATTTCGGTTGACCCGAGCCGGGTTATCACGATACATCGCGACCGGTCCGGAGTGTAGCGCAGCCCGGTAGCGCACTTGACTGGGGGTCAAGGGGTCGTCGGTTCGAATCCGGCCACTCCGACCATTTCGAAGCAGGACTTGTCCCCAAAAGTCCGCCCTGCCGCATCACCCAATTTTCGAATCGCGTGTTCCTTTACCCGCCGGCTCTGGATTGGATCCGGCGCTACGCTTGGCACACATCGACCCACTCGGCACCGGTAAGATCGGCCATGCGCTGTGGTACAATCCGGACAGCGGCATTGGTGGCGCCGGCGGCGGGGACGACTTCGTCGAATTGGCGCAGCGAGACGTCGCAATAAACCGGCAGCGGCGACGGCAGGCCGAACGGGCAGACGCCGCCGACCGGATGGCTCGTGGCAGCGACAACCTCTTGCGCGTCCAGCATGCGCGGCTTGCCGCCGAACTGGTCCTTGAACTTGCGGTTGTCGAGCCTGGCGATGCCGCTGGTCACGACCAGCATGGTGCGCTCGCCGACGCGAAGACAGATCGTCTTGGCGATCTGCGCCGGCAACACACCATGCGCCTCCGCCGCCAGCGCCACTGTCGCCGAACTTGATTGCGTGACGACGACCTCGATATCAGGCGCGCGAGCCGCGAAGAAGGCACCGACGGAATCCAGGCTCATGTCGAAAAACTCACGGTTCAGACCCGCTGCACGGCGGATGCGTTTGGCGCGGATGGATGCCGCGTATGGACACGTGCGATCTGCAAACCGGCAAGTTCTGCAAATCGGCAAGCCCGGCCTGCAGGCGAACGCCATGGCATCCACAAGAAACCCGCCAAGCGACCTTGGCGGGTTTCTCGCGCATGCCCTGGCGCCGATTCTATGCCTGAGGCCGGCCTTGTGCGGCCAGCGTCGGTACGGCGGAAGCAATAGGAGCATCCTGCGGCAGACGAAGCGCGGACGCAATACGACGCAGCTTCGCCGGGTCGGCCGCCCGGCCGCTCTCGATATCCTCGATCTCTTCGACCGAGAGGCCGCAGGTCAGCGAAAGCGCTTCGAGGCTGTACCCGCGCGTTTCCCGCATTGCCCTGAGGGCGTTGTAGTCCGGTCCGATCTCGTTGGCTAATGGTTCGGAGGGGGCGTGGCTTTTTGCATTGTTGGGCATTGGCAACTCCGTTGGCTGAAAGCGTTTGATCAAAATGGGATGTTGCCTGAGACGAGCAGGAAGATGCCCTCTCGCCAGCGATTTGCCAAGCGCCAATCTGGCCGTCACGGCATCGTGACCCGGATGCCCATGGGGCTGCCACGCCCTGTCCCGATCAAGTTGTTTTGAACGCGCGAGCGGGTTTTGCCCGGCAGTTTCGCCCCACCCGTTCGTTATCTCGACGTCGCTGGCGTGAACCATTCCTTCCAGCCAGCCTTTCCCAAAGGATACTCCAATGAGCCTCAAGACACCTCTCCTCGTGCTCGGCACGATTTCCATGCTTTCCGGCATCGTCATGGCCAGCGCGCAGGCGGCGGACACATTGCGCGTGCGCGGCACGGTGGTCAGTTTCGAGCCGTCGCTGCTGACCGTGAAAACCCGTCAAGGCGACACGGCCGCGATCAAGCTGAAAGACGGCTGGAAGCTTTCAGGCGTCGCCAACGCATCGGTAAAAGACATTAAGCAGGGCGATTTCGTCGGCATCGCCTCCGTCTCCAAGGCTGACGGCGGCAGCGGCGCGCTGGAAGTGGTGGTCTTTCCAGCGGCCTTGAAAGGCGCTGGAGAGGGTGATCGCCCTTGGGACCTGGAGCCGAACAGCCGCATGACCAACGGCACCGTCGCGGACGTCACCGACATAAACGGGCGTGCCGTGACGCTGACCTATGACAATGGGCAGACGAAGAATATCTCGATCCCCGACGGAACGCCTGTCGTGACTTTCGCGCCGGCCGCCCGACCGATCTCAAACCAAGTGCGACGGTCTTCGTTACCGCTCAGCGCGAGGCGGACGGCACGCTGAGTTCCAGCCGCGTCGTGGTCGGAAACAATGGTGTGATCCCGCCCATGTAAGCCAAAGCAGCCGGCTTCGGCCCTGGCGATCATGGGGCAGGAAGCCGGTTCCTGGGAAACAGTTCAGAAACAAGATTCTACAATCGGGAAATACTGACGAAAAAATTCGGGAGCGTAATTCCGTTCGCGGCGGTCGGGATATCGGCCCGATCGTACCTGCTTGCAAAAAAGGAAACGATCCAATGAAGAAATCCCTCCTCTCGGCCCTCGGGCTTGCAGCTGCAATCGCTTTCGCGGTGCCGGTGGTCGGCGCGACAAGCGCGGACGCGGCCTCAATGGCAAAGCATCATCACCATCGTCACCACCATCATCACATGAAGAAGATGGGCAACAAGGCCTAAGCACCGCAACGAGAAGACCAGCCCTGGCTTCTTGTCCAAGGCTGGTTTTCTCCTGGTCACAATGCCAGGCCGGGACTACTGGACAAACCCGGCCATCGCCGCGGAATCGAGCGGCTGTGGGGGATCGATCGATCCGCCTTTCTGCACCGGCAGCACAGCGGTGCCGTGCGCCTCTACGCCGACGCGCTTCGGCCAGATTCCGGAGCGGTATCGCAAACCGCTGACGTCAATGGGAATAGCGGCCGCGCCGGAGGGCGAGCCGCCATTTTCTCTCTCTGGAAATTCTTGGGTAGCAGTCAGCGCCGGCTGAACAGCAGGCTGGCGACCAGACCGAGTACGACAAGACCGACCGCTGCGGCCGCCGCCGGATGTTCGCGTGCCGATTTCTCGATCACCCTGCCCTGTTTGCGGATTGCCGGCATGGCATCGCGCAGACGCTCCGCAAGATCCGAATACGTATCAAGAGCAGCATCACGGCCGTCTTCATAGTAAGCGCCACCCCGCTTCGACACTGCCTTGCGCAACGCGGCGAGTTCCCTCGAGAGAGCCGCGACCTGCTTTTCGAGGTCGATGTCCGAAAGGGTCGAAAATGATGCCATCATGCGTTTCCTTGTCTTGCAGAAGGAAACCTAACGCCTCACCCCAAAGCGAGTTCCAGTTTCGAGGCTTTAAAGCGCTTCGCGGCGGTCAGCGCACCTGGTCGAGCAGGCGCTTGCATTCCAGGAGGTCAAACAGCGCTTCCTGCAGCAGCGCGCGGTTGTCACGCGAGAGCTTCGACGCGTCCGGCGCAACCGGACCTTCCTCGTCGCCCTTGCCCAGGCCGAAAAAGCGGCGGCTGGGCTTGACCCTTGGCTGGCCAACCAGTTCGTCATCTCCGCCGCGCGGTTGGGCTGCCGGCGTCAGCGGCACCTGATCGGCCTGCTTGCGCTGCGAGATCGCCTCGACGGCGGCCATGTCGCCATTGCCGATGGCGACCAGGAAATGATTGCCGTTTTCCCGCAGCAGCTTTTGCACGCCCTTGATGGTGTAGCCCTGGTCATAGAGCATATGGCGGATGCCCTTGATCAGTTCGACATCCTGCGGCCGGTAGTAGCGGCGGCCGCCGCCACGCTTCATCGGCTTGATCTGGTTGAAGCGCGTCTCCCAGAAACGCAGCACATGCTGTGGCAGGTCGAGATCTTCAGCGACCTCGCTGATGGTGCGGAAGGCGTCAGGGCTCTTGTCCATGGGCGAAATCCTCACGCTGGCGTGTAGCCCGGAACGGTGCTCCGACGAGATCCCGCTCAACAATGAGAAGAGCTTGTTCCGCAGGTGCGGAATCGATCATAAGCCAGACATCCATCCGGCCATGCTGCCGAATCGGGCCTTATTTCAGCGGTTTGTGAAGCAATATTCAAGTCCGCCGTTGTCGCGGAGCCGGTTTTCAACCGTGCAATGGAGGCTATTTGCCGCCCTTGGCCTTGCTGTTCTGGTGGGAACGCAGGATGCGGTTCTTCAGGACGTTGGACGATTTGAAGGTCATCACCCGGCGCGGCAGGATCGGTACTTCCTCCCCGGTCTTGGGATTGCGCCCGATCCGCTCATTCTTGGAGCGGACATGAAATGTCGCGAAAGACGACAGCTTCACCGTCTCGCCGCGCACGATCGCTTCGCAGATCTCGTCCAGCACCGCCTCGACGAGTTCGGCGGATTCAGTGCGCGACAGACCGACCTTTCGGTAGACGGCCTCGGCAAGGTCGGCGCGCGTAAGTGTCTTTCCCCCCATGCGACCGTCCCATCAGCTCAAACATAAAATCGGCACAACAACGGCAGAGCCTAAGTAATTGATCCGGCAAGGTCAAGGACCGAAACCGGACCGTTCTGCACTTACCAGCGAACCAGAACGGCGCCCCAGGTGAAGCCGCCGCCCATCGCCTCCAGGAGCACCAGATCTCCCTTCTTGATGCGGCCGTCGGCGACGGCCACCGACAGCGCCAGCGGTACGGAAGCAGCCGACGTGTTACCGTGCAAATCGACGGTCACCACCACCTTTTGCTCAGCTATCCCGAGCTTTTTGGCTGAAGCGTCAATAATCCGTTTATTGGCCTGGTGAGGCACGAACCAGTCGAGATCGTCGGCGGTAATACCGGCGGCCGAGAAGGTCGCCTCGATGACATCGGTGATCATGCCGACCGCGTGCTTGAAGACCTCGCGTCCCTCCATGCGCAGATGACCGACCGTGCCCGTCGTCGACGGTCCGCCGTCGACGAAAAGCTTTTCCTTGTGCGAGCCGTCGGAACGCAGGCTGGCCGCCAGGACGCCGCGATCGGCGATCGTGCCGGCCCCCTCACCGGCTTCCAGAACGACCGCACCGGCGCCATCGCCGAACAGCACGCAGGTCGAGCGATCGCTCCAGTCGAGGATGCGTGAGAAGGTCTCCGAGCCTATCACCAGCACGCGCTTCGCAAGGCCACCGCGGATGTAGAGATCGGCTGTCGTCACCGCATAGACGAAACCCGAGCATACCGCCTGCATGTCGAAGGCAAAACCGTGCTGCATGCCGAGCCGGTTCTGGATCTCGACCGCGGTAGCCGGGAACGTGTTGTTGGGGGTCGAGGTCGCCAGTACGACCAGATCGATATCGCCCGGGGTCAATCCCGCATCGGCAAGGGCGGCACGCGCCGCGGCCTCGCCCAGCGAAGCCGTCGTCTCGTCATCAGCCGCGATATGGCGCTGGCGGATGCCGGTGCGCTGAGCGATCCACTCGTCGGAGGTCTCGACCATACCTTCAAAATCGGCATTCTTCATGATGCGGCGGGGCAGCGCGGCGCCCGTGCCGCGCACAACTGATCTGATCAAAATTCTTTCCTATTCCCTTGCGTCGGTAACGACGTCGGATTTCCTTGATGTCAGGGCATGCGGGTTGCGCGCATGAAACAGGTCGAGGTCGGCCTCGATGCGATCAAGCAGATTGTTGCGCACCATGTCATAGCCGAGTTCGATCGCCGCAGCGAAACCGTCCGAGTCGGCACCGCCATGGCTTTTGACGACGATGCCGTTCAGCCCCAGGAAGACGCCGCCATTGGAGCGGCCGACATCCATCTTTTCGCGCAGGCGGTCGAAGGCGCCCTTGGCAAAGACATAGCCGATCTTGGCCATCAGGGTGCGGCTCATCGCGGCGCGTAGATAGCCAGCTATCTGGCGCGCGGTGCCTTCCGCCGTCTTGAGAGCAATATTGCCGGCAAAGCCTTCCGTCACGACGACGTCGACCGTACCCTTGCCGATATCGTCGCCTTCGACAAAGCCATGGTAATTCATCGAGGCCATATTGGCTTCGCGCAACATGCGTCCCGCCTCTTTGACCTCTTCCTGGCCCTTGATCTCCTCCACACCGACATTGAGCAGGCCAACCGTGGGTCGGGCGATGCCGAACACAGAACGCGCCATGCCGGTGCCGAGAATGGCAAAATCAATGAGCTGGTGCGCGTCGGCGCCGATGGTGGCGCCGACGTCCAGAACCACGCTTTCGCCGCGCAATGTCGGCCATAATGCCGCGATCGCCGGGCGGTCGATGGTCGCCATGGTGCGCAGGCAGAATTTGGACATCGCCATCAGCGCACCGGTATTGCCGGCGGAGATGCATGCATCCGCAGCGCCCGACTTTACCGCCTCGACCGCCTTCCACATCGACGATTTCCAGCGGCCATGGCGCAGCGCCTGGCTCGGCTTGTCATCCATCCTGACCGCGATCTCGCAGTGGAAGAACTCGCTGACCTCGGCCAATTTGGGGAATTTGGCGAGTTCCGGGCGCACCAGTTCCTCACGTCCGTAGATGACGAAGCGGATGTCGGGACGGCGGGTCGCGACCGTCATGAGCGCCGGAATGACCACGGCTGGTCCGTGATCGCCGCCCATGGCATCGATGGAAATCCTGATCACGCGGTATTCATCTCACGGTTAGGCGGCAAGTCGTTTTAGTGATCGCAAAGGTTCGGCGAAAATAGCGGTTTTAGGCTGTCGCACAACCGACTTTTCCGTCGCGAGCGAGGTTTTCAGGATTTTCGCAGCAAGGATCGCAGTTTTTGCTGAAATTCATTCTCGGCCGGTCCGGTGTCGTCATCGGTGCCAATCGAGGCGCCGGGCTTGCGCGGATACGGATCGATGGCCAAGCCGAAGAACTGTTCGGCAAGTGCCCCGACATCGATGGTGTCGCCCGAAAATGTCTCGGGACTGTCGGGGCCGTCGGCATCGAGCAGGATTTCGCCGCCACCTTCGAATCCCTGCCGTCCGAGTTTGGAGTCCTCGGGCAAGAGCAGCGCCTCGAACGGCTCTTCAACATGCGCTTCGATGGGGTCGAGCGTGACGATGCAGGCCTGGGTAATGTCCGCCTCGACACGGCCGCTGACCTTAACGCCGTTGCGCTTCCATGACGTAACCAGCAGTTCGGCGCGATAGGCTTCGACCGACAGCAGCCCATGGGTCTCGGCAAGTGCCGCGCGCTGCGCGGCATCGGCCTCGATCACAACCGGCAGCCCTTTGTGCGGCAGACGCGCGACATTGGCGAAAAAGGATACCGGACTTTGCATATCCACGTGTTTCATCGATCAGCCTCCGTTGGCTACGGGAAACGCCACAGTGCCGGCAACGATCGATTCGGTCGGCTGCGCACTCAGTTGCCGGCCGGCGTCGGCGACATACCCGGCCAAACGTGACGCTTCCGGCCAGCCGCCGGCGTCGGGACGGACATTGCGGGCAAGTGCCGCGGTCAGACCGTCATGGTCGTTTCGTTCAAGCGCATCATCATAGGCGGCGGTGCGGCCATAGAACATCTTCGCCAGCTTCTTCATGCGTTTTGGCACACCCACGTCACCAATGCCCAGTTCCCGCAGCGAATGATCGACGTCGAGGAAGAATTCGTCGATCAGCACCTGCGCGATCTCCTGCGCCACACCGTCCTCGCCGCGCAAGCGGTGCTGGATGAGGAACATGTGCAACGAAAGCATCTCGAAACGGCCAAGCGGCGTGTCCGGCACATTCCAGTGGGAATAAAAAACGGTCTGCCGCGCCGCCGCCACGATTTGTGCGTAAAGCGCGTCGGTGATGGCGCGGTTGGCGTGGCGTTCGCGGCCAAAAAGGCGCTGGAACATGGGGATGGTCTCCGGGGACCGTTTGTTGAATTGGCCTTGTTGCATCGGCAAGCAAGCTGGTTTACCGGTTTTGCGGCCCAGCGCAAGTTGCGGCGATATAATGGAGAATTGTTGTTGCGCGCGCTGAATTTCAAGTCGGGTTTCAATTCCAGGGCTGCCGGCGCGATCTCGCTGCTGGCTATCGTAGCGGCGCTGTCGGCATGCCACACCAACAAGATGATCGGCGACCTCAGTCCGAGCGAGACGTTCACGCAAGGCTATGTCCTCGATCAGCAGGCGATCGATTCCGTGCCGGTCGGTTCCAGCCGCGAGCAGGTGCTCCTTGCACTCGGCACGCCGTCGACCACGGCGACTTTCGACAATGAGGCGTTTTACTATATTTCGCAGACGCGTAAGCGCTACGTCGCGTTCGACAAGCCGAGGCTGGTCGACCAGAAAGTGCTGGCGGTCTATTTCGGCCCGGACAGCCGCGTCACCCAGATCGCCAATTACGGCTTGAAGGACGGCAAGATCTTCGACTTCATTTCGCGCACCACGCCAACCGGCGGCAAGGACCAGAACTTCCTCAGCCAGATCATCAACGGCGCCAGCAAGCTGGCGCCCGGCATTCCCGGCGGCGGCACCCCCTGATCCCTAGAATCCTGCTTCCCTGACTTTGGGGAACAGAAATGTCTCAGGCGACCAAAAACCCGTGGGAGCGATCCCACGGGTTTTTGTTAACGGGGCCCGGCTTGCCAGTGATGGGGCAAACCCATATCAAACCGTCAGGCTGGGGGATTTGGACATGAGCAGTGACGACCATGCGATGCCGGTTGGCTGGATGGCGACCGGGACACCCGACCGGCAGACGGTGACATCAGACTGGCTTGCCATCGATCCGCCGTCGATCGATGGCGTCACAATCAAGGAAATCAGGCCGGTCGCTACATCCAACGGCTATCTGACCGAGGTCTTTCGGGATGAGTGGGGACTTGATCCATCGCCTGTCGGCCAGGTGTTTCAACGCACGATGTATCCAGGCGCGGTAACCGGCTGGCATGCGCACAGGGTGACGCTGGATCGGCTCTTCTGCTGTGCCGGCAGCGTCCGCATATCGCTCTATGACGGCCGGAAGGCTTCGCCCAGTTTCGGCACGGTGTGGCACAAGATACTCGGCGCGTTGCGGCCGGCGATCGTCATAATCCCGCCAGGCGTGTGGCACGGCGTGACGGCGCTCGGGCCGGAGATCGCCCTGCTGCTCAATCTCGTCGACAAGGCCTATGCCTACGACGCGCCCGACCATTGGCGCCTGCCACCGGACACCGAACAAATCCCCTACAAGCTGGTGTAGCGTGGAAGGATCGCGCTTGTTCGATGCAACAGGGCAGCGCGTGCCGCTCGTCTCGGTGGTGATCGCCACCCACAATCGTCCCGCAGCCTTGCGACAGACGCTGTTCAGCGTCTTGCGCCAGACGCTGCAGGATTTTGAAATTCTGGTGATCGGTGACGACTGTCGCCCTGAGACACCGGCGATCATCGCCGAATTCGCCGATCCGCGCATCTTCTATATCGACCTGCCCGTCAATTTCGGCGAGCAATCCGGCCCCAATAATATCGGTTTTGCCAGGGCGCGCGGCCGGCTTGTCGCCGTGCTCAATCACGACGACCTCTGGTTTCCGGATCATCTGGCGGCAACCACGGGATGGATCGATGCGACCGGGGCGGATGTCGTCATCGCTCGTGGCGCCATCATCGAACCGGTGCGGACGAGAGACGATGCTCTCAAGACCTCGATTTACGGAATGGGCAAAGACGGTTTTTACGATCCCGTCGTCACGGCCGGATACGGATCGGCACAGGTGGTCAGGCGGGCGTCGCTGGACTGGCTCGGCCCCTGGCGGCCTGCCAGCGAATGCTCATGCGAAAGTTCGCAGGACTGGCTCTTCCGGGCCTGGCGAAAGGGAGCCGTGATCGCGACCATGCCGCACCTGACGGTGCTGAGTATCTTCTCCGGCCAGCGCAGCGGCAGTTATCTCGAAGACACGGCAATGGAGCAGGAGGAACTCATCGACCGCATGCGCATACCTGACGACCTGCGTATCAAGGTTCTTGCCGCGGCGGCGGTGCCGTCTCGCCTGAAGAAATCCAGTTATCTGAAACGCAGGGTTTGGGCTGCATGCGGCGTTCATCCGAGATCCGTCGAGTTTCGCCGCAAATACCAACGCGGTGCTTTTGTCTCCATGCTTCGAAAGGTACGCGGCCTGCCGCCCATGCCTGAACGGGAGCCGACCGTGGATGATCTGTTGGCTATGTACCGCGGAGGCAGCAAGCGGGAAGAAACCGGAGAATAGCGGCTGTCGCGCACGCGGCGCCCAGATGCCGGACCAAGCGACCAGTCAGCTGACATGAATAACCCTCGGGGATCGCTCCCCGCGGGTTATTCAACCGCTCCCGCTCAGCCGTGCGCGAGCACGGCCAGCAACAGGAGCGCCACGATGTTGGTGATCTTGATCGCCGGGTTGACCGCCGGGCCGGCGGTGTCCTTGTAGGGATCGCCGACGGTGTCGCCGGTCACCGAAGCCTTGTGTGCCTCGGAGCCCTTGAGGTGCTTGACGCCGTCCTTGTCGGTGAACCCGTCCTCGAACGACTTCTTGGCGTTGTCCCAGGCGCCGCCGCCCGAGGTCATCGAGATGGCGACGAACAGGCCATTGACGATGACGCCGAGCAGCGAGGCGCCGAGCGCGGCGAAGGCGGACGCCTTCGAGCCCGAGATCAGCAGCACGCCGAAATAGACGACGAGCGGCGCCAGCACAGGCAGCAGCGACGGGATGATCATCTCCCGGATCGCCGCCTTGGTCAGGAGATCGACCGCACGCGCATAGTTCGGCTTGGACGTACCGGCCATGATGCCCGGATCCTCGCGGAACTGCTTGCGCACCTCCTCGACGATGGCGCCCGCCGCGCGGCCGACCGCCGTCATGGCGATGCCGCCGAACAGATACGGGATCAGGCCACCGAAGATCAGGCCGGCGACGACGTAAGGGTTGGAGAGATCGAAGGAGATTTCGCCCATGCCCTGGAAGTAGGGATATTTGTCGCCATTGGCGGCGAAGAACTTCAGGTCGTTCGAGTAGGCCGCGAAAAGCACCAGCGCGCCGAGGCCGGCCGAACCGATGGCGTAGCCCTTGGTCACCGCCTTGGTGGTGTTGCCGACCGCGTCGAGCGCGTCGGTGGAGTGGCGCACTTCCTTGGGAAGGCCCGCCATTTCGGCAATGCCGCCGGCATTGTCGGTGACCGGACCGAAGGCGTCGAGCGCCACGATCATGCCGGCGAGGCCGAGCATGGTGGTGACGGCGATCGCCGTGCCGAACAAGCCGCCGAGCTGGTAGGTGGCGATGATGCCGCCGACGATGACGATTGCCGGCAGTGCCGTCGATTCCAGCGAGACCGCGAGGCCCTGGATGACGTTGGTGCCGTGGCCGGTCACCGACGCCTGGGCGATGGAGTTGACCGGGCGCTTGTTGGTGCCGGTGTAGTACTCGGTGATCACCACGATCAACCCGGTCACCACGAGGCCGATCAGGCCGCAGATGAACAGGTTCTTGCCGGTGATCGTCATGCCGGCGACGGTGCCGACCTCGCCCCAGCCGAGCGTGGCCGAAGTGGCGACGCCGAGGCCGACGATCGACAGCAGGCCGGTCACGATCAGGCCCTTGTAGAGCGCGCCCATGATCGAGCCGTTGGAGCCGAGCTTGACGAAGAAGGTGCCGACGATCGAGGTCAGGATGCAGGCGCCGCAGATGGCGAGCGGATACAGCATCGCCGCACCGAGGACAGCGGTGCCACCGAAGAAAATGGCGGCCAGAACCATGGTGGCAACAACCGTCACCGCATAGGTTTCGAACAGGTCGGCGGCCATGCCGGCGCAATCGCCGACATTATCGCCGACATTGTCGGCGATGGTGGCCGGGTTGCGCGGATCATCCTCCGGAATACCGGCTTCGACCTTGCCGACCAGGTCGCCGCCGACATCGGCGCCCTTGGTGAAGATGCCGCCGCCGAGACGGGCGAAGATCGAGATCAGCGAGGCGCCGAAGCCGAGCGAGACCAACGAGTCGATGACGATACGATCGTTGGGCTGAAGACCCATGAAATGGGTCAGGACGAGATAATAGATGGAGACGCCCAGCAGAGCGAGGCCGGCCACCAGCATGCCGGTGATGGCACCCGACTTGAAAGCGATGTCGAGGCCGGCGGCGAGGCTGTTGGAAGCCGCTTGCGCGGTGCGTACATTGGCCCGCACCGAAACATGCATGCCAATGAAGCCGGCGGCACCCGACAGAACGGCGCCGATCAGGAAGCCGATGGCGGCGGTGATCGACAGCAGCCACCAGGCGAGCACGAGCACGACCACGCCGACGATGGCGATGGTGGTGTATTGGCGCGCCAGATAGGCCTGGGCGCCTTCGCGGATGGCGGCGGAGATTTCCTGCATGCGTGCATTGCCCTGATCGGCCGCGAGGACCGAACGTGTCGCCCAGATGGCGTATAGGATTGAAAGCAGGCCGCAGGCGATGACGGCGGAAATAATGGTCATTGCCGAATTTTCCTCGATTGTTGGCCCAAAAGAACCCCTCCCTGGGCCGTTGAGACAAAGACCGGATTCCGCGCGCGGAATCCACCTCTTCGCATCGGTGTATGCGAAACAGGGCCGCGAACGTCAAGATATTGTTCGGTTTTTGCCCGGCTTTTGCCCAAAAGACAAAAACCGCGACGGCAGAGCCGAAAGGGCCTTCGATTTAGATCGATTGAAATCGCGCTAGGGAACCATCCGGGGCAAGACCCCCGGTCTCCCCGAGGATCATTCCGCTTCGCGGCCCATCCGGCGCGCCGTGTAGCGCTCTACCGCCGACAGTCCGTCATAGATCAGCACGGCAAGGGCCGCCACGATCAGGCCGCCCTGCAGGATGAAGGCGAGATTGTTGGATAGCAGGCCGGCGATGATCACCTCGCCGAGTGTCTTTGCGGCCACAGTCGAGCCGATGGTGGCCGTGGCCAGGCTGATCACCACGGACAGTCTTATGCCGCCGAGGATGATCGGTGCACTGAGCGGCAACTCGACCTTGGTGAGCCTTTGCCAGCCGGTCATGCCGGCGCCACGCGCCGCCTCGACGACGTTGGCCGGCAGCGTTGTCAACCCGGTCAGTGCGTTCTCGAAGATCGGCAGCAGTCCATAGAGAAACAGCGCGATCAGCGTCGGCTTCTCGCCGAAGCCGACAGCCGGCACGGCGAGCGCCAGCACCGCCACCGGCGGAAAGGTCTGGCCAATGTTGACCAGGCTGCGCGACAACGGCAGAAATTCGACGCCCGCCGGCCGGGTGACGAGGATGGCGAGCGCCACCGCGACGATGGTGGCCGCGACGGTCGCGATCAACACGGTACGCAGATGCAGCAGCGTCAGCGTCAGCAGACTGCCCTGGTTGTAGATTACGGGAGCGTTGTTTTCGGTCAGCGGCTTCAGCAACGGCTCGAACCACCCCGGACTGGTGATGAAGGCAACAAGCAACACCACCAGCGCAAGCCTGAGCAGCAGCGGCAGCCAGGCCTTCATGCCGGCCTCGCCGCGCGCTTGATCAGTCCGTCGACGGTGACGCGGCCGATCGGCTTGCCGTCGGCACCCTTCACCGGCAGCGCCGGCTTGCCGGACCAGAGAAGTTCCGCGAGCGCGTCACGCTGGCTGGCGTCACCGGGGATCGCCTCGCCTTCGGCACCGCCCTGCTCCACCGCATCGCGTACCCGCCCCAGCGACAGCAGCCTGAATGGTTTTTCGCTGGCTCCGACCAGGGTTTCGACAAAGCTGCTGGCCGGGTTCGCCAGGATCTCCGCCGGCCTTGCATATTGCACGAGCTTGCCGGCATCCATCACCGCGATCTTGTCCCCCATGTGCACGGCCTCCTCCATGTCATGAGTGACGAGGATGATGGTGGTGCCGAAGCGCTTCTGGATTGCCAGCAGATCTTCTTGCGCCTTGGTACGGATGATCGGGTCGAGTGCGCCGAACGGCTCGTCCATCAACAGCACGTTGGGTTCGGCGGCGAGCGCGCGGGCAACGCCGACGCGCTGCTGCTGGCCGCCGGACAGTTCATGCGGGTAGCGCGGCCCAAATTCCTGGGGGTTGAGTTGGTAGAGCGTCATCAGCTCGTCGACGCGGGACTTGATGCGTGCGTTGTCCCAGCCAAGCAGCACCGGCACGGTAGCGATGTTCTGCGCCACCGTGCGATGCGGAAACAGGCCGTGGCCCTGGATGGCGTAGCCGATGCTGCGGCGCAGTTCGTACCCCGGCACCGATCGATTGTCGGCACCATCGAGCTTGATGACGCCGGCGGTTGGTTCGACCAGCCGGTTGATCATGCGCAGCAGCGTCGTCTTGCCGGACCCCGAGGTGCCGACAATGACGCAGACCGTACGCGGCTCGACGACCATCGAGACGTCGTCGACGACAGTGGTCGCGTCATAGCGCTTGGTGATGCCTTCGATTTCGATCATGCCGTTTCAACCCTGCGCTTGGTGGCGGTCATTTCGATCACGGCGTCGAGGATGATGGCGGCGGCAAAGGCGAGTGCCACGGTCGGCACTGCGCCAAGCAGCACCAAATCCATCGCCGTCTGGCCGACACCCTGGAAGACGAACACGCCGAAACCGCCGCCGCCGATCAGCGCGGCGATGGTGGCAAGGCCTATATTCTGCACCAGCACAATGCGGATGCCGGTGAGGATCACCGGAAAGGCCAGCGGAAACTCCACACCGAACAGGCGCTGGCGGCCCGTCATGCCCATGCCCCGCGCCGCGTCATTGGCCGCACGCGGCACGCCGGCAAGGCCGACCACGGTGTTGGCCACCACCGGCAGCAGCGAATAGAGGAACAGGGCGACGAAGGCGGGCGCCGTGCCGATGCCCCTGATACCGAGCGCGGCGGCCCCCGGAACGTGGGCCGCGACCCAGCCAAGCGGCGCGATCAGCAGCCCGAACAGCGCGATCGAGGGAATGGTCTGGATGATGTTCAAGACGTTGAGGACGCCGGCCTGCAGGCTCTCGACACGGTGGCACAGGATGCCGAGCGGCAGGCCGACGATCACGGCGGCAAGCAACGAGCCGAGAGCAAGGGTCACATGCTTGGAGCCTTCGGCCCAAAAGCTGTCGGCGCGGTTGGAGTATTCCTTGAGGATCGAGAGGCTGTCCCAGCGTCCCGAAATCAGCAGCAAGCCGATGACCAGCGCCGCAACGACAAGCACGCCGACGCGCGCCGAGGGCGACAGGTTGAGCCGGGTCAGCACGTCGGCGAGCAAAAGCGTGAAGGCGAAGATGAGAATCCAGAAGCCGGATGCCGGCGAGACCCGAGCAAAGGTATTGCCGGCTGGAGTGAGGAATGTGCCGGCGACGCCGATGAGCAGCGCCAGCGCGACAAGCGTCACGATGCTCGCCGCAAGGCGCAAGACGAGCGGCGTTTTGAGGAGCGCGATGATTGCCGCCGCGACAATGATTGCGAGCAGCAACGGCCCTATAGCCTGCGGCAGCGCCTCGACGATAGAGCGTGCCTGGCCGGGAACGATGCGGTTGGCGCGGAAGGTGGCGAATGGCGCGAGAAACGCGGCGTAAGCAGCGAGTGCAGCGATGACCACGCCGAGCTTATCGAAACGCGGGGTCATAAGGCGCCTCGCCCTGACGTCGCTATCGACGCGTCGCTATTTCAAAAACCCGTTCTTCTTCAAAAAGTCCTCGGCGACGCCCTTGACCGGCTCGCCGCCGACCTGCACGCGGCCGTTCAGTTCCTGCAGCGTGACGAGATCGAGCTTGGCGAAGACCGGCTTCAGCAGCGTTTCGATCTCCGGGTGCTCCTTCAGCACGGATTCGCGGATGATCGGCGCCGGCTGATAGACCGGCTGCACGCCCTTGTCGTCAGTCAGCACCACGAGGCCCGATGGCGCGATGCCCCCGTCGGTGCCGTAGACCATGGCAGCATTGGCGCCGCTGGTCTGGTTGGCGGCCGCCGCGATGGTTGCCGCCGTATCGCCGCCCGAGAGAGTGATCAGCTGGTCCGGCTTCAACGTGAAGCCGTAGGTAGTCTGGAAGGCCGGAAGGGCTGCCGCCGAATTGACGAACTCGGCGGAGGCCGCCAGGACCACCTTGCCGCCGCCGGCGACATATTTGCCGAAGTCCGACAGCGTGACGAGCTTGTTCTCGTCCGTCACTTCCTTGCGCAGGGCGATCGCCCAGGTGTTGTTGGCCGGCGCCGGTGACAGCCAGACGATCTTGTTGGCGTCGTAGTCGAGCTTCTTGGCCGTCTCATAGGCCTTGGCGGCATCCTTCCACACGGGATCATCGGCCTTCTCGAAGAAGAAGGCGGCGTTGCCGGTGTATTCGGGATAGATGTCGATCTCACCGGCGGTGATCGCCTTGCGCACCACGGGCGTGCCGCCGAGCTGGATGCGGTCCGTGGTCTTGATGTTGTTGGCGTTGAGGACGAGCTGGATAATGTTGCCGAGCACGCCACCCTCGGTGTCAATCTTCGAGGAGACGACGACCTGAGCGCTCGCGGAAGCCGCCGTGATGGCGAGCGCGATTGCCGCGCTGGCCAGAACCTTGACTGAAAACATTGTGAAACCCCTTGCTGTGAACCGGATGCGGTGGCCGCATATGAGCATGGCTTCAACGGCCAGTCGGGGCACACGGTTTCATAAGAAGGGGGACCAGCGCAATATTTTTGTTCCGGACGCGCCGATTTGGGCCTGGCGGCAACAGCGGGCTGGCGATTGGCCGCTATCGGGTGAATAATGCCACGAGGGTGGCGGCAAACACGGAGAGCGTGTCATGGCCATACACAAGGTCGGTTATCTCATCGGCAGCCTTGCCCAGGCATCCATCAACCGCAAGCTCGCGAAGGCGCTTGTTCAACTTGCCCCTCCCGAGCTCGAAATGACGGAAATCGGCTTCAAGGATCTGCCTCTCTACAGTTACGACTACGACGCCAATTTCCCGCCGGCCGCCCAGGCTTTCAAAAAGGCGATCGCCTCCGTCCAGGCCGTGCTGTTCGTCACCCCGGAGTATAATCGCTCGATCCCCGGCGGACTGAAGAACGCGATCGACTGGGCCAGCCGCCCCTACGGCAAGAATTCATTCGCGCGCAAACCGTCGGCCGTCATCGGAACATCGCCGGGCGCGATCGCGACCGCTGTCGCCCAACAAAGCCTCCGCAGCGTGCTGAGTTTCTGCAACTCACCGCAGATGAATGCGCCCGAAGCCTATATCCAGTTCACGCCGGGACTGATCACGGATGACGGCGAGGTGACGGTTGAATCCACTGAGGATTTCCTGCGCAATTACATGGCTGAGTTCCATATGTTCATAGCGCGGGTGCTTCAGGTTCTGCCGCCGGACGCATAGCTTTCGAATTCGCGTCAAGCCGGCCGCAAGCTTGTGATCTTCAGCGCGCCGAGTGCCACGAAGCAAAGTGCGGCGACTGGAAAGATCATCCAGTTGAGCATCGTCCAGCCCCAGGCGTTGTAGACCATGCCCGACATCAGCGACGCACAGGCGACGGAGCCGAACAGGACGAAGTCGTGGAAGCCCTGCACCTTGCCCTTTTCGGAAGGGTGGTAGCTGGCCGCCACCATGGCGGTGGCGCCGATAAAGCTGAAATTCCAGCCGAGGCCGAGCAGGATCAGCGCCGCCCAGAACTGCCACAGCGCCAGGCCCGACAAGGCAACGACGGCACAGCCGATCAGCAACAGCAGGCCGATGGCGACAATGCGCTCGGCGCCAAAGCGATGGATCAGCGAGCCGGTGAAGAAGCTCGGCCCGAACATCGCCATGCCATGCCAGGAGATGCCCAGCGTCGCATCGTCCTCCGACAGGCCGCAGCCCACCATGGCGAGCGGCGCGCCGGTCATGACGAAACTCATCAGCGCGTAGCTGCCGACGGCGCAGAAGAGCGCCGCGACGAAACGCGGCTTGGTGACGATTTCGGAAAGGGGTCGGGCATCGCCGTCGGCAACGTCCACCTTGCTCGCGGTCCTCGACGGCAAACGAAGGAACGACAGGATGACGGCGCCGACAGCCGCCAGCGGCAGGATCGAGGCGCAGGAACCGGCAAACATGACTGGTGCGAATAATTCGCGCGTGAAGATGACGATCTGCGGCCCGAGGATGGCGGTGATGATGCCACCGGCGAGCACGAAGGAGATGGCGCGGGCCTTGAACGCCGGCGGCGCGTTGTCGGCCGCGGCAAAACGGAACTGCTGGACGAAGGCGCCGCCGACACCGATGACGAGCAGCGCGAACGCGAACAGCCAGAAGCTGCCGTGGAATAAAGCCAGGGTGGCGACCAGCCCGCCGAGCGCGGTGACCACGGTTCCGGTCATGAAACCGCCACGCTGCCCCAGCCAGCGGATAATGGCGGCCGCGGGCAAGGCGCCTAGCGCCACACCGAGATTGAAGCCGGTGATCGGCGCGGTCGCCAGGGATTTGTCGGCGCCGAGCAGATATTGCCCGGCCAGCGCGCCCATGGAAATGGCGATGGGAGCCGCCGAGCCGATGATCGCCTGCGAGGCGGCGAGGATCAGCGCGGTGCGCCGCGCCTCCTTGCCCGCCTCGACGGCGATGGCGGTCACGAAGCGTCCTTGCCGCGTCCCTCGCCACGCACCCGGCGTGACACGCGGTCGAGCACGGCATTGACCAGCTTCGGCTCGTCTTCCTCGTAGAAGGCCTTGGCGATGTCGACATATTCGGTGACGATGACCGCGACAGGAACGTCCTCGCGCTTCATCAGTTCGTAGACGCCCGCGCGCAGAATGGCACGGAGCGTCGAATCGAGGCGCGACAGCGGCCAGTCGTCGGTCAGGGCCTGGCGGATGATCGGATCGATGGTCTTCTGGTTCTCGACGACCCCGGTCAGGATGGCACGAAACCACTGCGCGTCCGCCTCGCGATAGAGCGCGCCGTCGACTTCCTTGCCGAGACGGAACGCCTCGTACTCGGCGGTGATCTCGAACACGCCGCTGCCGGCGACATCCATCTGATAGAGCGCCTGCACGGCGGCCAGACGGGCAGCGCCGCGCTTGTTGGCGTGGCGCACCGCGGGCTGTCCGGGCGAAGCGGGTTCGCTCACGATTGCGCTCCCAGTTGTTCCTTCAACGCGATCATGGTCAGCGCCGCGCGCGCGGCAAAGCCGCCCTTGTCGCCTTCGGAGCGCTTGGCCCGCGTCCACGCCTGCACATCGTTCTCGGTGGTCAGGATACCGTTGCCGATGCAGACCGAGTCCTGCACGGACAGGTCCATGAGCGCACGGCTGGATTCATTGGCGACGATGTCGAAATGATAGGTATCGCCACGGATAATGGTGCCGAGTGCGACAAAGCCGTCATAGCCCGTCCCGCCTTCGGCCATGCCGTCGAGCGCGAAGGTGATCACCGCGGGAATTTCAAGCGAACCGGGAACGGTGACGACGTCGTAAGTCGCGCCCGCTTCGTCGAGCGCGCTTGTCGCGCCATCGAGCAGTGCGTCGGCAAGGTCGTCGTGAAAGCGCGCCTCGATGACGAGGAGGTGAGCCTTCTTCTTGGGACGAATGAACGCCTTGCCGTGTTGGGATGTGCCAGCCATAGATGTCTCCGGAGTCGCCGGTGACTTAGGCCGAAGCCGGTTTGATCGCAAGCGGAAGATTGCCCGACGCGTATCAGATTGCCGTGGGTCGGACTGTCCCGCAGGCGATCAAAGCCCCTCTTTCGCCGCCTCCGCCAGCCGGGCGGCGTAGCGGGCCATGGTATCGATCTCGAGATTGACGCGGTCGCCTGCCTTGCGCTCGCCCCAGGTGGTCACGGTCAGCGAGTGGTGGATCAACAGCACGTCGAAGCGGGTGCCCTCGACCCTGTTGACAGTGAGCGAGGTGCCATCGAGCGCGACGGAGCCTTTCGGCGCGATGAATTTCGCCAGATCGCGCGGCGCTTGCAGTGTGAAGCGCACCGCATCGCCCTCATCCCGGCGTTCAACGATCTCGGCGGTGCCGTCGACATGGCCCGAAACGATGTGGCCGCCAAGCTCGTCGCCGATCTTCAGCGCCCGTTCCAGATTGATCCTGGTGCCGGACTTCCAACCGGACGCCGTGGTCAGCCTGAGCGCCTCCTCCCAGGCCTCGACCTCGAACCAGCGCGCGTTCGAGCCGCTGTCGGGCAAAGCCGTGACCGTCAGGCAGACGCCACCGCAGGAAATCGACGCGCCGATGGCGATGGTCTCGGGATCATAGGCGGTGTCGATGCGCAGTCCCATCCCTTCCCGCAGCGGCTTGATGGCGGCCACGGTGCCGATATCGGTGACAATCCCGGTAAACATCGATCGCTATCCCTGAAAATCCCTGATCCATTCGGCGTAACCGTCTTCGCCGAACCGCATCTCGCGCAGCTTGCGAAAACCCACGGGGACATGGTCAGCGTCGACAGGCGATGCAATGCCATCTTGGCCGATCGCTTCCGGACCCTGGAACAGCACGATGCGGTCCACCAGCCCGTCGGCTAGGAAGGCGCTCGCCACCTTGGCGCCGCCCTCGACCAGCACGCTTGCCATGCCAAGCGCCGCCAGATCCTCGAGCAGCTCCGGCAATGCGACGCCGCCCTCGTGCGTCTCCGTACCGATGAAGCGCACGCCGGCGCGCTCGAGCGCGGCCCGGCGCTGCGGATCGGCCTCCAGGCAAGCCGCCACATAAAGAGGTACGCGATCGACGCCCGACACCAGCTTCGAGCCCTCCGGCAGCCTGATCTGGCGGTCGAGCACGATGCGTGCCGGCGACCGGTTCTCCAGTCCGGGCAAACGCACCGTCAGTGCCGGATCATCTTCCAGCGCCGTGCCGATGCCGACCAGGATGGCGTCCGCCTCGGCGCGCATCAGGTAGACTTCGCGGCGCGCCATGTCGCCTGTTATCGCGACCTGGCCGGCGCCTTCCCTGCCGATCTTGCCGTCGCTAGAAAGCGCAAGCTTCAGAATTACTTCCGGGCGCTTTCTCAGAGAGCGAATCAAATAGCCCGCCATCTGTTCGGCAGCTTCCGTGGCGAGGACCTTTTCGACCACTTCGACACCGGCCTCGCGCAGGATGGCGTAACCCTTGCCGGAGACCCGCGGATCGGGATCACTGGCGGCACCCACGACACGCGCGATGCCGGCATTGACCAGCGCGTTGGCACAAGGCGGTGTGCGGCCGTGATGGGCGCAAGGCTCGAGCGTGACATAGGCGGTTGCGCCACGCGCGAGTTCGCCGGCCTCGGCAAGCGCCTCGGTCTCGGCGTGCGGCCGGCCGCCGACGGCGGTGACGCCGGTACCGACGATCATCGGCCCGGTCCCATCATCGCGCACGATCAGCGTGCCGACGGAAGGGTTGGTCGAGGTGCGTCCGGCGTTCTTGCGCGACAGCCGCAAGGCCGCGGCCATGAAACGGCGGTCAAGGGCCGCTTGTTCGGCCTCGCTGCGTTGCGGTGCTGCCATGCTCAGCCGGCGTCCTCTTCGCTCTTTTCTTCGTCCCCCTTCAGCTCGCCGAGCAGCTCGTGGAAATCCTTGGCCTCACGGAAATTGCGATAGACCGAGGCGAAGCGCACGTAGGCGACATCGTCGAGCGATTTCAACGCATCCATGACCAGCCGGCCGACCTCGCCCGAGGCCACTTCCGTTTCGCCGGAGCTTTCCAGTTGGCGCACGATCCCGGTCACCGCGCGATCGATGCGCTCGGGGTCGACATTGCGCTTGCGCACCGCGATCTCGACCGAGCGCAACAGCTTGTCGCGGTCGAACGGCACTTTTCGTCCCGACTTCTTGACCACGACGAGGTCGCGCAACTGCACGCGCTCGAACGTCGTGAAACGGCCGCCGCAATCGGGGCAGACACGCCGCCGGCGGATCGCCGCGCCATCCTCGGCGGGGCGCGAATCCTTCACCTGCGTATCTTCGGACTGGCAATAGGGACAGCGCATGGAGAGCCTTGGGTTCGCGAATCTGGTGGGGTGAAAGGCTTAGAACCTTTCCGGTGCGGATTGAAGCAGTTCCGCTTTTCCACGGCCTGCCGTACTCAGAGATAGCGAGGCGCGAGGAAGATTGCCAGCACGGCAAGCAGTTGCGCCGGCCAGTCCGCTATGGCGCCACGTCCTTGGTTGGAAAGCCACAAGACGCGCCGAGATTGCGATAGGCCTTTGTAAAACCGTCCATCGGAATGCTGGCGACAGCCTGCTTGCCGAACGCAACATCGAGCGAGGTAACCTGGCGCATGGCCCGCAGCAGCGCAAGACTGGTCTTGGCCTGGTTGTCGATCGTCCAGCTCGGACGGCCGTTGACGGCGTCATTGGAATAGACAGTCGTCGAAACCTTGACGCCGGGATCGCCGAAAGTCGCCGCGATCTTCTTGCCAGTTAGCAGGCTCTTGTTGTCGATGGTGATCAAGATTGCCGGATAAGCATCGGGCGGCAGCGCGTCGCCGGTCGAGATCGACAATGTCAGCGTGCCCGAATTGCCACTCGCATCGAAGAAGGCTGTGGAAGCCGCGCAGGTCTTGTGCGCGTCCTGGCCGGTGTCGAGCGTATCGACCATGGTCGTCCACCGGCCGAAAGTGCTGGTGGCAGGCATGTCCGCGGCGGGCTGCGTCTGCGCCAAAACGGGGCCGCAGGCGGCCAGCCAACCGAAGGCGCCGAGAGAAGCAAGACAGAAATTGCGCATCATCAATTCTCCGGTTCGATGCGTCACCCGATCAGGGGTGACGCGATGCCGGTGGATAAAAGATGACGCTTCGCGCCCGGTCAACCGAGATAAGCGATCAACCGAGATAGGGATAGAGGGGGAATCGATCGGTCAATGCGACGACCTTGGCCTTGACCGCCGCCTCGACCGCGGCATTGCCTTCGTCGGAATTGGCGACCTTGAGCCCATCCAGCACCTCGGCGATCAGCTTGCCGATCTCGCGGAACTCGGCCTGGCCGAAGCCGCGCGTGGTGCCGGCGGGCGTGCCGAGCCGCACGCCAGAGGTAACGAAGGGCTTCTCTGGATCGAAGGGGATGCCGTTCTTGTTGCAGGTGATGTTGGCGCGGCCAAGGGCCGCCTCGGCGCGCTTGCCGGTGGCGTTCTTGGGCCTGAGATCAACCAGCATCAGGTGGTTGTCGGTGCCGCCGGAGACGATGTCGAGGCCCGTTTCCTTGAGGCTGGAGGCAAGCGCCTTGGCGTTGGCGGCCACGCTTTCGGCATAGACCTTGAAGCTCGGCTTCAACGCTTCGCCGAAGGCTACCGCCTTGGCGGCGATGACATGCATCAGCGGTCCGCCCTGCAGGCCGGGGAACACCGCCGAGTTCATCTTCTTGGCGATATCCTCGTCATTGCACAGGATCATGCCGCCGCGCGGGCCGCGCAGCGATTTGTGCGTGGTGGTCGTCACCACATGGGCGTGCGGCAGGGGCGAGGGATGCACACCGCCGGCAACGAGGCCCGCAATGTGCGCCATGTCGACCATCAGATAGGCGCCGACGGCGTCGGCGATCTCGCGAAAACGCTTCCAGTCCCAGATGCGCGAATAGGCTGTGCCGCCGGCCAGGATCAGCTTCGGCTTGGTCTCGTGCGCGGTCTTTTCGATGGCGTCCATATCAAGCAGATGGTCGTCCTTGCGCACGCCATAGGAGACGACCTTGAACCACTTGCCGCTCATGTTGACCGGCGAGCCATGGGTGAGATGTCCGCCGGAATTGAGGTCGAGGCCCATGAAAGTGTCGCCGGGCTGCAGCAGCGCCAGGAACACCGCCTGGTTCATCTGGCTGCCGGAATTCGGCTGGACGTTGGCGAAGTTACAACCGAACAGTTTTTTGGCCCGCTCGATGGCCAGTTCCTCGGCCACGTCGACGAACTGGCAGCCGCCATAGTAGCGCTTGCCCGGATAGCCCTCGGCATATTTGTTGGTCATGATCGACCCCTGCGCCTCGAGCACGGCG
This sequence comes from Mesorhizobium sp. CO1-1-11, assembly GCF_020164995.1. Taxonomy (NCBI): domain Bacteria; kingdom Pseudomonadati; phylum Pseudomonadota; class Alphaproteobacteria; order Hyphomicrobiales; family Phyllobacteriaceae; genus Mesorhizobium; species Mesorhizobium sp. CO1-1-11. The sequence continues at coordinate 187,801 of NZ_JAIUHE010000002.1, forward strand.
CGCGAGACGATGTTTTCGGAGGCGATCAGTTCGATCTCGTGGCGCTGGCGACCGAGCTCGTTGCGGATGGCGCCGAAGATCTCCGGATCGGCATCTTCCAAAGTGGTTTCGAAGAAGGATTCGAATTTGTTGGACGCCGCCGCTGCTGTTGCCATGGCCTGAGTTCCCCTAGGGTTGGAAGGGCAAATTCGTGCACGCCGTCGTCCCGAACCACTCAACGGCCTTGGGCGACATGCATTGCGTTCGCGGGGCCATTAACACAGTTGTTTTGGGCTCGCCACGTTTGCAGCGCGAAATTTGCTGGCCGGTTTGCGCCAACGGATCGCGGCGGATCGCTATTTCCTGTCCCGCCGCTGCTTCAACAAGGCCTCGGTCAAGGTGATTTCAGAAAACAGCGCGCGCATCGTGTGATCGTTGATCTCCTGGCTGCGGAACATGGCGCGCAGCGCGGAGCGCTCGGCTTCGATGCCGGCCGCCCTGAGTTCCAGTTCCAGCCTGCCGGCCTCGCGAGCCTCGGCACGGGCCTCGTCGGCTTCGTCCGAAGCCGCGATGCGTCTACGATAACCTGCCACGATGCTGTCGGCGACGGCCAGCCGAGCCTGGACCGCTTCGCCCTCGCCCGCCTCATTGGCGATGCTCTCGATCCTGGCGATCGCCGCATTGGCGGCGCCGACGCGCGCACGGCGCTCTTCCGCCGCCGCCGGATCCTGGCCCGGCTCGACCAGCCCCCGCGCGACCCTGGGCAAGGCAAGGCTGGCGATCAGAAGCGAGCAGATGATGACGCCGGCGGCAAGGAAGATCACCACATCGCGTGCCGGAAAGGGAGAGCCGTCCTGCAAAGCGAGCGGCAATGACAGGATGCCCGCCAATGTGATGGCGCCGCGCACGCCGGCCACGGAGCCGGCAAGCCGGACGCGAAATCCGAACGGCTCGGACTCGCGTTTGCCGATGCGTGCCGCGATCGCCTGGGCGATGTCGCCGACCCAGATCCACAGGAAGCGCAGTCCGATCAGGCAGAGCGTCAGGATCAGCACCGTCGCCACCGGCTCGATCAGCCAATGACGGCTGGACAGTTCCGGTGGGACCTTGCGGATGATGTCGGGAAGCTGCAGGCCGAGCAGGATGAACAGAGCGCCATTGAAGACGAAGGTGAGCGTCGCCCAAAGCGACAGGGTCTGCATGCGCGCCGACACACCGAGGAAGCGGTACATGCCGGAAACCCCAGTCAGCAGGCCGGCGGTGACCGCCGCCAGGATGCCCGAGGCGCCGACATGCTCGGCGCCGAGATAGGCTACGAAAGGCAGCAGGATCATGACGAGAACCTGCGCCTCGGCCGGCACGCCGCCGATGCGGTTGAGCAGCTGCAGCGCCTTGGCGGCGATAAACAGCGCCGCGACACCGGCCAGGATGCCGGCGGCGACGGCGTAGAGGAAGCTGAGCGAGGCTCCCGCGAAGGAGAAGCTGCCGGTCAATGCCGCCGCCACCGCAAAGCGGAACATGACCAGGCCCGACGCGTCGTTGAGCAGCGACTCGCCCTCCAATATGTGCATCAACCGGGACGGAACCACATTCCTGTCGACGATCGCGGACACCGCCACGGCGTCGGTCGGCGACAGCACGGCAGCCAGCGCGAATGCGACGACGAGCGGAATGCTCGGCACCAGCCAATGCAAGGCATAGCCGAAGCCGACAATGGTGAAGAAGACGAGCCCGACGGCGAGATCGAGTATGGGTCCGCGCAAGGCGACGAGTTCGCGCTTGGGCGCCGCGAAGGCGTCGCCGAACAGGAGCGGCGGGATGAAGACCAGCAGGAAAAGCTCCGGATCGATCTCCACATGCAGGCCCTTGGCAGGCCAAGCAAGGGCCGCGCCGATGGCAATCTGCAGCACCGGCAGCGGCACCCGAACCAGCCGGACGAGCGCGCCCGACAGCGCAACGAAGATGAGCACGACGAGAATGAAGATGGCGACGTCCATGGCACGATCCCGGCTGTTTGCCGACCATCGCCAATCGCCTGACCTTCGTCCAGCCGGCCGAATGAGTGGATCTGACGGCGTCCGCAACAAAAAAGCCGCCCTGAGAGCGGCTTTTTTTAAAAAATCAGCTTGTTACAGCGAAGACGTGATCTGCAGCTCGCTGTTGCCGTCGAGCGCATAGACGTCGTCGCGGAACTGGACGACGCCGGGTCCTGTCGACCAGGCCGAGAGATAGAGGAAATGCACCGGCACCGGGTTGGTGACCTGGATCGGCGTGTTCTGGCCGGTCTTGATGGCCGCCTCGAAATGCTGGCGATCCCAGCCGGGCGTGTCGCGAAGGATCCAGGTGACGAGATCGCGCACGTTCTGGACACGCACGCAGCCCGAGGAATCGAAGCGCATCATCTTGCCGAACAGGCTCTGCTGCGGCGTGTCGTGCATGTAGACGCCGTCCGGGCTCGGGAAATTGATCTTGACCGACGCCATGGCGTTTTCGGAACCGGGATCCTGGCGGAAACGGTACTTGGCGGCATCGTCCGTCGACCAGTCCACATTCATCGGATCGACTTCGCTGCCATCGGGCGCGAACAGGCGGATATGGCTGTTCTTGAGATAATCGGGATCCTTCCGCATCAGCGGAATGATGTCCTTGCGCACAATCGAGACCGGGGCGTTCCAGTACGGATTGACGATGATCTCGTTGATCTTGGAATTGACGATCGGCGTCTGGCGATCGATCTTGCCGACGATCGCGGTGTGGCGAAGCACGACGCGGTCGTTCTCGACCGCTTCGATCTGCGCCGCCGGAATGTCGACCAACACGTAACGGCTGCCCAGCGTGCCGGCCTTTTCCTTCAGCCGCTGCAGATTGGTCTGCAACTGGCCGAGCCGGATCTGCGCCGAAACGTTCATCGCGGCGTAGGTGTATTTGCCCATCGAACCGTCAGCCGGCAGGCCGTGGCGCAACTGGAAACGCTTGACCGCCGAGTCAACATAGGAATCGAACGCTGTCGAAATGCCGGCGCTCTGCGACAGGTCGCCCGCAACCATCAGGCGCTTGCGCAGCGGCACCACGTCCGGATCGTCGACGCCGAGTTGCAGCTTCTTGGTCGCGGGAACGTCCGTCCAACCGCCCTGCCCGACAATGTTCTGATACTGCGCGACCGCCTGCTCGGTGAAGGCGACAGTCTGGGGACTGAAGATGGGCAGCGTCGAGGCCACCTTGCCGCCTTCGCTGGCGCGGGCATCGAACTGATCGTCCCAGTTGCCGCGGGCCGAGGATTTCAGGATATCCCCGATCACATCCTGCGCATTCGCACGCCCAGCCACCACGGCGGCGGCGAGCGCGGAGGCTCCGGAAAGGAAAAAGCGGCGGCTGGTTCTCATGGACGTTCCAGACATTCTTGTAGCGGTTCGATCACTTGCTGCGTCAACCATCGCGCGATCTCGCCCGCACTCTAAAATCGGCAATCTTAACAATTAGCCAACCATGGTCCGTATCACATTGGCGACCAAGGCAAGGGGCGCGACACGGTTGCGGGTGGACGCATGGTCTTCACCACAGCATCACTGCCGCTCTCGGTTCCATTGGAATATGGCGGCAACGTGGCCTTGGCCCGTAATTTGCTTTGGCCGGACGCAAGAAAGAAAAGACCGGTGCTTTTCGGCACCGGCCCTGACTGAAGGTCGCTGTTTCGGCCACGCTTCTGCGGCGCGGCTCCGTTTCCTGGATGCTCTTACATCCGGTAGGCAATCGTGTCGTTCCAGAAGCGGTCGAGCCGCTGCAAAGCGCGGTTCATCTGCTTGAACTCGTCGGTGTTGATGCCGCCGACCTGTTCGATCGAGCCGACATGGCGCTCATAGAGACCGGCAACCACGTCTGCCACTTCATTGCCTTTCGGCGTCAGCGAGACGCGGACCGAACGGCGGTCGATGCGCGAGCGCTGGTGGTTGATGAAGCCGAGATCGACCAGCTTCTTCAGATTGTAGGAGACGTTCGAGCCGAGATAATAGCCACGCGAGCGCAGTTCGCCGGCGGTCAGCTCGGAATTGCCGATGTTGAAGAGCAGCAGCGCCTGGATGGCGTTGATGTCGGAGCGGCCGTTGCGGTCGAATTCGTCCTTGATGACATCAAGCAGACGGCGGTGCAGGCGCTCGACCAGCTGCAGCGATTCCATGTACAGGGAACGGATAGCCTCGCGGCGATCGTCGGAAACGTTGGCGGTCTTCGCCGCCGGACGCGAATTGATCATTGTCTTTGCCTCTCGTTTGTCGCCTTGGTGATTTTTTGTTTTTCACCTTGATCGCGACACTATCGAATACTCATAAAATTCGACTTAAACGCTAGGGCTAACAAGAGCTTACCGGTAAGAGGTTTCGCAAGACGCTTAACGAACGGTCACCCGAGCAAGGATGATTAACCTAAAGATTTAGGCAATGATCGCCGCGCCGGATTCAGGCGGTCGCCAGGTCGTCAACGCGTACAAGGGCTTGCGGCATGTCGCGGCGAATAGGATTCGCCCGACCTGCCGCAGGCTTCTGATTTTATGCATGTCGTTGTCCCGCAACCGAGGACACTTCGGGGCGACATGCGTTAGTGCCGTGCCGGTCGTTTCTGCAGGTAGATGACGACGCGAAAGACGATATAGAGCAGCGCCACGCAGGCATGCGAGACGATAATCAGCAGACGATGGCCGAAAAGCTCGGGAAAGCCGGCATACATGACCGTCTCCGTGACCGCGCAGATGAACCAGATCACCGGACCCCAGGACGCCAGCATCCACAACCCCGCCGCAGCGAAGGGAAAGAACACGGCGAGCATCACCGCCGCCACCTGCCAATGCACCGGCATAAGGTCGAACCGCCACAGCGAGCCCGGATAGAAGCCGATCAGCTTGATCCAGTAGAGGATGCCGAACAGCAGGCAGTAGCCCGCGATGACGCGCTGGAACCAGGCGAAGATCACCTCGACCGTCGAGGGCTGCAGGATGACGCGTCTCGATGTCACTTCGCTCACAACTCGAGCTCCCGATCGCCGAGCGGGGCAAAATAGGCCTCGACATCCGCCTCGCTAACCGCATCGATCGCTGCCGGCCGCCATTGCGGCTTCGAGCCCTTGTCGATGATGGCGGCGCGGATGCCTTCGTAGAAATCGTGGCCGGCCAGCATCCGGTTCAGGATGCGGAACTCCATCCTCATGCAGTCGTCCATCGACAATGTCTGCCCGGCGCTGATCTGTCGCCAGGCGACGCGAAGGCTGGTCGGCGAGCGCCTGCGGATCGTTGCCAGCGTCCCGGTGGCGAATTCGTCATTGCCCGCGCGGTCCAGGCTGTCGATCAGATCCGGCAGCGACGGTTGGGCGAAATGGCGGGAGATCGCCTCCAGGATCGGCCTGTCGGTCTCCCGCTTTGCCGGAACAAAGAAACCGCGCAGCACCGATTCCGGATCGCCCGTCAGCGCCAGCCGATCGAGGAAGCTTGTCTGGTCTTCAGCCTTGATGGTGTGGGTGGCCAGCCCAGACCACAGCGCATCGCCATAACGAATGCGGTTCCCGGTCAGCGCCAGGTACATGCCGAAGGAACCGCCAAGGTCGGGCAGCAGATGACTGGCGCCGACATCCGGGAAAAAGCCGATGCCGACCTCCGGCATGGCGAACTGGGCATTCTCGGTCATCACCCGGTGCGAACCGTGGAAGGAAATGCCGACCCCGCCGCCCATCACGATACCGTCGATGAGCGCCACATAGGGCTTCTTGAAACGCGCGATGTAGGCGTTGAGGCGATACTCGTCGGCGAAAAATTCGACCGGTGGGTTTCCAGCCCGGCCGGCTTCGTAGATGTGCAGGATGTCGCCCCCGGCCGAAAACGCCCTGCCCTCGGCCTTGACCACGAGGACATCCACACCCTCGTCGCGCTCCCAAGACCGCAGGGCCTTGCCCAGCGCCTTGATCATGCGATGGGTGACGGCGTTGAGCGCCTGCGGCCGCGTCAGCGTGACGACCCCGGCCCTGCCCAACCTTTCGAAGCGAATTTCGTCGCCTCCACCAAAATCCATCGCCAGAGAATCCTTGTTCCCGCGCCTGCGGGACTGAAGTGCTAAAGGCGGCACATGGGTGCGTCAATGGCTGCAGCCTGGCCGCCTCGATCTTGGCGGCTAGCGGTCGCCGATGCTAGACATTGGTGGCCGGTACGACAGGCCGAGAGCAGGATAGTTAGCCATGCCGCAATTTTTGCGCTTTGCCTTTGTTCTGAGTTGCCTGCCGTTTTTGTGGGCAACCAATGTCCCCGCGGGGGCAGCCGACCTTGGCGACCTTTACCACTCGCAGACCATTGTCACCGGCCAGGGTGAAGAAAATCGTCAGCTCGGCTTCAGGACCTGCCTCGACAAGGTGCTCGTCCGTGTTTCGGGCGATCAGCGGCTGCTTGCCAGACGCGAAATGGACGCGCTGCGCGACAAGGCCGGCAGCTTTGTCGACTCGTTCCGCTACCATGACCGGATGGAGGGCATTCCGATCCATGACGAGCAAGGGACGCATGACCGGCCGCACGATCTCACCTGCTTCTACAAGCCTGATGTGATCGACAGGCTGCTGGCGTCGCTCGGCAGCAGGCCCTGGCTTGGCGAGCGGCCGACACTCACCGTCTTCCTCACGACCGAACAAGGCGCGCGGCATTTCATGCTGAGCGCCGAGGAAGGGCGTGGCGAGACGATGCGCGAATCCTTCGTCAATGCCAGCGGGCCGATGCTGATGCATGTCGCGTTTCCCAAGGCCGCGCAACTTGCCGGCTTGGGCGAAGAAGCGCTGCGCGCGACGGACATGGCAAGGCTGGATCGAGTGGCCAAGCAAGCCGGAGGCGACCGAGCGCTCGCCGGCAGCATCGTATGGAGCGACGAGGAACTGGGCTGGATCGCCGATTGGCGACTGGCCGATCACGGCAAGACCTATCGTTGGCAGGTGCGCGGTGTCAGCTTCGACGAGGCGTTCCGCGTGGCAATCGGAGGCGCGGCACAGATCCTTTCGGGCAACGGGCAGCCCTGAACCAATAGGCGTGGTGGACAGCGCTACAGGCAGCTTTCGGCACTGGCACAAACGTGTCGCATTGGTCAGCACCAAGGGCTCGTGGTAAAAGCCACCGATCCGGAGTTTTGGCCATGAACAAATTCACCCCAGCAAAAGCTGCCGGCGCGCGCAGCGTCGACGATGTCACCGGCAGCCGCCGCCTGCGCCGCATGCGCAAGGCCGACTGGTCGCGCCGGCTCGTGCAGGAGAACAGGCTTTCGGTCGACGACCTGATCTGGCCGATCTTCGTCGTCGAGGGCAGGAATGTCCGAGAGCCGATTGCCGCCATGCCCGGCGTCTTCCGGCTTTCGGTCGACCTTGCCGTCAAGGAGGCCGAACGGGCGGCCAAGCTCGGCATCCCGGCCCTTGCCACCTTCCCCAACGTCGATCTCGGCCTGCGCGACCAGACGGGTTCCCACATCCTCGACCCGGAAAATATCATCAACCGCGCCACACGCGCCATCAAGGACGCGGTACCCGAGATCGGCATCATCACCGACGCCGCACTCGACCCGTTCACCAGCCATGGCCATGACGGCATCCTGCGCGACGGCATCATCGTCAATGACGAGACGGTCGAACAGGTCGCCGCGGCGGCCGTCATCCAGGCGGCGGCCGGCGCCGACATCATCGCGCCGTCCGACATGATGGACGGCCGCATCGGCGCCATCCGCGACGCGCTCGACGCCAACGGTTTCCAGGACGTGGCGATCATGTCCTACGCCACAAAATTCGCGTCGGCCTTCTACGGCCCCTATCGCGAGGCGGTCGGCACCGCCGGTCTGCTCAAGGGCGACAAGAAGACCTATTACATCGACCACGCCAATTCGGACGAGGCGGTGCGCGAGGCCGAACAGGACCTCGCCGAGGGCGCAGACATGCTGATGGTCAAGCCCGGCCTGCCCTATCTCGACATCATCCGCCGGCTGAAGGACGAATTCCAGATGCCGACCTTCGCCTACCAGGTCTCGGGCGAATATTCGATGATCAAGGCGGCTGATTCCAATGGCTGGATCGATGGAGAGAAGGCGATGCTGGAATCGTTGCTCGCCTTCAAGCGCGCCGGCTGCGACGGCATCCTGACCTATTTCGCACCCGAAGTGGCTGTGATGCTGAAGGGGTAGCCCGACTTGCCGGGCAAGGCACTTCAGTAGATGTCACCACTCTTTCGACTGGTCGGCGGTTCTATCGAAAACCCGCTGACAAAAACTGGCGGCTGCAACTATGATGGAAGCGGCCGACAGCCCGCACCCTCGGCCAAGAGGTATGGCGAACGCTTCCTGAGGATGCTTCCTGACCCGTTTCACCGTCGGGCGAAGGTGTCGGCAATGCGGGCACTGACGAAGGCTTTGCCGTGACCCGAGGAAACGGACATGCTTGCCTATCGCGATGCCAAGACGATGGCGAAAGCCATGCGGGAGGCGCTTGCCGCCCGCAGACTGACGATCAGCCACAGCGAGGCCCTTGAGATCGTCGCGCGCCAACCGACCGGCCAATGAGGCGGCGGCCGTAGCTTGGCGGCAATCGGAAATACCTTTTCCGGCTCGAAAAACCACTTGCAATTCAAAATCAGTTTGCTAGAAGAAACCACTTGCAAAAAACAACCGGTTCTCAAGGAGGAGGTTCTCATGTCCAAACTTCGCGTCAACGCTTTCAGCCTGTCGCTTGACGGCTATGGCGCCGGCCCCGATCAGAGCCTTGAAAATCCGCTCGGTGTCGGCGGACCGGCCCTGCACAAATGGGCTTTCAGCACTCGCACCTTCCGCAAGATGTTTGGCCAGGAAGGCGGCGAGACAGGCGTTGACGAAGACTTTGCGGCGCGCAGCTTCGAGAATGTCGGCGCCTGGATCCTCGGCCGCAACATGTTCGGGCCGATCCGGGGCGAGTGGCCTGACGACAGCTGGAAGGGCTGGTGGGGCGACAATCCGCCCTATCACGTCCCGACCTTCGTGCTGACGCATTACAAGCGCGATCCCATCGTGATGGAAGGCGGCACGACTTTTTATTTCGTAACCGACGGCATCCATTCGGCTCTCGAACAGGCCAAAGCGGCCGCGTCAGGCAAGGATGTGCGGGTCGGCGGCGGCGTCTCCACCATCCGGCAGTATCTGCAGGAAAAGCTGATCGACGAGATGCACCTGGCGATCTCGCCGGTGCTGCTTGGCAGAGGCGAGAACCTTTTTGCGGGCCTCGACATGCTGAATCTGGGCTACCAGTGCGGCGAACAGGTGGCGACGGCACTGGCCACGCACGTGGTGATCAAGCGGGCGTAAGGTGGCGAAACCCTCGACGAAAGCCCATTTCTCCCCGTCACTATACGGGGAGAAATGTCCGGCAGGACAATGAGGGGCGGCGCTAGCGCTAGAAGATTGCGCTGTCGAGCATGTCCGATGGCAATGTGTCAGCAGAAGAAGATAGCGCGCGCGGGGGTTTATCCGGGCTCAATTGTCAAAGCCAGCGCCGCCCCTCATCCGCCTGCCCGGCACCTTCTCCCCGTATAGTGACGGGGAGAAGGACAAACTCTCGCTCAATACTTCTCCGGCACGTAAAGCTCGCGCGGCAGCACCTGGCGCTCGTATTCCGGGTTGAAGACGCGCTCCGGCAGCGTGATCTCCTCGTGCGGCACCTCTTCATACGGCAGCTGCTTGAGCAGATGGTCGATGCAGTTCAGCCGCGCGCGCTTCTTGTCGTTACCCTCGACGATGAACCAGGGCGCCTCGGGAATGTTGGTGCGGGCGAAGGTCTCCTCCTTGGCCTTGGTGTAGTGTTCCCAGCGCACCCGCGACTGCAGGTCCATCGGCGACAGCTTCCACTGTTTCATCGGGTCGTGGATCCGCATCAGGAAGCGCATTTGCTGTTCCTCGTCGGTGATCGAGAACCAATATTTGACCACGGTGATGCCCGAGCGCACCAGCATGCGCTCGAACTCCGGCACGTCATGGAAGAACTCCTCGACCTGCTCGGGGCTGGCAAAACCCATTACCCGTTCGACGCCGGAGCGGTTGTACCAGGAGCGGTCGAGCAAAACGATCTCGCCGCCTGCCGGCAAATGCGGGACATAGCGCTGGAAATACCATTGCGACTTCTCGCGTTCGGTCGGAGCCGGAAGCGCCACGACGCGGCAGATACGCGGATTGAGCCGCTGTGTGATGCGCTTGATGACGCCGCCCTTGCCAGCGGAGTCGCGGCCCTCGAATATCACCACCAGTTTCTTCTTGTGGTAGGCGACCCAGGATTGCAGCTTGATCAATTCGGACTGGAGGCTGATCAGGTCGCGAAAATACTGCATGCGATCGATCGAAGGCGGATGCGAGTTCTTGTAGATCTTGGCGATCTCCATCGAGAGGGCCGGCTCCGACATTTCGAGCTCATAGTCCTCGTCGAGCGTGTCGGCGAGCTCGGCTTCAAGCCAGTCCTTGGCAGGGGAATTCTGTTTCAGCTCGGTCATATCAACTGCTCCGCTTGCAAGCCCTGTCGGTTACCACTGGGCGCTCCAATTGCTGGCCAATGGAAACACCTGAGCCGACTTCAATATAGGCCGGCGGTGACGGTTTTATTGCAGCACAGGCGCAATTGCCGGCGTTGCAAATTCCGCAATGTACGATCGATCGACCGTCGTCGCATGGCGACAAGCCGGCCGAATTGTCCTACAAATGCGCGGTCGCCTTCCAGGCCTGCCTTGCCGGCACGCCTCTTCAACAAAATCGTGAGGATCTGACATGGAATACCGCACCCTTGGCCGTTCCGGCCTGAAGGTTTCGACACTGACGCTTGGCACCATGACATTCGGCGGCGCCGGGCCCTTCGCCGCGGTCGGCAACAGCGATCTCGCCGAAGCCAAGCGGATGATCGATATGTGCATCGATGCCGGCATCAACCTCATCGACACCGCCAATGTCTATTCCAACGGCCTCTCCGAAGAGATCATAGGCGAAGCTCTCGGCGGCAAGCGCAAGAACGATGTGCTGATCGCGTCCAAGGCGCGGATGCGGATCGGCAAGGGCCCGAACGACGAGGGCCTGTCGCGCCATCATCTGATCCGTGAATGCGAGAGCAGCCTGAAGCGCTTGAAGACCGATGTCATCGACATCTATTTCGTCCACCAATGGGACGGCCTCACTCCGCTCGAGGAGACCGTTGCCGCGCTCGACAGTTTGGTCAGCCAGGGCAAGGTGCGCTACATCGGCTGCTCCAACTATTCCGGCTGGCAGGTGATGAAGGCGCTTTCCATCAGCGACAGCCGTCACCAGCAACGCTTCGTCACCCAGCAGATCCACTATACGCTGGAAGCGCGCGAGGCCGAGTACGAGCTCTTGCCGATCTCGGTCGACCAAGGGCTGGGCGTTTTGGTCTGGAGCCCGCTCGCCGGCGGCCTGCTGTCGGGCAAATACCGCCGCGACAGCCCGACCGCTCGCCAGCTTGCCGGCTGGTCCGAGCCGCCGATCCGCGACGAGGACCGGCTGTGGCGGATTGTCGATGTGCTGGTCGAGATCGGCAAGGATCGTGGCGTCTCGGCGGCGCAGGTGGCGCTCGCCTGGCTGCTCGGACGCCCTGCCGTCTCCTCGCTGGTGATCGGTGCCCGCAATGACGTTCAGCTCAAGGACAACCTTGCGGCGGCGGCCCTGAAGCTCGGCACCGAAGAACGCCAGCGCCTCGACGCGGTCAGCCGGCCGGCTCTGCTCTACCCCTACTGGCACCAGCAACTGACAGCGAAGGATCGCTTCGGCCCAGCCGATCTGGTTCTCGACCGCAGCGATATCTGATCAGCGTCAGGCAGAGAGCAAGAGCTAGCCGCCGATAAACCGCCAGAGTTCGGGATCGGGTTCGATCTGGCCGCCGAGCACGAAATATTTGTAGAGGACGAGCAAGGAGATCGCATGCTCGTCCCGTTCATTGGAGAATTTGCGGCAATAGGCATTGGCTGCGGCGATGATGCGCTCCGCCGCGGCCGGGTGCCCTTCAAAATAGCGCACTTTTTCGCCGAGATCGGCAAAATCCGGGTCAAGCGGCGCATAGTGGATACCGGCCTCGAGCTGGCTCTCGCCGAACCATGTTTCGTAGGTCGGCGGCGGCATCAGACAGAGCGAGTTGGAATTCATGATCCATTTGAGGTTGGTCGCCACGTCATTGCCCTCCAGCGAGACGATGTAGCGATAGCGCAGGTGCTGGCTGATGCTGAGGAAAGGCTTGCTGTACTTAGCCGGTGCGCTGCGCTTGTGCGAACCGGCATCGCAGAACGGCAAGTCGCGCGCGACATCCAGGAACCGTGTCCTGATTGGGTTGTTGAGGTCGCCGCGCCAGACCACGGCAGGGCGCTTGTCGGCGAAGGCGACGGTATCGACGGGCATGTGGAAGTGGCGGAATTTGTTGAACTTCATGACGACGGCATTGCCGTTGTCGGCGCGGATCGGCCGGTCCTTGACGAGGGTCGGCAGCTTGGGCACGCCGATGACATCGCCGAACTTCAGGTCGATGAGCAATGATCGATCGAAATAGCGGGCAAATTCCTTCAGGTCGTAATAGTACATGCTCGGTTCAAACGGTATCTTGTCGATGCGCACCGCATTCGGGCCTGGTGTAAAAGCATCCTGCAGCTTGTTGTAGTGATTCAGTCGCCGGCGCACGGCCTCGTCCGAGAGCCTGGCCTGTTGCAGGCGGCTGGCCAATCGCCTCCGGAAGATCGCCTGGGGCGCGATGTCGCGCATGACGTTCCGCGCATAGTAGAAGACCTTTGCCGTCGTTCGTTGGAGGGTGGCCATGGATTCTTTTGATCAAAGATAAACGCGGTTAAACAAATGACGGTCGGGATGGTTCCCGCAGCATGATTGCCCTACCATCCAGCCACGCATTCCGATAGCGCCCGAATGCGGCTGGCGGCCTCGACCGAGCGCCGCAACTAGCCCGTTATGTAGCGCCACACCTCGGCATCCGGTTTGATCTGGCCCGACAGCACGAAGTATTTGTAGAGCACCAGCAGGGAGATCGTCTGCTCGGTCTGTTCGTCGTCGAATGTCCGGCAATAGGCGTTCGCAGCCGCGATGATGCGCTCCGCCTCCGCCGGATTCCGCTCGAAATAGGCGACGTGGTCCTCAAGGTTCGAGAAATCCGCCGCGAGCGGCACATAGTGGACGTTGGCTTCGAGCTGCCGCTCCGCAAACCATGTCTCATAGGTCGGCGGCGGCATCATGCAGAGCGACTTCGAATTCATGATCCATTTGAGATTGGTCGCCACGTCGTTGCCCTCGAGCGAGACGATGTAGCGATAGCGCTGGTGCTGGCTGATGCTGAGAAAAGGCCTGGCGTATTCGGGCGGTGCGTTCGGCTTGTGCGAACCGGCGTCGCAGAACGGCAGGTCGCGCACAGCGTTCAGAAATCTTGTCCTGATCGGATTGTTGAGATCACCGCGCCAGACAACGGACGGCAGCTTGTCGGCGAACGACATCGCGTCAGCCGGCATCTGGAAATGACGAAACTTGTCGAGTTTCATGATGATCGCGTTCTTGTCGTCAGCACAGATTGGCCGGTCCTTGACGATCGAAGGCACCTTGGGGACATTCCTGACGTCGCCGAATTCCAGGTCGATGAGCAGGCCGGGATCGAAGTAGCGGGCGAACTCCTTCAGGTCGTAATAGTACATGGTCGGCGTGAAGGGCAGTTTGCCGATGCGCATGGCATCGGCGCTTGGCGCGAAACCATCCTGCAACTTGTTGTAGTAATTCAGCCTGCGGCGCGCCGCCTCACCGGAAAGCCTGGCCCTTTCGAGACGGCCAGCCAGCCGGGCACGAAACAACGCTTGCGGAGCGACATCGCGCGCGACGTTTCTCGCATAATAGAAAACTCTTGCTGCGGTCCGCGAAATTGTGGCCATCGGTCACTTGATCAAAACAAACGGGCGGTTCTCAATCCATGGCGCCCGCATGTCCTACATCATTGTGGCGCCGATCTGGCAAGCGCCCGCATCTCTTCGATGCCAGCAGCCACGCATTATCGCTTCGGCTGTTGTGTTTGACGGCTAATGCTCCTAGGCAGGCTCAGGGCCGCAAGGCAGTCACAAAAAGGAGCCGACATGGCGCGAGCACCAAACTACGATCAGGAACGCAAGGAGCGCGACCGCCAGAAAGCGGCCAAGAAGGCTGAAAAGCTGGCGGCCAAGGTTGCCGCGCGCGAACGTACGAAGCCTGAAACCGAGACTGAGACCGAAACGAAGGATTAACGGCATCCGGCCCGCTAATGCGGGCCGAGCCTCAAATCCAATTGTCAGCCCAAACCGCGAGCTAATATCAGGCTGGCGCCTTGTCGCTGATGAAGACATCCACTTCCCGCGCCGCGGCGATGAAAGCGCGCCTGGCATTCATCGCCGGCTTGTCGCCGGCGAGCGCGTCGTGACAGGCCTGCAGCGCCGCACGATGCTTGGGGCTGCGCTTGCCGGGCCAGTTGTTGAGGAGGTAATCGGAAGCCTCCCTTGCCGAACGCAAGAGCTGAGTGCTTCCCGCCGTGACGGATTTGACGGTCACAGGTGTTTCAAACCGGTTGTTTTCCATCGCCGCTCTTACGCCATCGGCTTCCTTGAAGCGAGGCCGAAAGTGCGCTTCACGTCAGACCCGTCTGTTTTTCCGGCCAGCGCGCCGCAGCGCATGGACCGCATTAAGCGGCGACGACGGCAAATCCCCTGGCGCGAAGGCCACGTCGGTCGTTGGCAAGCGACGTCACCAGCCGGTCACGGCTGCCGACGATGTGGGCCGACAGCAGCCGCGCGGCTTCATCAGCCCGACCGAGGCGTGTCGCGGCAAGAATGGCGCGATGTTCGACCCAGGCACGGCCAAGGGCCGTCTCGTCACGCACTTCCAGCCAGCGGGCGCGCGACAGACGCGTCATCGCGTCACGAACCGCCCGGAACAGGAATTCGTTGCCGGAGAGCCGCGCCAGCTCGATGTGAAAATCCATGCCGACACGATGCCACTCCTCGCGCGGCGTATTTTCGTCGCAGGAATCGAGCATCGCCTCGATGACATCGATGGCGCTCTTGTCGGCTTGCCCGCACGTCAGCCGCAATGCCGCGATCTCGACCGCCTCGCGATAGACCGCGACCTGCTCGAGTTCGGCCAGATTGATGGGCGAAACGGTCCAGCCGCGCCCGTCCCTGCCGACCAGCCCCTCGGTCTCCAGCCGCAGCAGCGCCGCCCTGACAGGCGTGCGCGAGGCGCCGAATTGGCTTTCGATCCAGCGTTCGGTCAGCCGCTCTCCCGGCCCGATCTCGAGCGCCAGGATCATCTCGCGAAGCTGCCGTTCGACATTCTGCATCTGCGACATCGCGCGCCCTTTCCGAAGCCGGATTGACAGCGGCCGGCGTGAAGTTCATGACGGAGACCAATTTGGTATCCCAAAATGGTATCCGCAACAAGCGCTGATACCGGGCAGGCAGGGCATGACGCAGGAAGACACGCAGCAAAGCGGCTACAACATTCACTGGCGGCGCAATCTCGCGGTCTGTTTCGCGGGCTCGTTCAGCACGCTCATCGCCATGACCCTGCTGTTGCCATTCCTGCCGCTCTATGTCGAACAGCTCGGCGCACTGGGCCACGCGGCAATCGTGCAGTGGTCCGGCGTCGCTTATGGCGCCACCTTCTTCGCCGCGGCCACAGTAGCGCCGCTATGGGGGCGCCTGGGTGACCGCTACGGGCGCAAGGTGATGCTGGTGCGCGCCTCCTTCGGCATGGCGATCTGCATGTCGCTGACGGGCATGGTCGAGACGGTCTGGCAACTGGTTCTGCTGCGCCTGCTGATCGGCTTCGCGGGCGGCTATTCCTCCGGTTCAACCATACTGGTGGCCATGCAGACGCCGAAGGAGCGTTCCGGCTGGGCGCTTGGCGTGCTGTCGGCGGGCATTACGGCGGGCTCGCTGGTCGGTCCCCTGTTGGGCGGCGTGCTGCCGCCGGTGATCGGCATTCGCGCCACCTTCCTCTTGTCAGGCGGTGTGATCTTCCTCGCCTTCCTGGCAACGACCTTCCTCATCAAGGAGAGCCCGCGTCCGAAGCCAGCCAAACCGGTGTCGGCGGCAAAGCCGAAAAGCGGCTGGTCGCAGATCCCGGACAAGCGCCCGGTCGTGGCCATGCTGACCACCGGCATGCTGCTCGCCTTCGCCACAATGTCGATCGAGCCGATCATCACCGTCTATGTGCAGCAGCTCATCGAGGACCAGAGCAGGGTGACGCTCGTCGCCGGCGTTGTGATGTCGGCCGCCGCGCTGGGCACCATCCTCTCGGCGTCCTGGCTCGGCAAGCTCGCGGACCGGATCGGGCACTGGAACGTTGTCGTGGGAGCACTGGCGGTTTCGGCGCTGCTGCTTATCCCGCAGGCTTTTGTCACCAACAGCTGGCAGCTTATCGGCCTGCGTTTCCTGATGGGCCTGGCGCTGGGCGGCCTCCTGCCCTGCATCACCAGTGTCATCAGGCACAACATCCCCGACGGCGTTGGCGGCAACGTGCTTGGCCTGGCGATCTCGGCGCAGTATGTCGGACAGGTCGCGGGGCCACTGGCCGGCGGTTTTGTGGGCGGCCATTTCGGCATGCCGGCGGTGTTTCTCGGCACGTCGGTGCTGATGGCGCTCGGGGCGGCCTACAACTGGATCGTCCAGTCGCGGCGGACGCGGCATATGGCGCTGGAAGCGCGCAAGCCCTGACGCTTGCTGAAGAAAGAAGGAGCACGCCGGCCATGAACCCCGATCCAAACGGCAGCCGCCTCCTCGTGCTTGCCGGCGGCCTCGTCGGCGCGGCGGGGGTGGCGCTTTCGGCGGCCGCCGCCCACCGCGGCGGCGCCTTTACCGGCACCGCCGCGTCGTTCCTGCTGATGCATGCGCCGGTCTTCCTCGCCATCGGCCTTATCGGCGCGAACCGCTGGCTGCGCATCGCCAGCCTCGTTCTGCTCGCCGGGCTGCTCCTCTTCGCGGGCGATCTTCTCGCCCGCGATTTCTGGGGCTCAAGGCTGTTTCCGATGTCGGCGCCGATCGGCGGCACCCTGCTCATTGCAGGCTGGCTGGCGATAGCGATCTCGGCCGTGGCACGTCCACGACCCTGAAATGATTGCTTGAGGTCAATCCCGGCGGCGTTCCGGGCGGACCCAAAGGGCACGGCCGCCAACAGCAGGTTTCACCCGCCGTCGCGCTTCCGGTAGCTCGGTGGCCGGTGCGATGCCCCAGTAGTTGCGGTAGATATCTTCGAACAGATGCTTGATGGGATGCATGACTCATCCTCCTTGTCTTTGAATCGATCCAATCGTCGGGCGCGAAAAAGCCGGTTTGATCAGCTCCGCTTGCGCGCCACCAAGAAGCGAAGATCGCGAACCCATGGGCCCGTCTCACCACGATGCCTAGCCTTGTTGGTGGCTGACCCGATATTCCAGTCGTTGCGGTAGATGTCGGCGAACAGGTAGTTGACGGGATGCATGGCGCTCCTCCCTTTTTGGCTATTCAGCAGAACAAGCTGCCACTTGGATCGATTCAAATCTAGGATCGAAACCGGCGCAGGTCAAGCAAAATTTGAATCGATCCAACGAAAATACTAGATGCGGCGGAAGAACGTGCTACATGGATATCAGGAGGCACGCACAAATGGCGTCACTCACCGCAGGCAATCGACGACCCGTACGGCTGGCCGACATCGCCAAGGCCGCCGGTGTTTCGCACGGCACCGCGTCCAACGTATTCAGCCGCCCCGAGATCGTGCGCGAGGAAGTCCGCGAACGGGTTCGCGCCGCGGCCGAGGCAATGGGTTATGGCGGCCCCGATCCAAAGGGCAGGCTGCTGCGGGCCGGCAAGGTCAACGCCATTGGCGTGGCCACCGCCGAGCCCCTCTCCTATTTCTTCGACGATCCGTTTGCGCGCGTCATGATGGCGGGCATCTCGCAAGCTTGCGATGCGACCGGAGCCGGCATTTCCCTGGTCTCGGCCGCCAACAACGAGCAGCTTGCCTGGAACATCCAGAGCGCGCTGGTCGACGGCTTCATCGTCTTTTGCATCGAAGGTGGCTCGCGCCTGGTGGAGTTGGCACGTGAGCGCAAGCTGCCCTTCGTCGCGCTCGACCTCGACTCCGAGGACGGCTCGGTCGCCGCCATCGGTGTCGACAACATCGCCGGCGCCGGCATGGCGGCCCGCCATCTCACGGATCTCGGCCATCGCCGCTTCGCCGTCATGGCCCTGCCCTTCGCCGACAACAGGACGGGCCTTGTTTCGGCCGAACAGGTTCGGGCGGCGACCTATGCCGGAACGCGCGACCGCCTCACCGGCTATCTCCGGGAGCTTTCGCGGGTTGGCGTCGACATAACCAAAGTGCCTGTCTACGAGACCGCCAACGACGTGGCGAGCACGAAGGCGGGGCTCGAGACCATCTTCGCCTCCGACACGCCGCCCACCGCCATTCTGGCCATGTCGGACAGAATAGCCCTGGTGGCGCTCGAATGGCTGAGCGCACGCGGGCTGAGCGTGCCTGACGACGTTTCCATCGTCGGCTTCGACGGTGTTCCGGAAGCAGCGGTGTCCCAGCCGCCATTGACCACGATCGCCCAGCCGATTGCCGAGATGGGCCGCCTTGCCGTCAGGGCGATCCTGGAGAGCGACGGGCCGGTCAGCCGGCATCAACTGCCGGTCGAACTGATCGTGCGAGCCTCGACGGCTTCGCCACGCGGCTGAACCGCACGGCCGAACCGCCTACCGATTGGCTCTTGCCATGGCAGTCCCCAAAGGCGCACGAACCGGCGCGGGAACCGTTTGGGCCGTGCGGGCCTTGCCCGAACCGCCGATGGTCGACAGCCATTCGAGATAGAAGGCGAGCGCGAACTGCATGGCGATGCCGGCCGATATCAGCAGGCTGTCATAGACGAGCCCGCCCGGATTGATCAGCTTCATCACCTGCGCGACCATGGCGATCACCGTGCCGGCGATGAAGACCGGCAGCGATCTTTTGCCCAGTATGGCCAGCGGATGGTCGGGGCTGGTGCGGAACAGGTTTGACACCGTCGGCAGGGCGACGACGAGGTAGCTGACCGCCAGGATGTGCAACAGCCGCGGCAACGACAGGAAGGTCTTGTCGAAGCCGCCGATCACCACCGGCAGGTTGAACCACGTTATCTGTCCCCAGAGCGGGCTATGCACCCACACCAGAGCCGCCAGCACATAGGTCGCGGCCGCGCCGACAAGCCAGCGGTTGACCGGAATGACACCGCCGCGCCTGACATGCAGCATGGCGGCAAGGCCGATGTTGAACAGGAACTGCCAGGACAACGGGTTGAGGAACCAGAAACCGGGCTCGGGGTAATTGGGCGGAGCGATCTCCCAAATTCCGGCAACCAGCCATAGCGTGCCGGACACGACAAGCGCCGCGACGGGCCTGGAGCTGACGAACAGGACGAACGCCGGCGCCATCAAAAGCAGCGCTGCATAGACCGGCAGGATGTTGTTATAGCCGAGCTGATGGCCGAGCGTGACGATGCCGACCAGCACTTGCGGCGTGTTTTTCATCAAGGGCTCGATGTTGATGAGCGTCAGCAGTTCCGGCCGCTTGGCAAACACCGCCACGGCGCAGAACAGGGCCATCACCACCATCGTCGTGACGATGTGGGCGACGTAGAGCACGCCGGCCCGCCGCCACATTTTCAAGGTCGCCAGAAGCCGGCCACCCGGCCGGAACTTTGTGCCGTAGGCGAGTGCGACCGAAATGCCTGATATCAGCACGAACGCCTCGGCCGCGTCCGAAAACCCGAAATTCTTGTAGGTCAGGGTCTCGAAAGCCGTGCCCGGCACATGGTCGACGAAGATGGTGAGCAGTGCCAGCGCGCGCAATACATCGATACGCGTGTCGCGTTCCAAGATACGCAAATCGCGATCTGGCGAAACAGGGGTAGTCATCGACAAAAGGCCTCAAAGCTGGTTGTTCATGTCCAGCAATGCGACCCCCGACGCACCGCTTCGATTCCTCCCACAGGGAGTGTATCGGCGCAGAAACGGGCCGGAATGAGCCTGGTTCAATCAACTTTCGCGGAGCATGAAAATATTGCGTTTTGAAGCCGGCAAATTGAGCGAAACCTCATATAATCAACGGGATGCGGTATGACTGGCGCCAGTGTCGAAAATGGCCCTCCGATGCTGGATCTAGCCTTTCCCTATCGCCTCCTCGGCGCCGGCAAAAGCGGCCGCGCGTGCCTGTTCCTGCTGCATGGATCGGGTGTCGACGAGACAAGCATGGTGCCGCTGGCGAGGCGCATCGCGCCCGACGCCCCCCTGATCGCGGTACGGGGCCGCATCCCGCAGGAGGACGGTTTTCGCTGGTTCGAGCGAATCACGCCGACGCGCTTCGGCCAGCAAAGCATCCGTGTCGAAACCGCCGCCTTCGCGGCATTCGCAAGCGAAGTCGCCGCGCGCCATGGGCTCGATCTCGCCCACGCGACATTCCTTGGCTATTCGAACGGCGCCAATCTGGTTTCGAGCCTGATGCTGCTCCATCCCGGCATTGTCCGGAGCGCGGCGCTGCTGAGGCCAATGCCGGTGCTCGACAAGGTGCCTTCAACGGACCTCATGGGCACACGGACGCTGATCATTGCCGGGGCGGCGGACGAGACCTACGGGCCTTTCACGCCGCACCTGGTGACATTGCTCAGCCGGCACGGGAGCGAGATCGACGCCCGGATCGTTCCCTCGGGCCACGAAATCGGCGACCCGGACGCCGCGATCGTCGAGCGATGGCTGGCGGAATCGGCGGCGGCACAGGGAGGCTGACCGCCTTCGCGGACGCTCGCTGCCCAATCAGCGTTCGGCCACCATTCGAACTTCTGCCCCGGCGATCAGCAGGGCGAGCCCGCTTTCAAACAGCGCCTCGTGTCCGCCGGCACGGTAGTGCACCAATGCTTCATGCAAAAGCGGATGATCATGCGCCGCCGCATCCAGCGCTTCGCCACGCCCCGGACCTGACGGATTTTCGGCTTGCTCCTCCATGACACAGCCGACCGTGTAGCGGCCGACCGTCATCAGCAATTCCATGGCTGGAATCGCCGCCATGCCCTCGCCCGCCAGGAATTCCAGCAGCCGCTCGAAGTGCCCGAGCTCTTGCGGATCCGCTTCCGTGCCGGCGTGGACACGCGCGCCGTCGCGATAGGCAATCAGGGCGCTGCGAAAGCTGCGGGCATTCTTGCGCACGAAATCCTGCCAGGTCTCGCCGAGCCGTGGTGTTCGATGCCGATGGCCGCGCCGCAAGATCTCTTCGTTCATCGCGTCAAGCAAGGCGCGCTTGCTCCTGAAATGCCAGTAGAGTGCCGGCTGCTGCACCTTGAGCCGCTGCGCCAAAAGGCGGGTCGACAGCGCATCGATGCCAACCTCGTTGAGCAAGCCTAGCGCTTCGTCGACGATCATCGTCTTGTCCAGTTTCATGCGAATCCGTCTGGTCCTCCAGCTTGCGCCGTGAATTTATCAGTGATAAACCTTCCTTATCAACGATAAATTCCTGAGTCCGATCGTGAAAAGAGCTTATCTCGTCGTCCTGATGGCGATGGCACTGGACGCCGTGGGCGTCGGGCTGATGATGCCGGTGCTGCCGGGCTTGCTGCGCACGGTCGGCCATGTCGACGATATCGGCTGGATTTTTGGCGCCTTCCTGTCGGCCTACGCCGCCATGCAGGTGCTTTTTTCGCCGCTGCTCGGCGCCCTGTCCGACCGCTACGGCCGTCGGCCGGTCTTGCTCGTCTCGCTCACGGGATCGATGGCGGACTATCTGTTCATGGCCTTCGCGCCAACACTGCCGCTGCTGTTCGTTGGCCGGCTGATCGCGGGCGTCACCGGCGCCAGCATGGCGGTAGCTTCCGCCTACATGGCAGATATCAGCAGCCAGGATCGTCGTGCTCGGGGTTTTGGCCATCTCAACGCCGCCTTTGGCGTCGGCTTCATAGCCGGTCCGGCGCTCGGTGGCCTGCTTGGTGACGTTTGGCTACGCACGCCCTTCCTGGTTGCGGCAGCACTCAACGGGATCAACCTGGTACTGGCTTTCTTCCTGCTGCCGGAACCGAAGCGCGCGGGCGGCGCAAGCGAAATGCCGTCTTTCAACCCGCTGGCGCCGTTGCGTTGGGCGCTGACTTTCCCGGCCCTTTTGCCGCTGCTTGGTGCCTTCGCCGTTCTTGCCCTGGTCGGCGAAGTCGGCGGCACCATCTGGGTGCTCTATGTCCAAGGCAAATTCGCCTGGGACCTGTTCACCGTCGGCATCTCGTTGGCGCTGTTCGGGCTCTTCCATGCTGGAGCCCAGGGTTTTGTTGCCGGGCCGATCACCGAGCGCTGGGGCGAGAAAGCAGCGCTGATCATCGCCATCCTCGCCGACAGCACGGCCTATATATCGATAGCGCTGGCCTGGCAGGGCTGGATGGCCTTCGCCCTGCTGCCGCTGTTCTGTCTCGGCGGGATCGGAGCTCCGGCATTGCAGTCGCTGTTGACCTCACGCGTCGGCGCCGACCATCAGGGACGGCTGCAGGGCGTGCTCACCAGCATGACCAGCCTGGTCTCGGTGTTCGGGCCCTTCATCATCGCCATGCTCTATTTCCGCACGCGCACCGTCTTTCCCGGCACAGTCTGGATCGCGGGGGCGGCGCTTTATGTGCTGTGCCTGCCATTGCTCCTGCGAACCGGGTCATCTCCAGCCGTGCGGGAGGCCGCCGAATAGATATTTCTTGACGCTAGGCCGGAAGACGGCACTGTTCACCGCCGAAAACGGCCTCGGACTACCGTTTTCCACAGCGGCGACATATCACTGTCACAGATTACCTATCGAGATGCTGTTACCGAGGGGAAGTCTGCATGGCCGACAAGAACAGCATCACTCTGCTCGACGACACTTCGACATTGCCGGCAATCGTAGCCGATCCGTCCGACATCGCCAGAATCGAAAGCACGATCGACGTCAGAGACCGTGCCGGCATTTCTGTCTATGGCGACCGTGCCCAGCAGGCAGTCAGCGACTATGCCGACAAGATATTGTCCCAGTTGCGCAACCGGGACCTCGGCGACACCGGCGATCTCCTGACCGACATCATCATGAAGGCCAAGAATCTCGATCCGGCCTCGCTCAAGGACCAGGGTTTCCTCAGCGGCCTGTTCTCCTCGTTCAAGGCGCGGCTCGAGCGCTTCAAGGAGAAGTACGAAGACGTGGCGGGACAGATCGATCGCATCGGCCTCGAACTCGACCGTCACAAGGACACGCTGCGGCGCGACATTGCCGTGCTCGACGACCTCCATGAGCAGACCAAGGGCTCCATCCTCAAGCTCGATGCCTATGTGCAGGCCGGCAAGAAATTCGTCGATGACTACCGCGCCAACGAGTTGCCGAAGCTGAAGGCCGCGGCGGATACCGCTAGCGGCGACACTGGAGGCACGCTGGAGGCGCAAACCTATCAGGACGCCGTGCAGGCGCTCGACCGCCTGGAAAAGCGGATCTTCTACCTGGTGCAGGCGCGCCAGCTCGGCATCCAGCAATTGCCGCAGATCCGCATCGTCCAGTCGGGCGACGAGACGCTGATCGAGAATTTGCAAGCAACCTCGGCGCTGACCGTGCCGGCATGGAAGCAGAAGATGGTCATCCTGCTTGGGCTGACCAACCAGAAGTCGGCGCTCGAACTGCAAAAGACCGTGACCGACGCAACCAACGAGATGATCCGCCAAACGTCGAAAATGATGAAGGACCAGGCGATTTCGGTCGAGGAACAGGCGCAGCGCGGCATCGTCGACGTCGAGACGCTGGCGCAGGCCAATCGCGATCTCATCGACACGGTACAGGGCGTGCTGAAAGTCCAGCAGGAGGGCCGCCAGAAGCGGGCCGACGCCGAAAGACAGATGGACCAGATGACGATCGACTTGAAGAAAGCGCTGACCCAGTCCTGATCGGAACCGCCATGCCGAAGACGCTGACGTCCGTTCTGCTGCTCGCCTTCGCGATGTTTTTGACGGCCTGCAATTCCAGCCAAGTCAAATTCTCGATCGTCTCCGGCTCCGAGAATACGGTGCTGGAGCCGATCGTCCAGGAATTCTGCGCCAAGCAAGGCGCGACCTGCACCATTTCCTATCAAGGCTCGCTCGACATCGGGCTCGGACTGCAAAAGCCTGGCGGCCTCGACAACGATGCGGTTTGGCCGGCCTCCAGCGTCTGGGTCGACCTGTTCGACAGCGGCCGCAAGGTGCGCAACCTGACGTCGATCGCGCAGATGCCGGTCATTCTGGGCGTGCGCAAATCCAAGGCCACCGAACTCGGCTGGGTCGGCAAGCCGGTCTTCATGAAGGACATCCTGGCCGCGGTGAAGGACGGCAAGCTGAAATTCCTGATGACGTCGGCGACGCAGTCCAATTCGGGCGCCAGCGCCTATCTCGCCATGCTGTCCAGCGCGCTCGGCGGCAAGCAGGTGATCGAGCCGGGCGACCTCGACAATCCCGCCGTGCACGACACAGTAAGTGCCTTGCTGCAAGGCGTCGAGCGTTCGTCCGGTTCGTCGGGCTGGCTCGCCGATCTTTACGTCGACAGCGCCGGCAAGGGCACCGTCTACGACGCGATGTGGAACTACGAGGCGACGCTGAAGGAGACCAACGACAAACTCAAGCAGATGGGCAACGAGCCGCTCTATGCCATCTATCCGGCCGACGGCGTCGCTGTCGGCGACTCGCCGCTGGGTTTCATCGATCATGGACGCGGAGCCGATGTCGAAAAATTCTTCACCGACCTTCTCGCCTATCTGCAGTCGGACGCGGCACGCAAACGCATCGCCGATACCGGTCGGCGGCTGCCGCTCGGCGGCGCGGCCATCCAGGCCGCCGCCGAGCCGGATTGGAATTTTGATCCCGGCAAGCTGGTGACGTCGATCCGCATGCCGGAGCCGGCCGTGATCCGCAAGGCGCTCGACCTCTACCAGGAGGCCTTGCGCAAGCCTTCGCTGACGGCGCTGTGCTTCGATTTTTCCGGCTCGATGGAAGACCAGGGCGAGAAACAGTTGCAGGCCGCCGCCCAATTCCTGTTCACGCCGGAAAAGGCAAGCGAGGTGCTGGTGCAATGGACGCCGTCCGACCACATCTTCGTGCTGCCTTTCGACGCCGTCGTGCGCGACACATTCGAGGCGAAAGGCGACTCGGCGGGCCAGAGCGAGCTGCTGGCGGACGTTGCCCAGCAACGCGCCGGCGGCGGCACCGATATGTATGCCTGTGCCGACCAGGCCCTGCAGAAGATCGTTGCCACGGCGGATCTTTCGAAATACCTCCCGGCCATCGTCATCATGACCGATGGCCGCACCGATGGCGGCGCGGACCTGTTTCTCGCTGACTGGCGCAACGCCGCCGTGCGCGTGCCGGTCTTCGGCGTCACCTTCGGCGACGCCGACAAGAGCCAGCTCGACAGTCTCGCCAAGGCGACGTCGGCACGGGTCTTCGATGGCAGCGGCGATCTGGCCGGCGCCTTCCGCGCCGCGCGCGGCTACAATTAGAGCCTGCCGGGATGCGTGGCTTGTTCGGCAATGACTGGAACTGGATCGCGGCGGGCGGGATATCTGCGGTGCTGCTTGTCGGCTTGGGTTTTCTGACCCAGTTCCCGTTCCTGGTGTCGGCCATCATCGCGGCCCTCGTCTTTGCCGGACTGGTGTTCGTGCTGGCGCCGCGACAGCTTTTCGAAGGGCTCGACCTCAGCACGCTCAGCGGCAGCAAAGTGGCCTTCGCCCGCGAACTCCTGGCGCAAGCCCAGCCAGCCGCGGACCGGCTGTCGGCAACGGCCGTTTCGATCGCCGACAAGGACATGAAGGCCAAGGTGAAGAACCTGTCCGACATCGCCGCCGACGTGATTTCCAAAGTCGAGACGAAGCCGGAAACCGCGCCCTCGGTGCGGCGTTTCCTCACCTACTACGTGCCGCAGGCGGCGGAAGTGGCGGAAGGCTACGCGACGCTGGCGAACCGGCGTGCACCCAGCCAGGTCCGGCTCGCCAATGTCGGCGCCGTCATCACCAAGCTGCAGGACGCGTTCGTACATTATGCCGACAGCCTGGCCGACAGCGAACTCGGCACGCTCGACGTCGACCTGCGACTCATTCAGGAGTCGTTGAAAGAGGATATCGGACGCTGATGGCCATTTCGCGCCGCGCTTTCGGACTGGGTCTGCTGGGTGCCGCCGCTGCCGGCACCGGCGGCTATTTGACGCTGAAGGATCGTCCCGAGTTCCGTGGCTATCTTGGCAACAAAGCGCATCTGTTCGGCTTCATCGGCGGCGAGAAGCAGGCATTCCTGGCCGATCCGGACGTCGTGCATGCGCTTGGCGGCTACGGGCTGGAACTCGATGCGCGTGTCGCCGGTTCCGTGGAGATGGTGCGCGAGCCGGCATTGCTCACCCAAAAACCGCAATTCCTGTGGCCCTCTTCCTCGATCATGGTCGACCTCGCGCGCAAGAGCGGTGTCTCGATCCGCAACGACCAGGTCGTGCTCAACTCCCCGATCGTCGTCTACACCTGGGGACCTGTAGTCGAAGGGCTGAAGAAGAGCGGGCTGGTCACGGTCGCCGCCAAGGGCGGCTACAACCAGCTCGATCTCAAGGCCTTGCTCGACGCCATTCTGGCCGGCAAGAACTGGGCCGATCTCGGCATTGACGAGCTTTATGGCCGCGCCCGCATCGTCTCCACCGATCCCAACCGCTCCAACTCCGGTTTCATGTTCGCCGGCCTGGTGCTCAGCCTGATGAGCGGCGACGTGGCGACCCAGGAACTGCTTGCCCAGCACGGCGACCAGGCCAAGGCGATCTTCCGCAGCATGGGGCTGAAGTCGTCCTCGTCGGGAAAGCTGTTCGACCAGTACATCGCCGGCGGTCTCGGCGCCGAGCCGATGGTGGTGGGTTATGAGAACCAACTGGTGGAATGGGCGCTCGCCGATCCCGCGCGCTGGCAAAGGGTGCAGGCCGGCATGGGCGCCAAGCCCGAGATTCTCTACCCCAGGCCAACCGTCTATTCGGCGCATCCGCTGATCGTCGTCGACCCCTCGGTCGACAGGCTGCTGGAAGCGCTGACCAGCCCAAAGCTGCAAGAGCTTGCCTGGTCGAAACACGGTTTTCGCGGGCCGCTCGGCACCGTCAGCGGCGGCGCCGATGCCGCGATCGCCGGCGTGCGGCCGGCGGAAATCGAGGCGGTGCTGCCGATGCCCTCTGCCGACGTGATGCTGGCGCTGCTGTCGCAGTTGGAAGGCTGATCTACCCTCTTCCCATTCTGTTCCAGGCGTCGAGGCCGGCGATCTTGTAGGCCTCGGCCAGGGTTGGATAGTTGAAGGTGTTGTTGACGAAGAAGTCGACCGTGCCGCCGAGATTGATCACCGCCTGGCCGATATGAATGAGTTCGGTGGCGCCCTCGCCGACAATGTGCGCGCCGAGCAGGCGCCGCGTCTCGATGGAGAACAACAGCTTCAGGAAGCCGGTGTCGACGCCCATGATGTGGCCGCGCGACGTCTCACGGAAGCGCGCGACGCCAACCTCATAGGCGCCGCCGCTCTGACGCACCTGCTCCTCGGACTGGCCGACCGTCGATATCTCCGGCACCGCGTAGATGCCGTAGGGGAAGGTCTCCGGCGGCGCGGGCAGGGTCACGCCAAAGGCATGGCAGGCGGCCACCCTGCCCTGCTCCATGGAGGTCGAGGCGAGGCTCGGAAAGCCGATGACGTCGCCGGCCGCGTAGATGTTCGGCACGCTGGTCTGGAAAGTCTGGGGATCGACCTTGATGCGGCCCCTGGAGTCGGCTTCGATGCCGACCACGTCGAGGCCGAGGCTGCCGACATTGCCGGTGCGGCCGGCGGCGTAGAGCACGACTTCGGAGCGGATGGTACGGCCATCGGCCAGTTCCACCTCGGCGGCATCCGGCTTGGAGCGGATTTCCTTGACCGCGCTGCCCAGTCTTATCGTCATGCCGCGGTCGCGCATCTGGTGGATGAAATCGTCGACGATCTCCCGGTCGACGAAATCGAGGATGGAGTTGCGCGGCTCGACCTAGCGTCACCGGTACGTCGAGCGCGGAAAAGATCGTGGCGTATTCGACGCCGATGACGCCGGCGCCGATCACCGTCAGCGTGCGTGGCAGGCGGTCGAGTTCAAGCATTTCGTCGCTGTCGAAGACACGGGTCTTGTCGAAGGGCACGTCGGCTGGCCGATGCGGCCTGGTGCCCACGGCGATCAGTGCGTTGGCGAAACCGACTTCGCTGTAGTCGCCATTGTCCGATGTCAGGCTGACCTTGTTGGAGCCGAGAAATTTCACCGCCGCGCGCGCGCTTTTGACCGTGTTGCGCATGAACTGGTGTTGCAGCACCTCGACCTCATGGTCGAGCGTCTTGTGCAGGCGCTCGATCAGGTCGCCGACCGAGATATCCTGCTTGACCCGATAGCCGCGTCCATAGAAGCCGCGCTCGCGCCAGCCCGAGAGATTGAGCACCGTTTCGCGCAGCGTTTTGGAAGGAATGGTGCCGGTGTGCACCGAGACGCCGCCAAGGCGCCGGCCCCGGTCGACCACCAGCACCGATTTGCCGAGTTTGGCCGATTGCACTGCGGCGCGGCGGCCGGAAGGGCCGCTGCCGATGACCAGCATGTCGTAGTCCATATTGCCCCGTCCCCTCGGCGTCTTGTTGCGCCGCAGCAAGCTAACGCCATCCGTGCTGCAAATTCAACCGCTTCGGACCCTCAGCCCATTCTGTCCCGCCTGGCGCCGCGGCGAAACGGTCCGATCTTGATTCCACCATGAGCCTTCACCATTTCTGGTGCGGTGGGGCGCAGGCTAAGCAGGCCCCTGTTACGAGGAAATGACATGAACGCTCGCGTTCTCGACGGCGAAATCATCAACACCCGGCTCGACGATGTCAGGGCTTTTGAAGGCGTGCGCACAAGGCGCATTCTGGCTTTCGTGCTCGACTATCTCATCGTTGGCCTGCTGAGCATTCCGGTCGCCATCCTGGTGTTCTTCCTCGGGCTCTTGACCCTCGGCCTGGGCTGGATGCTGTTCGGCGTCCTGGTGCCGGCAGTCGCCATCCTCTACATCTGGAACACGTTGGGCAGCGCCGACCAGGCCACCACGGGCATGAAGATGATGGGCATTCGTCTCGACCGTCTCGACGGCACCCGCATCGACGGGCTGACCGCGGTCGTCCATTCCGTATTGTTCTGGGCCGGCAACGTCATTCTGTCGCCGCTGGTCCTGCTGGTGACCCTGTTCTCGGACCGCAAGCGCACGCTGCACGATCTTTTGCTCGGCACTGTCGTCAGCCGCACCGGCCGATGAAACCGCCCTGAAGCAAAGCCGCAGCCCCCTTGAGCGCAAATGTGAAGGTGTTGAGTTGCCCACACCTTCACAATCCTGTTGAATTTTTCGCCGCCGGAGCCAAAGGTAGAGCGATTCGAAGGAGTGTTTCCAAGGCTCGATGACGCAGCACCCGACCCAGTCGCCGCAGTTCTTCCTGACCGCGCCGTCGCCGTGCCCCTATCTCGACGGCCAGTTCGAGCGCAAGGTGTTCACGCATCTGGTCGGCGACAAGGCCTCGGAGATGAACGACCTGCTCACGCAAGGCGGCTTCCGGCGCTCGCAGAACATCGCCTACAGACCAGCCTGCGAGACCTGCCGCGCCTGTGTATCGGTGCGTATCCTGGCACAGGAGTTCACCGCCAGCCGCAACATGAAGCGCGTGCTGCAGCACAATTCCGACCTCGTCGGCGCCATGCACAACGCCGAGCCCTCGACCGAACAATATTCACTGTTTCGCGGCTATCTCGATGCCCGCCACCGCCGCGGCGGCATGTCCGACATGACGGTGCTCGACTACGCCATGATGGTCGAGGATACCCATGTCGACACCAAGGTGATCGAATACCGGCGGCGCGGACCCGACACCTTCATCACCGGCAAAGGCCAGGGTGAACTCATAGCGGTGGCGCTCACCGACAAGATGGCCGACGGCTTGTCGATGGTTTATTCCTATTTCAATCCCGATTTCGAAAGCCGCTCGCTCGGCACGTTCATGATCCTCGACCATATCGCCCGTGCCAAGGCGATGGGGCTGCCCCATGTCTACCTTGGCTACTGGGTCAATGGTTCGCGCAAGATGAATTATAAGATGCGCTTCATGCCGCAGGAGCATCTCGGCCCAAAAGGCTGGGAGCGCTATACCAACGAAGCGGTCTGACGCTGAGTTTTCCCCCGATCCACGCTTAAACTGTTTCAAGGCAGGGGATGCTGGTCTTTCAGCCGCTCGGCTGGAGAGAGTGCGCGCTTGCGCCGACCGGCCGCCTGCAATTCAATTGCGAAAGTTCCTGCATGTCCTCTCACCATGATCACCAGAAGGGCCTTCTGATAACCGCCATCGGCGGACTGATACTGACCGTCGACATACCGTTGATCCGCCTTGCGGATGGCGGCGCGTGGACCATCCTTTTGCTGCGAACCGGAACCACCTTCATCGCCGCGATGATCATCTGGTCGGTCTGGCGCGCGCTGAGCCGGAATGTCCCGCCGCTTATCCCCGGCTGGTCCGGGCTGATCGTGGCGATATGCTATGGGCTGACCTCGATCACCTTCGTTACCGCGGTCTTCCACACCTCGACCGCCGACCTGGTGTTCATCCTGGCCTTCAACACCGTCTTCGCCGCACTCTTGTCCTGGATATTCCTACGGGAAAGGCCGGGAGCGGTGACGATCGCGGCCATGCTGGTCATGATCCTCGGCGTGCTGGTCATCGTCGGCGGTTCGGTTGGCAGCGGCAAGCTGTTCGGTGATTTCATGGCGCTGTGCTCGGCTTTTTTCATCGCGGTGGCCATCACCCTCTCGCGCGCCAGCGGCAAAGATATGGGATTCACCTCGCTGATCGGCGTCCTTCTGCCGCTTGGGCTGGCGGCCTTCATGGTGAGCGGCGAAGGCTTTCACGTAAACGCGCCATGGTGGATCATCTTCAACGGCGCCGTCATTATGCCCATCTCGTTCTTCTGCCTCGCCGCCGGGCCGAAATACATTTCAGGACCGGAAGTGGCGATGTTCTACCTGCTCGAAACCGTGCTGGCGCCGATCTGGGTGTGGATGATCTTTGCCGAGACGCCGACCCGCAACAGCCTGATCGGCGGCGGCATCCTGATCGTCACGCTGGTCGCCCATTCGCTCTGGCAGTTGCATGATGGGCGCAAGCGGCGCGGCGACCTCGCGGTGCACCATCCGGCGTAGAGGTCGAGATCAGGCGCTGGCTTTCTTGACCACGCTGGGCTCGGGCAGGACCTCGATTTGTGGACCGGCTTCGATCTCATTCGGCGGCACGATCTCGTCGGCCAGTTCCACCTCGCGCAGCCACTCGCGCCAGATCGCGACCAGCAGCGCCATCAGCACCGGGCCGATGAACAGGCCGAGGAAACCCATGGTCTTGACGCCGCCGATCAAACCGAAAAAGGTCGGCAGGAAGGGCAGTTTTATCGGGCCGCCGACGAGCTTGGGGCGCAACGTCTTGTCGACGACGAACAACTCGACCGTGCCCCAGATGAACAGCGCCAGGCCGGCCATCGGCGAGCCGCTGGCGGCGAGGTAGATCGAGACCAATGTGAAGGACAATGGCGCACCGCCTGGGATGAGCGCCATGACGCCGGTCAGCGCGCCGAGCGTCACCGGCGACGGCACACCGGCCAGCCAGTAGGCGATGCCCAGCACCAGTCCCTCGCCGATGGCGATTACCGTCATGCCGGTCACGGTCGAGGAAATGGTCGCCGGCACGACGCGCGAGATCCGTTCCCAGCGGGTGGGCAGGATACGCTCGCCGAGGCGGTCGATCTGGCCGGCGAAGTTCTCGCCGTCCCGATAGGCGAAAAACAGGGCGATCATCATGAACAGCAGCGTCAGAAAGAGGCTGAAAGCGCTGCCGCCGGCGGCGAGCGCACCGCGGTAGATGCTGCCTATATTGGCGCCGCTGACCAGCTGGATCAGTTCGCCGATGCCGCCGGGATGGCCGAGATTGGTCGTCCACTGCTCGTTCAGCCACTCACCCACCACAGGCAGGGTGGCGATCCAGTGCGGCGTCACCGCACCGTGGCGGTTGGTCTCTATCGCCCAGCCGACCCATGCGCGCACCTCGTTGATGGCATAGGTGCCGGCAAGCGCGATCGGTATCACCAGGAAGGCCAGGATGAACAGGATGGCAAATGTGGCGGCGATGGTTCGGTTGCCGCCGACGCCGACCAGCAGCCGTCGGTAGAGCGGCCAGCTGGCGAAGGCGATAACGAGGGCGGCCAGCACCGGGAACAGGAAGCCGTGGAAAAAATAGACGCCGGCGGCAACGATCAGCACCAGCAGCCAGCGCGCCGCCGACAGCGGCGGTATGACGGCCGAACGAAGCGGCGTGGACAGCCCGAAGAGGCGCTGCTGCCGTTCCGGCTTCTGGATCTTTGCTTCCTTCAAACGCCCTGTTCTCCCCGGCCCATCCGGTCAGTTATGCACCGATATAGTGCAGCAATCGTGACGATACTCCAAATGGTGATGGCGGAGCTGCCAATCTCCCCCTCGTGGGAATTTCCTGCAGGACAGAGGGGGCGTGAACCCCTGATCTGATCTTAAGGACCGAGAATTGCGAGAGGTGTGGCCAGCCATTTGATGCGCTGGCGGGACAGCGCCTCCTCTGGCCAGCCGGCCATTTCCCCCACGAGGGAGGAGATCGGCAGCTTCTAGCCGAACTTCCCAGTCCTTGGGAATCCCTTAGGCACCATCCGTCCCGCCGACGCCCGGGCGCCGATCCATTCAGCCAATTCCTCGCGCGACCGGGTGAAGGTACGGTCGGCCGAATCCTGCCAGGAGAGACCGGTTTCCAGCGTGAACGGCTTGAGGTCGAGCAGGCCGCCGTCCTTGTATTTCTGCAGCCGCACACCCTTGCCGCGACCCATCTCCGGAATTTCCGAGAGCGCGAACACCAGCATCTTGCGGTTCTCGCCAACGATGGCCAGGTGATCGCCGGTGACCGGCACGCAGCGCTTGGCCTCGTCCGGCGCCTTGACGTTCATCACCTGCTTGCCCTTGCGGGTGTTGGCGACCACCTCTTCCTCGGGAACGATGAAGCCGTTGGCGTCGAAAGAGGCGAGCAGCAGCTTGCGCTTGGGATCGTGGACGAAGGCGGTGACGATGTCCTGGTCATTGTCCATGTCGACGATGATGCGGATCGGCTCGCCATGGCCGCGGCCGCCCGGCAGCCGGTCGGCGCCGATCGTGTAGAACTTGCCGCCGGTGGTGAAGACCAGCACCTTGTCCGTCGTCTGGGCATGGAAGGCGAGCTTGAGGCTGTCGCCCTCCTTGAAGGTTAGGGTCGAAAAATCGGCCAGATGGCCCTTCATCGCCCGCAGCCAGCCTTTTTCCGAAACCACCACGGTGACCGGCTCGCGCTCGATCATGGCGTGCGCGATATCGGTCAGGTCGTGCTCGGGCGCGTCGGCGAACTGCGTGCGGCGCTTGCCGATCTCGGTCTCCGGACCGAACTTGTCGCGAACCTGAGTGACTTCCCACTTGATGGTCGACCACTGCTTGGCATCGGACGCCAGCAGTGCCTCGATCTGCTTCTTCTCCGCGGTCAGGCCGTCGAATTCCTTGCGGATCTCGAATTCTTCCAGCTTGCGCAAGGCGCGCAGCCGCATGTTGAGGATCGCTTCGGCCTGGGTGTCGGTGAGCGACCAGCGGGCCATCATGACCTGCTTGGGCTCATCCTCCTCGCGGATGATCCTGATCACCTCGTCGATGTTGAGATAGGCGATCAGGTAGCCGGCAAGGATTTCCAGCCGCCTCTCGATCTCGCCGAGGCGAAATTTCGAGCGACGGATGAGGACGTCGCGGCGGTGGTCCAGCCATTCCTGCAGCACGCCCTTCAGCGACAGCACGTTGGGCACCTTGCCGCGCGACAGCACATTCATGTTGAGGGGGAAACGGCTTTCGAGCTCGGTCAGCTTGAACAGCGATTCCATCAGGATGCCTGGGTCGACCGAACGGCTCTTCGGCACCAGCACGACGCGGATGTCCTCGGCGCTTTCGTCCCTGATATCCTCGAGCAGCGGCAGCTTGCGGGCCATCAACAGCTCGGCGATCTTCTCGATCAGCCGCGCCTTCTGCACCCCATAGGGGATTTCGGTAACGACAATGCTCCAGGTGCCCCTGCCCTGGTCTTCCTGGTTCCATTTCGACCGCACGCGAAACCCGCCGCGGCCGGTCTCATAGGCTTCGAGGATCGAGGCACGGCTGTCGACGATGATGCCGCCGGTCGGAAAATCCGGGCCCTGGACGAAATCCATCAGCTTCGCCACCGGCGCATCGCGATGCTCGATCAGATGCAGCGCCGCGTCGCAAAGCTCTGCGGCATTGTGCGGCGGGATCGAGGTGGCCATGCCAACCGCGATGCCGGACGAGCCGTTGGCCAAGAGATTGGGGAAGGCACCGGGGAGCACGACCGGCTCCTCGTCTTCTTCATTGTAGGTCGGCCGATAGTCGACCGCGTCCTCGGTGATGCCGGCAAGCAGATCGGTCGCCACGTCGGTCATACGCGCTTCGGTGTAGCGCATGGCGGCGGCGTTATCGCCGTCGATGTTGCCGAAATTGCCCTGGCCGTCGACCAAGGGGTAGCGCATCGAAAAATCCTGCGCCAGCCGCACCAGCGCATCATAGATCGACTGGTCGCCATGCGGGTGGAACTTACCCATCACCTCGCCGACGATACGAGCGCATTTGGCGAACCCCTGGTCGGGGTTGAGGCGCAACAGGCGCATGGCGTGCATGATGCGGCGATGGACCGGCTTCAATCCGTCGCGCACATCCGGGAGCGCCCGGTGCATGATGGTCGACAAAGCATAGGCGAGATAGCGCTCTTCCAGCGCCTTCTTCAGGTCGACCGGTTCGATATGATCGCCGCCGCCATTGTCAGGCGGCAAAAGCCTTTTTCCCATGGGCTGCACCTAGCCGAGCGGGTGATTCGCGGCAAGAGGCGCGCACCGGGCCAGTTGATTTGCGCGCAATTCTGCAACAGAAAACCGCAAGGTCGAGCTTGCCGGCCAACATCAATCTGTTACATGCCGCATCTATTGCGAAGCACGCTGGCGGCTCGACCTTCATGCCAAATTCACTGCATTCTCCAATAGCGGTCGGATCGGGTTTGCCTTTCAGCGCGATTTTCGACCATTGTGCCGGGACACGCCTTTCTCCCGTCCAGTTCGTCACGGAATGGTGATGGCGCAAAGAATTGAAAAATAATTTCAGGACACTCTCAGGGACCTTGCGATGACAATCAACCGCTCAACTCTCCGGAAATTCGCACTTTCGACCTTCTTGCTCACGCTGCCGCTGAATGCGGCCCTTGCCCAGGACGCGGCGGTCGCGGACCGGCTGAAGGCAGCACTCTCCGCCCAGGGCGTCGACATCTCCTGGACCGGCGTGACCGGCGACAACACCAGCATGGTGCTGCAGGGCGTGTCCGTGAAACCGGCCGCGGAAAAGGAAGCGCTGACGATCGGCGACGTCAAGCTCGAGAACATCACCGAAGCCAATGGCGGCTATGATATCGGCACCGTGTCGACCTCGGCCTTCGAACACAGCAAGGACGGCGTCACCCTGGATCTCAGCCCCTTCGTCATCCACGACATGACGGTGCCGGCCGACGGCTCCACCAGCCCGCTTGGCTCGCTGATGATGTACAAATCCGCTGAACTCTCGAACATGACGGTCAAGGTCGCCGACAAGACCGCTTTTTCGATGGACGGGCTTGCCATCCAGATCACGCCGCCCGCCGACGGCAAGGCGATGGAATTCACCGCCAACACGGAGAAATTCACGGCCGATCTCTCGCTGGTCGAGGACCCCAAGTCCAAGGAGGTCATCAACGCGCTCGGCTACCAGAACATTTCGGGCAATCTTGAAATGGCCGGCACCTGGCAGCCGTCGGACGGCAAGATGGAGCTGTCGAAATACGACATATCCGTCGAGAATGCCGGCACGCTCGGCATGACCTTCGACCTCGGCGGCTACACGATCGACTTCATCAAGTCGCTGCAGGAAATGCAGAAGAAGATGGCCGCACAGCCGGAAGGCGCCGACAATTCGGCGCAAGGCATGGCCATGCTCGGCCTGTTGCAGCAGCTTTCGTTCAACAGCGCATCGATCCGCTTCGACGACGATTCGCTGACCGGCAAGGTGCTGGACTATGTCGGCAAGCAGCAGGGCATGTCGGCCAAGGACATCGCCAACCAAGCCAAGGCAATCGTGCCGTTCGGCATGGCGCAGCTCAACAATCCCGAGCTGACGGCCCAGGTTACGGCGGCGGTCAGCAAATATCTCGACGATCCGAAGAGTCTCGAAATCTCGGCCGAGCCGCCGGCATCGGTGCCGTTCGCGCTGATCATGGCGGGCGCCATGTCCAACCCGCTCGACCTGCCGAAGACGCTCGGCGTCAGCGTCAAGGCGAACGAGGACTGATCGAATTAGCTGCCTTCTCCCCGTCACTATACGGGGAGAAGGTGCCGGCAGGCGGATGAGGGGCAGCGCCGACGCTTGCGAATATGAATTCCAGTCTGAAACGATTGCCTGTCAGAAGGCCTCGGCTGCTACGATCGCTCGCAAATCGCCAGCCCGCGCTGCCCCTCATTGTCCTGCCGGACATTTCTCCCCGTATAGTGACGGGGAGAAAGGGCAGTTGCACCCGTCAGTCCTTCTTCACCGGCGCTACGCGCAGCGCCAAATCGCGAAGCTGCTGCGGCGAGGCTTCCGACGGCGCGTTCATCAACAGGTCGTAAGCCTGCTGGTTCATCGGGAACATGGTGATTTCGCGCAGGTTCTTGGCGCCGACCAGCAGCATGACGACGCGGTCGACGCCCGCAGCCATGCCGCCATGCGGCGGCGCGCCATACTGGAAGGCACGGTAGAGGCCGCCAAAGCGTTCCTCGACCGTGGCGCGGTCGAGCCCGACCGTCTCGAACGCCTTGACCATGGTTTCGGGCAAATGGTTGCGTATACCGCCGCTGGCGATCTCGAAACCGTTGCAGACCATGTCGTACTGGAAGGCCTTGATGCCGAGCAGATCCTCGCCGTTCAGCGCGTCGATGCCACCCTGCGGCATCGAGAACGGGTTGTGGGCGAAGTCGATCTTCTTCTCCTCCTCGTTCCATTCGAAGAACGGGAAGTCGACGATCCAGCACAGTTCGAAGCGTTCGCGGTCGACGAGGTTCAGCTCCTCGCCGGCACGGGTGCGCGCCGCGCCGGCGAACGACACGAACTTCTTCGGATCACCGGCGACAAAGAAAGCGGCGTCGCCGTCGGCAAGGCCGAGCTGCAGGCGGATCGCCTCGGTACGTTCCTCGCCGATGTTCTTGGCGAGCGGGCCGGCGCCTTCGGGCTTGTCGCCTTCCTTGCGCCAGAAGATGTAGCCCAGCCCCGGCTGGCCCTCGCCTTGCGCCCAGCTATTCATGCGGTCGCAAAAGGCGCGGCTGCCGCCGGTCTTTGCCGGAATGCCCCACACCTCGGCCTTCGGATCGTTGGCCAGGATGTTGGCGAACACCTTGAAGCCGGAATCGCGAAAATGGTCGGAGACGGCTTGCATCTCGATCGGGTTGCGCAAGTCCGGCTTGTCGGAGCCGTATTTGCGCATGGCGACATCATAGGGGATGCGCTGGAATTTCTGCGTCACCGGCTTGCCGTTGGCGAAGGTCTCGAAGACGCCGCGCATCACCGGTTCCATGGTCGACAGCACGTCGTCCTGCTCGACGAAACTCATTTCGAGGTCGAGCTGGTAGAATTCGCCGGGCAAGCGGTCGGCGCGCGGGTCCTCGTCACGGAAGCAGGGCGCGATCTGGAAATAGCGGTCGAAGCCCGACACCATGATCAGCTGCTTGTATTGCTGCGGCGCCTGCGGCAGCGCGTAGAAGGTGCCGGGATGGATGCGCGACGGCACCAGGAAGTCGCGCGCGCCTTCCGGCGACGAGGCGGTCAGGATCGGCGTCGAGAATTCGGTGAAGCCGACCTCGCCCATGCGCTTGCGCATCTCGGCGATGATCTTCGTGCGCGCCACGATGTTCTTGTGCAGTGTCTCGCGGCGCAGGTCGAGGAAGCGGTATTTCAGCCTGATGTCCTCGGGATAATCGGGCTCGCCGAACACCGGCAGCGGCAATTCCTTGGCCGCCGACAACACCTCGATCTCGCGGGCGAAAATCTCGATCTCGCCGGTCGGCAAATTGGCGTTCGTGGTCTCGGGCAAGCGCGCCTTGACCTCGCCATCGACGCGGATCACCCATTCGCCGCGCAAGGTCTCGGCGATCTTGAAGGCAGGCGAATCGGGATCGGCGACGATCTGGGTCAGGCCGTAATGGTCGCGCAGGTCGATGAACAGCAGGCCGCCATGGTCGCGCACGCGATGCACCCAACCCGACAGGCGAACGGAATTGCCGACGTCGCTCTTTCGCAACTGGGCACAGGTATGGCTGCGGTAACGGTGCATGGTCATGGATAAAAGTCCGGGATTGTGAGTTGCGGGCCAAAGCATCGCAGCCCGGCCCAAAATTTGCGCGAAAAGCGCATGAGAGGCATGGTTTGTCAAGGCAAAGGGACGAAGGGGCGATCTCTCAGCTTGGAACTTCGGCTTTCAATTTATGGCCGGTCATGTGGCGGAACGGTGAACCGCCTGTCGCGTTAGCGCATGATGGGCTGAGAGGAGGCAAACATGTTTTCCTGGAAGGGCACTTGGCGCAATCAATACGGTTCGGTTGTAATTATCGAGGACGATAGTGAGGGTTTGATCCGCGGTGTCTTCAAGACAGCGTTGCCCGACAGCAGCTTTTCCGGGATGGAAGTGCCTCTTCACGGGGCCGCTCATGGGGATGTGATCGGCTTTACTTCCGCGGCGTCAGGAAAGACGGGGCCGGCGGCGGTCAGCTATACCGGCATTTTTCGAGACGGCAAGATCGAGATGTTATGGCACACAGTGGCTGGCCTGGCTCTTTCAGCCGATGCCGAGGGTGAGCCCGCAAAGCTGACCACGGTTGGAACATGGCGCGCCTTCGGGACCAGCCTAGACACTTTTGAGCGCGTCGATTGATACTCTGACCGATTAACCGGCGCTGCCGGTCGCCATCGACATCTGTTTCATCCGCCGAGCTGAATCGGGCCGAGGCCTTGCCGCCTTTTCATTGGCAAATGCCGCTGGCATCGACGGAGACGATGGTCCAAAAAGGATCAACGATGAGCGGCTGTATTCCTTATGTTCTCCATCCGTCCCCTGATCCCGCTTCTTCTCGCCGCAGGCATCCTCCTCGGCGGCAATGGGCTGCAGAGCACGCTGATCGCGCTGCGTGGCGCGCAGGAAGGGTTTTCGGCTTCCGACATCGGCCTGATGGGCACCTTCTATTTCGCCGGCTTCCTGCTCGGCTGCCTGGCCATCACCCGCATCATGAAGGCGGTGGGCCATATCAGGGCGTTTTCGGCGCTGGCGGCGATCGCCTCCGTCGGCACCTTGCTGCTCGTGCTGGTTCTCGATCCGGTGATGTGGTGCGCGGTGCGCTTTGCCGGCGGCTTCTGTTTCGCCGGATTGTTCACCATCGTCGAAAGCTGGCTGAATTCCGGCGTCACCAACCGCGACCGCGCCCGCGTGCTGGCGATCTACCGAATGGTCGATACCGGATCGGTGACATCAGCCCAGTTCCTGATTCCCGTCTTCGGCGCCGGTGGCTTCACCATCTTCGCCATCATGTCGATCATGATCACGCTGTCGTTGGTGCCGGTCTCGCTCGGCGACCGCTCCAACCCGACGCCGCCGGAAGAGGTCAAGCTCGATCTGGCCCGCGTCTGGCGGATTTCGCCTCTGGGCTGCTTTGGCTGCATCGCCGTCGGCGTCACCAACAGTGCCTTTCGCACCTTGTCGCCGGTCTATGCGGAGCAGATCGGCATGTCGGTCGGCGATGTCGTCACCTTCGTCAGCGTCGGCATTTTCGGCGGCGCCATCATCCAGTATCCGCTCGGTTACCTCTCCGACCGCTGGGATCGGCGCCGGGTGCTGCTGATGACGACCTGCTGCGCGATGCTTTCGGCTCTGGCGCTGGTGTTCATCGCCGGCAGCAACCCGCTGCTCAACTTCATCATCATCTTTATCTTCGGCTGTTTCGCCATGCCGCTGTATTCGCTGTCGGCGGCACATTCCAACGACCGCGCGGATGCCGGCGAGTTCGTGCTGATCAACGCCGCCCTGATGCTGTTCTACTCCTTCGGCGCTATTGGCGGCCCTTTCGCGGCCTCGACCGCGATGCAGTATTTCGGGCCAAGCGCGCTGTTCGTCTTCAGCGCCGTGGTCTACGCGATCTTCATTGCCGTCATCCTCTACCGCATGCAGGCACGCTCTGGAGTACCGGCGGGCAAGCGCAGCCGCTTCACGGCGCTGTTGCGCACGTCGACCATTTTCGCACGGCTGGCGAGGAGAAATAGCGATCCAGACAGTCCGGAAGGACCGTGACGGTGGCGCCACAGCTTGACGAAAGCCTTCCCGGCTGAAATCTAGGAAGACCCTACTCCTGCCAAAAGCGATTTGATGCACGTCATCACCACCCAGAAAGAACTCGAGACCGTTCTCGCCGCTTTCGAAAAGTCGGATTTCGTCACCGTCGACACCGAATTCATCCGCGAAACGACCTTCTGGCCAATCCTGTGCCTGATCCAGATGGCCGCGCCCGGCGTGACCGCGCTGATCGATCCGCTGTCACCTGACATCGACCTGGCTCCCTTCTTCAGGCTGATGGCCAACGAGGCGGTGGTCAAAGTCTTCCATGCGGCGCGCCAGGACATCGAAATCATCGTCCATCTCGGCGACCTCGTTCCGCACCCCGTGTTCGATACCCAGGTGGCGGCGATGGTCTGCGGCTTCGGCGACAGCGTTTCCTACGATCAGCTGGTACAGCGCATCACCGGGGCGCGGCTCGACAAGTCGTCGCGCTTCACCGACTGGCGCCATCGGCCGCTGTCCGACAAGCAGCTTGATTACGCGCTGGCCGACGTCACCCATCTGATCGAGGTCTATCAACACCTCAACGCCGAGCTGGCGCGGGAAAACCGCGCCCACTGGCTGAATGAGGAGATGGATGTCCTGACCTCGCGCGAGACCTACGATCCGCACCCCGAGGATGCCTGGAAACGGCTGAAGATGCGGCTTCGCAAGCCCCAGGAGCTGGCGATCGTGCAGGCCGTGGCGGCGTGGCGCGAACGCGAGGCGCGCGAGCGCGACGTGCCGCGCGGCCGTGTGCTCAAGGACGACGCGATCTACGAGATCGCGCAGCAAGGACCGCGCGATGCGGCAGCCCTTGCCAAGCTGCGCACCACGCCAAAAGGGTGGGAACGCTCCTCGACAGCGACGGCATTGCTCGGCGCGGTCAACACCGCGCTCGCCCTGCCCAAGGAGCAGATGCCGAAACTGCCGAAAAACTTCCAGCCGCCCGAGGGCTCGAATGCGGCCGCGGAACTGTTGAAGGTCCTGCTCAGGATCGTCGCCGAAAAACAGGGCGTCGCCTCGAAGGTGCTGGCCTCCAGCGATGACATCGATCGCATCGCCGCCGAGGGCGAGGATGCCGATGTGCCTGCGCTGCAAGGATGGCGGCGCGCCGTGTTCGGCGAACACGCGCTGAAGCTGGTACGCGGCGAGATCGGCATCAAGTTCGACAATCGCAAGATCGCGGTGTTCGATTTATAAGCGCCGGCCTTTCCCCTTCCCTTTTGGAGAATGTGATTGGCGCAGCTCATACGATCGCGAGCAAGTGCAGGGCCAGCCAGATCCAGCCCAGCGCCAGCACCACCGCGCCCAGCACGAAGGAGCGGTTGCGCACCAGCAGCTTATTGCTGGTCAGGTGAAACCAGGCGTGAAAATAGCGCGACGCGACAAAAATCCACATCAGTGCGAGAGTGATGTAATTGACGCCGTTGGTCATGTGCAGTGTCAGGCACAGCACGTAGAAAAGCACCGGCAGTTCGAATTGGTTGATCAAATTGTTCGCGACGGTGACAGTAGAGGCCGGCTCGGTCGAACGAACCTTGTACTGGCCGACCTTGGCTTCACCCGACTTGACGGCAAAATAGCGGCGCCGGCCCATGACGATATAGACGATGTAGATCAGCAGCACGTGAGCCAGCACAGGCCAGAAGATCGTGGTCTGGTTCATGAAGTCGCCCCTGCCCTGCTCCGCTTCAACTCCGACGTCTTTGGCCTGCCAGCCAGAAAGCGGCAATGACGATGACCGGGACGGCGAGAAGCGCGAATTTGGTGACGATCAGCGCCGAGGCAAAGGACAGCGAGTCCGGATTGGCGTAGAGGAAATCGGACAGAAGGCGCGCCACGGCGATGTTCTGGGCGTAGTCGGCGAGCGTATAGGGCAGCACCAGGACCAGCGCGAAGACCGCCTGCATCTGCGCCGGCAGCACGCGGAAATTCTTCAGGCGCCGGCCAGTTGCCAGGATCAGGCTGACCAGCGTCAGCGACAACAG
This sequence comes from Mesorhizobium sp. CO1-1-11, assembly GCF_020164995.1. NCBI lineage: Bacteria > Pseudomonadati > Pseudomonadota > Alphaproteobacteria > Hyphomicrobiales > Phyllobacteriaceae > Mesorhizobium > Mesorhizobium sp. CO1-1-11. The sequence continues at coordinate 230,341 of NZ_JAIUHE010000002.1, forward strand.
CGCCGGAAACAGAAGATCGAAGGTCAGGTAGTGCCAGACTAGGATGATCTCGCTGCCGCGCCGGCCAAGCGCCGTAAGCCAGGCCATGCCTTCGTCGGGCGTGAATCCGAAATAACGCATGTCGAGCGAAGCCAGGCCCCCGCTCAGTCGACGGAAATAGAAGAACTCCATCCCCGTCATGGCGACAAAAACCGCCGCCGAGAGGAAGCAGAACGCCCCGACATGGCGCGACAAGCGCAGCACCATGGCGGTTAAGTTCCCCCAAAGTCCGGAAGAATCAGGCTCCGCCGGGATAGTTGGGGCTTTCGCGGGTAATCGTGACGTCATGGGCGTGGCTTTCACGAAGTCCGGCGTTGGATATGCGCACAAAGGTGGCGCGGTCGCGGAAATCGGCAAGGTCGCGGCCACCAACATAACCCATAGCGGCTTTCAGCCCGCCCGCAAGCTGGTGCAGCACGCCAGACACAGGTCCTTTATAGGGAACCTGCCCTTCAATGCCTTCCGGCACCAGTTTCAGCGTGTCGCGCACCTCGGCCTGGAAGTAGCGATCGGCGGAGCCCCGCGCCATGGCGCCGACCGAGCCCATGCCGCGATAGGCCTTGAAGGAGCGGCCCTGGTGCAGATAGACCTCGCCCGGGCTTTCGTCGGTTCCGGCAAGCAGCGAGCCGATCATGGCGGCGCTGGCGCCGGCGGCGAGTGCCTTGGCGAGATCGCCGGAATATTTGATGCCGCCGTCGGCGATCACCGAGGCGCCTGATTTGTGCGCTGTCTCGACCGCCGACATGATGGCCGAAAGCTGCGGAACGCCGACCCCAGCCACAATGCGGGTGGTGCAGATGGAGCCCGGGCCAATGCCGACCTTGACGGCGTCGGCGCCGGCGTCGATCAGCGCCCGCGTGCCTTCCGCGGTGGCGACGTTGCCGGCCAAGATGCGCACGGAATTGGAAAGCTTCTTCGCCCGCGTCACCGCGTCCAGCACACGCTGCGAGTGGCCATGCGCTGTGTCGATCACCAAAAGATCGACGCCGGCCTCGATAAGACGCTCGGCGCGCTCGAAGCCGTCATCACCGACGCTGGTGGCGGCCGCGGCGCGCAGGCGCCCCTGCGCATCCTTGGTGGCGTGCGGGTTGAGTTGCGACTTCTCGATGTCCTTGACGGTGATCAGCCCGACGCAATTGCCCGTTTTGTCGACCACCACCAGCTTCTCGATGCGGTGCTGGTGCAGAAGCCGCTTGGCCTCGTCCTGGTCGACGTTCTCCTTGACCGTGATCAGGTTCTCACGGGTCATCAATTCGTAGACCTTTTGCGCCGGATCGGAAGCGAAGCGCACATCGCGGTTGGTCAGGATGCCGACCAGCCGGCCGGTCTTGTGGCCACCGGCGCCGCCATTCTCGACCACCGGAATGCCCGAGATCGAATAGGTGCGCATCAGCGACAATGCGTCGGCGAGCGTGGCGTCGGGCCCGATCGTGACCGGGTTGACCACCATGCCGGATTCGAATTTCTTGACCTGCCGCACCTGCTCGGCCTGTTCGGCGGGCGAGAAATTGCGATGGATGACGCCGATGCCGCCGGCCTGCGCCATGGCGATGGCAAGCCTTGCCTCGGTGACCGTGTCCATCGCCGCCGACAGGATCGGCACGTTGAGGTCGATGTCGCCGGCGATGCGAGTGCGGATGTCGGTCTGGCCGGGCATGACCTCGGAATGACCGGGCTGCAAAAGCACGTCGTCAAAGGTCAGCGCCAGTGCGCCGGTGGACGTTTCAATGATTTTTGCCATGGCCAGCCCTTTGAATGCGAAAAAGCGCTGGACCAGAATGGACAGCGCCGACTCGTTATTCCCTTTCAGGATTGGCGGTGGCTGGTAACACGTCGCGGGACGGATGAAAAGCCGATCGTTGCGTCGTTCCGCGTTCTAGTCGCCAGACTTCCCCGCTAGAGCATCAAGCAATGGGTGACGCGGCGCTGCGAAAGGACTGACGACAGTGACCGCGCCCCATGTGAAGCCGTCTTGCAGATCTTCCGAGACCAGCAGCCGACAGCCAGCTTGCGAGGCCGTGGAGAGAATGACCGATTCCCAAATGCTGAGTCGATGATCGGTAGCCAGATCAGCGGCCATCATCATCACGTCCTGCGTCGTCGCGGCAACGGAAAATGCGTCGCTCCAGCTCAGAAGGGCATCCCGTGCCTCCAGGGGCGGTCTTCCTGCTTTGCGGACCAAAACGTTGAAGAGTTCACCAAGAACCTGAACAGGAATAACCGCGTCATCTTGCCGGAGATCGCGCAGCAATTCGAGAACGATGTCGCGCTTCTCCGCACCGTTCACCCCTTCCGCGTAAGCAAGGATATTCGTATCGAGCGCGATCTTCAATGCTCGTCCTCATAAAGCTCATCGCGCGTCCACTGCCCGGCATTCATGACAGGCTGGCGCTCAAGGCGCGACAACAACGCCGCGCGCGATCGGGCAGCCACACCCTCCTGATGATCCGCGGGCACGATCCGAGCGACCGGACGCCCGTGACTGGTCACCACGTAGCTTTGTCCTTCGCGAACGCCGCGCAGTAGGAGAGAAAACCTGCGATTGGCATCGGCCGCCGAAACACCTTTTTCCATGGCAATGTCCCCATAGTAGTTATATTCACTACAATAATGATGTGTGTCGTTCCATGCAAGGTGTCCCTTGCCTGGCAGGGATCTCTGCCGGCATGGGGCATGCCAAAGCGAAAGGCCGCATCCTTGCAGTCGCACAAAAGTGACAGCAATTTAACACGACATCCACCCTCTGGCCGTGATAACCGCCCTGCGTGCCGGCTTGCCCCAGCCGACGACACAGAGAATCAGTCCGGACGCGTCTTGTGAACCGCACCATTCCGCTCATATTGGCGGTCGCTCTCTTCATGGAAAACATGGATTCGACCGTCATCGCGACATCGCTGCCGGCGATCGCCATCGACATCCACACCAGCCCGATCGCGCTCAAACTGGCGCTGACGGCCTATCTGGTGTCGCTGGCGATCTTCATTCCAATCAGCGGCTGGATGGCCGACCGCTTCGGCGCCAAGACCATCTTTCGTGCCGCGATTGCAGTGTTCATTGCCGGTTCGGTGGCGTGCGCCCTCTCCGGTTCGCTGCCCGCCTTCGTAGTCGCGCGTTTCCTGCAAGGCATTGGCGGCGCCATGATGACCCCGGTCGGGCGCCTGGTTCTGGTGCGCGCCACGCCCAAGAGCGAACTGGTCGCCGCCATGTCGTGGCTGACCGTTCCCGCGCTGGTCGGCCCGCTGGTGGGTCCGCCGATCGGCGGCTTCATCACCACCTACTTCACCTGGCACTGGATCTTCCTGATCAACGTCCCGATCGGCCTGATCGGCATTTGGCTTGCCACTCGCTTCCTGCCGGAAACCGAGGCAACCGAGACGCCGCCGCTCGATTTCGTCGGTTTCGTCCTGAGCGGGCTGGCCGCTTCAGGCGTCGTCTTTGGCCTGTCGGTGGTCAGCCTGCCTTATCTGCCGCCGGCGACCGGCTTCATCACGATCGCCGTGGGACTGCTGTCGGGCGCGCTCTATCTCATGCATGCGCGCCGCGCCAAAAATCCGCTGCTGGCGCTCGAACTCTTCCGTAACCAGGTGTTCCGGTCGTCGGTGCTTGGCGGCTCGCTGTTTCGCATCGGCATCGGCGCCGTGCCGTTCCTTTTGCCGCTGATGTTCCAGATCGGTTTCGGGCTGACACCATTCCAGTCCGGCATGATCACCTTTGTCTCGGCGATCGGCGCCATCGGCATGAAATTCGTCACCGCGCTGATCTTCCGCGTTGTCGGCTTTCGCCGCGTGCTGATCGTCGGCTCGCTAGTCGCTGCCGCATCGATCGCCATCTACGGCCTCTTCACCCCTGAAACACCTTATGCGCTGATGCTGGCCATATTGCTGGTCGGCGGCTTCATCCGCTCGATGTTCTTCACCGGCGTCAACGCGCTCTCCTATGCCGAGGTGTCGGCCGAGGATACCAGCAAGGCAACGCCGATCACGGCGGTGTTCCAGCAGCTCTCGATCGCGCTCGGCGTGGCGCTCGCCGGCGGCATTCTGGAAGTCTCGACCTCAATCCATGGCGGCCCGCTGACGCTGCGCGACTTCCATACCGCCTTCTTCATCGTGGCGGCGGTGTCGGCGGCGGCGTCGCTGTCGTTCATGCGGATGGCGCCCGACGCCGGTAACGCCGTCTCCGGCCATGGCCGGCTGACGACGCCGAAGACGCTGGAACCCGTCAGATCGCCGGGAGAGTGAGGCAAAGTCGCCGTAGAGCGATCAGCCGCGGCGTCCCCGGCCCTTCGCCATGGCTCCGGGCGCTCGAGTCCTTCGGAACGTCCACTGGACGTTCCGCTCCGCCTGGCGGCGGACCGGCGGGGAGCTGGCCTTTCAGCCGTCGGCGTCCCCCGGCCCTTCGCTATGGCTCGGGGCGCTCGAGTCCTTCGGAACGTCCACTGGACGTTCCGATCCGCCTGGCGGCGGACCGGACTCTCGCCCCTTAAAATCCTTGGCCAACAGATAGAGCTCCACTGATTCATCGCGTGAGGCCGGCGGCTTGACGTGATGGACGGAGCGGAAATTCTTCTTGAGCATCGAGAGCAACTCATTTTCGGCGCCGCCCTGGAAGGTCTTGGCGAGGAAATGGCCGCCCGGCTTGAGGACCGACAACGCGAAATCGGCCGCCACCTCGCACAGATGCATGGTGCGGATATGGTCGGTCCGCTTGTGGCCGGTGGTCGGCGCCGCCATGTCGGACAGCACGACATCCGGGTCCCCGCCCAGCGCTTCGGCCAGCCTTTGCGGCGCGTCGGCGTCCAGGAAATCCATCAGCAGCACCGGCGCACCGGGCACGGCGTCCATTTCGAGATAATCGATGCCGATGACATGCGGGTTTTCAGCCGTCGATTTCGTGCGCGCGGCCGCGACCTGGCACCAGCCGCCAGGGGCGGCACCCAGATCGATCACCTTCATGCCGGGCTTCAAGAGATGGTGCTTGTCGTCGATCTCGATCAGCTTGTAGGCCGCGCGCGAGCGATAGCCGTCGGCCTTGGAGCGCTGGACATACGGATCGTTGATGTGGCGCTGCAGCCAGCGGCGCGACGATTCCTTCAGACCGCTTTTCTTCTTGATCCGCGTCTTCAGCACGCGAATGCTGGCGGACCCTGGCTTTTCCGGTTTCTTCGTCATTGCCTGATTTCTTGTTTGAGCATGATCATGATGCCCTAGCACGCCCGTCATTGCGCCAGACGCCGTCATCGGCCATCAGCTCACTCAATATTCCTTCGCGCAAGCCCCGGTCGGCGACGCGCAGCCTCTCCGAGGGCCAGACGGCGCGGATCGCTTCGAGGATAGCACAACCGGCCAGCACGAGATCGGCGCGGTCGGCGCCGATGCAGGGGTTGGCGCAGCGCTGCTGGAAGTCCCAGCCGACCAGTTTCTCCACCATGCGGTCGACGCTGTCGCGGTCCATCCATAGGCCGTCGACCCGTCGGCGGTCGTAGCGTTCGAGGTCGAGATGGACGCCGGCCAGCGTCGTCACCGTGCCCGAAGTGCCCAGCAGATGGAAATTCGGGCTGGCCTTGAGATGGCTCAACCGATCGCGGCCATCGAAAGCGGCCAGCCTGCCGGCGACGTCGTCGACCATGGCGGTGAATATCTCGCGCGTCACGGTGCGGCCGCCAAAGCGTTCCGCCAACGAGACGACACCGACCGGCAGCGACGTCCACGAGACGATGTGATTGGCCAGCCGCGGCGAACGGCGGCCGGTGAGATCGATCAGCGCGATCTCGGAAGACCCGCCGCCGATGTCGAACAGGACGACGCCCTGCGTGTCACGCTCGACCAGCGAACCGCAGCCGGAAACCGCGAGACGGGCTTCGGTCTGGCGGTCGATGATCTCGAGCTTCAGGCCGGCTTCGCGTTCGACGCGATCGAGGAACTCCACGCCGTTTTCGGCTGTTCGGCAGGCTTCGGTGGCGATCAGCCTTGCTTTCCTGATCTTGCGGCCGCGCAATTTATCGCCGCAGACCTTCAGCGCCTCGACCGCGCGGTCCATCGCCGGCTGACCGAGCCGGCCATTGGCGGTGAGCCCCTCGCCCAGCCTGACGATGCGCGAGAAGGCATCGATGACGCGAAACTGGCCATGACGCGTGGGAACGGCGACCAGCAGCCGGCAATTGTTGGTGCCGAGGTCCAGCGCGGCGAAGACGGGAAGCTCGTGCACCGGCGGCCGGCGGTGGCCTTGTTCGGGGCGAGGCAATGAAGCGGCGGGCGAGATTGTCGCCGCGGCAACAGGCTTCAAATCCACCACCGCAACATGAGCCTTGCCTTGCACCGGCGATTGATTGTCCCCTGGGCGCGCCTCGTCACGCGCAAAAACCTTGCGTCCACGCCTTCGCTTGCGCCGTTTCTTGGGCTTGCCCTTCTGGGTCGCGTCGCCAGCCTGCCCATTCACGGAGCGAGGCTCCGTCGGGCGGCGTTGCTGCCAACCGGCTGTCCCCGGGCCTGATGGCCCCAGGGAAGCGCTGGACGCGCCCACCTCCGGCGCGCCTGCGCCGGTGTCGCGGTCTTCCACTGTCGTTCCTTCCGGCGCCGCGCGAACCGGTGACGGACGCAGCAGGCGCTTTGGCATGTTTCAAGTTGTCGCCAGACTAACAGTGCCGTGCCCGATCACCAAGAGCCGCACGCTGAATTTTGCCGACCGGGTGCGCGGGCTTGTTTTTGCCCTGGCGTAATGTACCGGCAAGGCTGGGCTAGTAGCGAAACACCGTCGCGGCGCGCGGCAAACAGGGACGGCGTCAGGCGCGACAAGTGTTCGCGGTTGAATAGCCGGCTTCAATGAGGCATCTCTGAAATGAATGGGGAATCCAGGGCGGACGGCCTCTCGACGGAAAGGAAGCGGATACGCAACGCATGGCAGTCGGGCAATGAACTGGAAACGCTATTTCTGGCCGGTCGTCGGCATCGGCGCGGTGATCTTCTCGCTGCTGCTGCTCTGGCATGAATTGCGCGGCATCTCGCTCGACGACGTCTGGGATGGGCTGGCGGCCATTCCAACTCGTGGCTGGATGCTGGCGGGCTTGAGCTCAGTCGTCGCCTATGCCGCGCTAGCCGGCTACGATCACATCGCGCTGCTGCATATTGGCAAAAAGGTGTCGTGGCTGTTCGTGACACTCTGCTCCTTCACCACCTACGCGCTGTCGCACAATATCGGCGGCTCGGTGTTCTCCGGCGCCGTCATTCGCTACCGTGCCTACGGCACAAGGGGGCTGACCGGCCAGGAAGTCGGCGTGCTGGTGGCGATCTGCTGGATAACCTTCGTGCTGTCGACGTTACTCGCCTCCGGCCTTGTGCTGGTGTTCGAGCCGCGGATCATCGACCGCTTTTCCGGCATTGCCCATCACGGCCTGTCGGAGGCGGCAGGCATTGCGATGCTGGTCCTCATCGCAGCCTATGTATTCGGCAGTTGGCTGCACCTGCGCCCGCTGAGGATCGCCGGGTTTCAGTTGCACTATCCGGCGCTGCCGATCGTCGCCAGGCAGTTGCTGATCGGCCCGATCGAGCTGCTCGCGGCCGCGGCGATCATCTTCTTCGCCCTGCCCGAGGTGCACAATCCCGGCTATTTCGTCGTGCTGGGCGTCTTCCTGGTCTCCTTCTCGGTCGCCCAGATCTCGCACGCGCCAGGCGGCCTCGGCGTGTTCGAGGTGGTGTTCCTGGCCGGGCTTTCCGAGATGGATCCGGTCGGCGTCGTGGCGGCGCTGCTGGTGTTCCGGCTGTTTTATCTCATCGTTCCGCTGTTTCTGGGCCTGGGCATCGTGCTGTTCTTCGAACGCTCGCAGTTCAGCCGCAAGGAGAGCTGAGGCTTGGAGATTCGCACGCCACGGGAAAAGCTGGTGTTCGGAACCGGTGATGAAACCTGGCAATTGAACCGCAAAGCAGACTTGACTATTTTCCACTGGCGGCTACAAGGCAGCGCTCAAGCGGCTCAGCCGCTCAGCCCGCGCGATCCATGACCGCGCCTGCTGGGGAATAGGTTAACGGTAGACCCACGGACTCTGACTCCGTTAGTCCTGGTTCGAATCCAGGTTCCCCAGCCACACCTCTTTAATCGTTGTTTTCAGCTGCTTAGCGAACATTAGAAATTGCTAAGTGTTACACCCAAATGGATGTCTCACGCGGGGGCATCAGCCCTTTCCCTTCATTTCGTGGTAGTCTCGATAGAGCTTCGCGACATAGTTTTCGCGGTAGCGCAACAGGTAGAGCGCGAAGAGGCAGAACGCAACACGCTCGCATAAGACAAGATGCCCGTCGAATAGCACCAAAACGTTTCACATTCTCTCCAGCCGCCGAATCTTCCCTTCCACTGGCCGGCCGAGACAAGCAAAATAAGCCGCCAGCTTGCGAAGGCGAGGCACGCCAGCACCATGGCATAAGAAATGATCTTCGTTTTCTTTTTCATTCCCTACGCTGCAACAAGATTATGAAATTCTCGGTTTCGTGCAGCGCCTCGGTCCGGTCGAGTATGACGGGAACGGCGAGGCAAGTGAAAAGCCCGCCGTGGCGAGCGGCGGGCTTTTGGTCGGCGTCGAGGATCCGGCCGGTTAGGGTTCCAGCGTCACCACATCGTCGGCCGGACTACCGAAGATCCAGGTTCCCCAGCCAAACTGGATGTCCTACGGATGATTTCGCCCCGGCCGGCTCGCATGAGGCCGCCGCATCTGCCGATTCGCAAGTCCACGAGGTGAGATTGTCGTTCGCAGGAAGCTGACGCGTGGGCGCGTGCTGCCATTCTTCGAGGGCCTGCCACGCTGCCTGGTCGGGATCGAAGCCTGCAGCTCATTGCATTGTTGGGCGAGAATTGACTGCACGTGGCCATGACGTGCGGCTGCTGTCGGCACAGTATGTTGAAGCCCATACTCCATGGTCGTGTAACTTCATCGTGACCCGATCTCCAGGGAGGAACAATCGGAATGAACTCCAAGTTGGGGGCCAGCCAATCAGCTTGAGGCAGACCACGACCAACCAATGGAGCATGTCATGAGATTTCCACGCTGCACGACCACCGCGGCCGCCGCTTTGATGTTCGCGGCCCTCCCTGCGCTCGCCCAGACGAACGGAACACCTGCACCAACCCCGGCGACCCAACAGCCCGGAGCTGGGCAACTGCCGGATGTGAGCGGACAGACGGGTGGGCCGACGCATGAAATGATTCGCCAGATGATTGAGCAAGCCGTCCAGGAGAGAATGCAACAGGATCGGAGCTCTAACGAAGGTAACAATCGGCAAGAGGAGGGTGACAACCGTCAAGAGGAAGCTTCCCGTCATCGAGACGGCTGGCAGCGGCACCGCACTGGCGGCCCGGCCGGTGAGCATGGAATGGTCGGAAATCATGGTCCTCGCATGATGCGCGGCACCGGGATGCGACTTGTACTGGCGCTTCTGGACACGGATGGTGACGGATCGCTGTCCGAGAACGAGGTCCAGGAGGCTGTCGGCAGAATCTTCTCTGCAATCGACCAGAACGGTGACGGGAAGATCGATATGGATGAAATCCAGTCCTTCTCGCATGGCTCTGGCGGTCGTGAAGAAATGCCGTGATTGGCTAGTGTCTTAGCTTGAAATCCGGCTAGTCAAAAAGCGGCTCGGAGTTTGGCGAACGCCACAGGCGCCATGAGGCGCTTTGGGGAGAGGCAACACGGCCGTGGGCGCGTTCTCCCCCGGAGCCCGCTGCCGGTTCCCAATCGCCCGTCCAGCGACCTAAGGTCAAGTTGAGCGGGCATCCGGCCAGATGTCCTCACATGGATCCTTTCAACGCAGTCATTCGTAAAGCAGCCGGATCGGGCGAGGCCCGGGCCAGCCGTCAGGACTCGCAGACACAGCCGGACCAGCCCGTCACCGACAAGCCTTCCATCAAGAACTGCAGTGTTACTTTACCAGCAGCGCGCCGTGTTTCGCCCAAAGTTGCTCACATTGCTTCGCCCTCAAGCATGGTGCTCCCGCAACTTCATGAAAGATTATCGCAGAACGAACGTCGTAGCCCAATACCGACGCGTTTGCCAAAAAGTGAACTGCCTCTCCAAGACGGCGAAGTTCAAGGGAGGCTTCTTTCTTGTTCGCTGCGTCGAATACACCGAGGACCTGCACTTCATCATCACGTGAGGCCAATACGGCGGCCATGGCCTCATCACTCATCACCCCCACGACTGTTCACGCGGTTGCTGATGAAGAAACCTACCGCTACCCAGTACGCTGATGCTCGATGCATGCCGGCAACGGTTTCTTCTTTCATCATCGCTGGCTCTTGCCGCGAGCCAAATAGCGGCGGCCTTTGTCAGACCAATGAGGCACTCACCTGCAAACTCGGCCGGTTCGTCGGTCGTGGTGTCGAATACCGCCCATGTGTCGCAGGGTTCCAGAACGGGTAAGAATTTCATATTAGTTTCCGCTAATTTTTCTCCCAACATTAGCGGAACCACTTTGTTCCTGGAGCTTCGATGCCGTGCTCACGTGTACCCGTCTCGACGATGCCGGCAGCGAAGGGCCTCGCCGGCGAGCGGTCGCGTCCAGGGCCGCGACTCTCAAGCGTGGGCAGCCAGGAGGCGCACAACCGTTGACGTCGGGCTTTGATCGGACCGGCCTCTGGAGATCGATACGATGCCTACCAGCAGGACATGCAAGCAGCGCCATCCAGCCGTGTTGTATACGGCTTGGTTAACAACCATCGGCCCTTAGCGATCTTACCATGCGAACGACAATCGGATCGTAGGGGAGCTTTTCGTCACGACTATAGGTGGCCGTAAACAATGCCGCGCGGCCGTCGCAGACTTTGACGGCCCGGACATACAGTATCTGACCGTCCTTCAGCCCAGAATAGCTGGCCCATTGCGGCGTCACTCGCTTATAGGTCAACCTCCAGCCGTCGTGCTCATTCACTGCCATGCGATGCTCTATCTCGGTGCGAAAACTCGCCTTGCCGAGTTGCGCCCCCCATACTGCGAGAAACGCTTTGTTTTTGCCCTCGAAGGCTGCCCCTTGGTCGGAGCGCTGGGTAAGTACAAACCCCGGGGGGACATCGAACACGAAGCCGAGATGTTTGATCCCGAAGCCCTGCCATCCCTGAGCACCGAGCAGCGACGTGGGCACCATGGTGACAAGTAAACTCAGCAGAATATGGGGACCATATCTCATAGCCTGTTCCTATTGCTTCGGCGTCCCGCTCCCTGTCCGTGGCACGTCGTCTAGTAGGGTCGGCTCGACCGAGTCGTTCGTTCGGTGATCTGCCGGCAGCTTGCCGTTTGGGGTCATCTGGTTAACGGCGTCCGGCAGATCCCTGGTGATCCTCGCAATGAGCTCTTCGCGCGAGAGGCCAGTCTGCGTTGAAAGTGCCTCCAGCGTCTGCGCGTCAATAGCCTTTTCCACCTCATGAGGCTCGTTCGGCCCGGTGCCAACCCAGGAGTCCACCTTCGGGCCAGCACCTGCATTTTTAAAACGGTCGAGAATATCGCCAAGCGCGGTGCCGGCAACGCCCCTGGACACCTGGTCCAGTATCCCCCCTTGCGGATTGTTTGCATCGCGCTCTCCCGCTCCACGGATCATCTCTGCGATCTTGTCGCGGTTTTGATAAGCCAAGACCCCCAGCATAGCGATCGCAAGTCTTCCAAGATTGGCCACTCGTTCCTCCTGTGGTCTCGAGCTTGGAGAAGCTCTCGGCCTTCCAAAAGTTCCGCATTGGCCACCAAACCTTAGGTGGATACCTCCGGACGTGCACATAAGGTGGGCAAACGCGCCAGGAAGTCGATGCCTCACAAACCCGAATCTAGTATCCTACTTTGTCCGTAAGCACCCGCAATTCAGGCTGAGGCGCGACCCAGAAAGTTCGAAAAGCTTCCAGGAACCCCAGCCAAGCATTTTTCAATGAAAATGGTCACTTAGCGAAAATCGGAACCGGAACACTTTTCTGGTGCATAAATCCGGCACATCGCTGTCGCTACGCTTCGCGAACGAATCCTGCATAAGGCCGCCTGATGGTCACTGACACCGAGTTCATCGTCGAAAGCATCAGCCAAGGCTGCGTGATGCTTGCCGATGGCGAGTTCTTTATCGACAGGCTGGTGAAGTATGTCGGCAATGGGAGGATCCGCTGGCATGTCGAATTCCGTGGACATCGCATCGAGCTGACGACCGGCCAGCTCAAGAAGCAGCCTACCTTCCGACGGAAGATGCTCGAACAGGCCGGCGTGCTGCCGCCCCAGTGTCCCGGGGCCAACTACAGGCGATGGGTTCTCGATCTGAGGAGGAACGCCATCGAGCTTCCCTGGCGGGAGAGACCGGTCGATGCCGGTTTCTCGGTAGACAGGCTTGTCGGTCATGGGGGCGACCGCTGGACGGTTGAATACCAAGGCAAGGCTATCAAGTTCACGACGACCAAACTGCGCAGGCAAACCAGCTTCCGCAAGAGGATGCTGCTCAAGGCCAAGGTGCTGCCGCCCCGGATGGACCCGGTTGCCTATCGGAAGTGGGTGGACTGGCTGATTCAAAACGCCGCCGAGGTCGCCCCGCGGGCCGGCGATGCCGTGATAACCGAGAAAAGTTGGCTTGACGACCTGCCGGAGTTAGGCGGCTGGCAAGACGAAGCGGCGCCCGAGGCAACCGACTAGAACGGCGCCGCTCTTCACATTCACCCCAAAGCCATGGTGTTTGCCACGGCTCCGAATTTCGGAACACATTGATCGCGAAGAATCTGGCCAGGGCTTGGCTCGTGGCGAACCAGACTTGAATGAGACCCCATGGATCGCTTCAATCTCGGCGCCTACCGCCGCCCGATCTCCACCCGCTCCACCGAGACCCAGCGCTGGTTCGATATCGGTCTTAACTGGTGCTACGGCTTCAACCATGAGGAAGGCATCAAGTGCTTTGAGAAGGCACTGGAGACCGATCCGGACTGCCCGATGGTTCATTGGGGAATCGCCTATGCAGCCGGACCCTTCTACAATCTGACCTGGAAGGAGCATGGCGAGGCCGAGGCAAACAGCGCGACGAAGCGTTGCTTCGAGCATGTCCAGCTCGCGCGCGCCAGTGCGGTTGCAGCCAGCGAGGTCGAAAGACAATTGATCGGGGCATTGGCCTGCCGTTTCCAGAAACCGCACCGGGTGATGCCACAGGAATTCGAGCAATGGGACGACGCCTATGCCGCCGCAATGCGGCGGGTCCATGAAAACTTTCCCGACGATCACGATGTGATGGCGCTTCTCGTCGAGGCGCTGATGATGCGCACGGTGCGGCGCCTGTGGAATCTCAAGACCGGTGAACCGGCGCCGAATTCCGACGTCGTCGAAGCGCTGGAGGTTTGCGAGCGGTCAATCCTGCTCGCAGACGAGGCCGGCACCGCCCAGCATCCGGCGATCGTCCACCTGCACATCCATCTGCTGGAAATGTCGACCCAGCCGGAGCGCGGCATGCGCTCGGCCGATCTGCTCGGCGAGATGTGCCCCGATGCCGGGCACATGAACCACATGCCGGGGCATATCTATGTGCTGTGCGGCGAGTATGAGAAGGCGAAGCTCGCCAGCGAAAAGGCGGTTCGGGCCAACGACCTTTATCTCGCCTACGCCAATGAGCCGACCTATTATCTGCTCGGCTGCTGCCACGATCTGCACCTGATGATGTTCACCTGCATGTTGTCGGGCCAGTACCAGCCGGCGCTGTGGGCCGCCGACAAGGTGCGCAGCCTGGTGACGCGTGACGTGGTCGCCATCCAGGATCGGCCCAAACTCACCCAGACCGTGGAAGGCTATCATGCGATGAAAATCGCACGTGCTGGTGCGCTTCGGTCGCTGGCGGGAAATCATCGACGAGCCGGCAACCGAAGAGCCCGGCCTCTATGTGCTGACCGCGGCCATGCAGCATTATGCCAAGAGCGTGGCGCATGCGACGCTGAGGCAATTCACCGACGCCGAGCGCGAGCGTGAACGCTTCCACCAGCATCTCGAAGGCATTCCAGCCGAGCGGCGTTTTCTCAGCAACCCGGCCCGCGCCTCGCTTGCCGTCGGTGCCGCCTTGCTCGACGGCGAGCTTGCCTACCACCAGGGCCGGCACGAGCAGGCCTATGGCCATCTCAGGCACGCGGTCGAGCTGGATGACAATCTGTCCTACACCGAGCCGTGGGCGTGGATGCACCCGCCGCGCCATGCGCTGGCGGCGCTGCTTCTCGACCAGGGCCACGCGCAAGAGGCCGAGCAGGTCTATCGCGACGATCTCGGCCTGAGCGGCAATGTCCAGCGCTGCGCCCAGCACCCGGACAATGTCTGGGCGCTGCACGGGCTGGTGGAATGTTTGGGGCGCTGCGAGAGCCAAGAGCTGCCTGTACTGCAGGCAAAACTCGCCACGGCGCTGGCCAAGGCCGATGTGCCGATCAGCTCATCGTGCCTGTGCCGGACGGGCGTGCAATCGGCACTCAGCTGTTGTCCTTGATGCCCATCGCACCCTTCCCGGGCAGTTCAATCATGGAATGCTGAAGGGCACCGATTCAGCAACCGTTCCATCAATGGCCAAATCAACCCGATAGGTGCCCTCCGGCCATCCCGCCGTTGGTTTGGTGAGTTGTGAATCAGCCTGATTGTTGGCTCCTACGTCGAGGTCGACCTTGTCGATCGTATAGTTTTCCGGCGCGGCACCGTGGGAATCAACCGAGACCCAGGAGAATGTGATTTTCGAGGTTGGCGCGATATCCACAAGGTCAGCCGATACGTAGATCACCGGTGTCTCGACTGGGAAGTTGCTCTGAGGCGTTCCCCCGTCCTTCGTCGCGGAAAGGACGATATTGGTGAAGCCCGCCGCCTGGACCGGCATACCGAAACTGAGCGCCGCCAAGGCGGCAATGGCTGGAACCAGAGCTGATTTCAAGACTTATTTCTCCTCGGGCTTGGGTGCTGGCCCCGCAAATCGGGGTCAAAGCGGGGTTGAGGACGGATGCCGTCAGCCCAGCCATTTGTCATAGTCGGCCACCAATAGATGCAACGGCGGTGTGTCTTCCTCGATATCGGCGAAACGGCCGATCGGCTCGCGGAAGACGTTGTCCGTGCGATCGTCATTGACGGTCGACACCTCGCCGATCAGGACATCCTTGCCCTCGGCCCAGAAGGCGTGCCAGACGCCGGGCAAGAGCGTGACGCTTTGACCCGGATCAAGCTTCAGCAGTCCGCCCGCCGGCAGCCTGTGGATAGTTCCGTCGACCGGCACCGAAACCTCGGCCTTGGGGTCGATGCCGCCGTCGCGATCATGCATGAACAGTTCAAGCACCAGCTTGCCGCCGCCGCGGTTGATGATGTCCTCGGCCTTGATGTTGTGGCGGTGCATCGGCGACATCTGCTCCTTGCGCGAAATCATGATCTTCTCGGCATAGAGCATGCCCATGCCCTTCTTCATGTCCTCGTAGCGGCCGTTGCGAACGGTGAACAGGAACAGGCCGAGATCGTCGAACTTGCCCTGGCCGTAGTCGGTGATGTCCCAGCCGAGCCGCGAGGTGAAGATGGCCGAGGAATCGACCTGGCGCGCCTTCATCTCTTCCGGCGACCAGTAGGCGAAGGGCGGCATGATATAGCCGAACGAGCGGATGAAAGCGTCGGCTTCGCGGATGATGTCGTTGATGGCGGAGCGTTTCATGATGATGACCCTCGTGTCGATTTTTCCGACAATCGCATAGCCGAACGCCGGTGCGGTGTCGATCCACCTTGCCTGATCGAGCCCTGCCTGTTGGAGCCTTGCGCGTGCCACCCATGGCCAACAGATCGCGGCCCGCTGGCCGCGTGACATCGCGTGCTTTGAGGTTCATAACCCTTGCGAATTGCACAGGGATAGCCGATGCCGACCATCCATGACCTCGATACGCCTTCGATCCTGATCGACGTCGCGCGCGCCGAAGCCAACATTGCTCGTGCACAGGCTCATGCCGACAAGAACGGACTGAAGCTCAGGCCGCACATCAAGACGCACAAGCTGCCTTATTGGGCGAAGAAGCAGATGGCGGCAGGTGCAGTCGGCATCACGTGCCAGAAGATCGGCGAGGCCGAGGTAATGGCCGACGCCGGGCTGACCGATATCTTTCTTCCCTACAACATCCTGGGACGCGCCAAGCTCGAGCGGCTGAAGGCGCTGCATGGCCGCGTGACCCTGTCGGTGACGGCCGACAGCATGGACACGCTGGAAGGGCTCGCGGCAGCTTTCACCGATGCCGGCCATCCTCTGCCCGTGCTGGTCGAATGCGATACCGGCATGGGTCGCTGCGGCGTGCAGACAGCCAATGAAGCGGTAGCGCTGGCAAGGGTGATCGACAAGGCAGGTGGCCTCACCTTCGGCGGACTGATGACCTATCCGGCCGCCGGCCGCGCGGCTGAAGCGGAAGCCTGGCTCGCCACCGCCAAGCAGGCGCTGGCTGCTTCGGGGCTTGCCTGCGAGCGCATCTCGAGCGGCGGCACGCCTGATATATGGCGCTCCGCCGATGCATCCGTCGTCACGGAGTATCGCCCGGGAACCTACATCTATCTCGATCGCTACCAGGTCGCCAAAGGCGTTGGCACGTTGGACGATTGCGCGCTGACGGTGCTTGCGACCGTGGTCAGCCATCCGACAGCGACGCGCGCCATTCTCGATAGCGGCAGCAAGGCCCTGTCCAGCGATACGCTAGGGCTAAAGGATTTTGGAGAGTTGATGGGCGTCCCCGGAGCACTGGTGACGGGCCTGAGCGAGGAGCACGGCACGGTCACGCTTTCTGGCGACGGCAGGCTGCGCATTGGCGAACGCGTGCGCGTGGTGCCGGACCACTGCTGCGTCGTTACCAACCTGTTCAACGAGATCAATCTGATAGACGGCGAGAAGGTTCTCGAAACGCTGCCAGTGGCGGCTCGCGGGCTGATGACATGAGGTTTTAGACCGGACGCTCCGCCTGCCGCGCTGCCACCCGCCGCATGGCTATCACCCGGCGGCGGCGGATTTCGGTGCGCATTGCCATCAGGTGCAGCGCGAAGAACAGCACGGTAAAGCCGAAAGCCATCACCAGCAGAGGCCAGAGCAGGCTCGGGTCGATGGTAGGGCCGCCGAGCCGGAACACCGAGGCAGGCTGGTGCAGCGTGTTCCACCAGTCGACCGAGAATTTGATGATCGGGATATTGATGAAGCCAACCAGCGTGATGATGGCAGCGGCCCAGGCGGCGCGGCTGGCATCATCCAGCGCACGGGTCAGCGCGATGATGCCGAGATACATCAGGAACAGCACGAAGACAGAAGTCAGGCGAGCGTCCCACACCCACCAGGTGCCCCACATCGGCTTGCCCCAGATCGAACCGGTGATCAGCGCCAGCGCGGTGAACACCGCTCCAATGGGTGCGGCCGACTTCAGCGCGACATCGGCCAGCGGATGGCGCCAGACCAGCGTGCCAAGCGCGGAGACCGCCATCAGCGTATAGCACATCATGGCGAGCCAGGCGAAAGGCACGTGGATGTACATGATGCGAACGGTGATACCCTGCTGGAAATCCTCGGGCGCGGTGAAGCTCATATAGAGACCAATCGCGAGGATGAGCGCGGCGAGCGCCGCCAGCCACGGCACAAGCTTGTCGGCAAGCCCGACGAACCGCGTCGGATTGGCAAGATCGGTCAGGCCGCTCAGGCGTGAGGTGGTGTCACTCATGCGACTTTACATAGACCGCCGATGCGTTTGGGGCAATCGAGCGGCGGTGTCGCAGCTCTGGTCTTGCCTCCTCCCGTTCGGGAGAAGGCGGAACCGTTAACGGCTCAGGCGGCCTCGCCCTGCACCGACCGGCTGAGGCGCCGGACTTCCTCGTCGTTGAGCAGGCCGCCGGCGCGCAGCAGGCTGGCGAAGCGGCCGTTGCGCAGCGACAGTTCGGCAAAGCCACCCATCTCGACCACCCTGCCCTTGTCCATGAACACGACCAGATCGGCGTCGCGGACGGTGGTCAGGCGGTGGGCGATGATGAAAGTGGTGCGGTCGCGGCGCAATTCGTCGATCGCTTCCTTGACGCGGTCCTCGGTCTCGACGTCGAGTGCGCTGGTCGCCTCGTCGAGCACCAGGATCGGGGCATCCTTCAGCACGGCACGGGCAATGGCGATGCGCTGGCGCTCGCCGCCCGAGAGCTGGCCGCCACGTTCGCCGACCACCGTGTCGTAGCCATTGCTCTTGGCCAGGATGAAATCCTGCGCCGCGGCCGCGGTGGCGGCGGCATGGATCTCGTCGTTGGTCGCATCGGCGCGGCCGACGCGGATGTTGTCCTCGATCGAGCGGTTCAAAAGCCCGGCGTCCTGGAACACGGTGGCGATCGAATGGCGCAGCGACTTGCGGGTCACCGTGCGGGTATCGATGCCGTCGATCAGGATACGGCCACTGGACGGCGAGAAGACGCGCTGCAGCAAGTTGATGAGCGTGGTCTTGCCCGCACCCGTCGGTCCGACGATGGCGACGGTCTGGCCGGCCTGCACCTCGAAGGACACGTCGCTGACGCCCTGCCCCGAATTGGCGAACTCGAAGCTGACATCCTCGAAACGAACATGGCCGGTGACGTTGGCAAGGTCGCGCAGACCATCCGGCTCGGCGGTATCGGCGGCCGAGTCCTCGAGCTTGTAGAAATCCTCGAGCTTGGCGCGAGCTTCCGAAATCTGGTTCGCGAAAGCCGACATCTGATCGAGCCGTGAGATCAGCAGCGTGGCGAAGCCGGTGAAGGCGATGACGTCACCGATGCGCAGCTGGCCATGAGTGACCAGGTAAGCGCCGATCAAAAGCACCACCATCATCGAGATCGTCGACGACAGCCGATTGAGCGCATTGGCGATAGCCCACCAGTCGAGCACCGGGTTCTGCGCGTCGAGCAGGTTCTTGACGTAGCCACGCAGCGCCTCGGCCTCGTAGCCGAGACGGTTGTAGCTCTGCAGCACGGCGACGTTGCTCACCGAGTCCGTCACATGCGCGAATACCTTGTGATAGTGGCGCTCGACCGCAGCTTGGCCTTCCTTGGTGCGCTTCATCACCAGGCGGCCGATGCCGACATAGAGCACGCCGAGCACGAGCAGAACCATCGACATGCGCACATCCATGCTGAGCGCCGTCGGAACCAGCAGAACGAGCGCGACAGCGGTCGACAAGTGCTGGCGCATGAATTCAAGCCAGAGGCTGAACAGAGTCTCGACGGCGCGCAGCAGCGTGTGGAGGGCATTCGAGGTGCCACGCTGATGATGCCAGGCGAGCGGCATGGTGATGACGCGCTCGAACGACTGACAGAGCACTTCGCTGCGCCGGGCGTGCGCGAACCGGTCGGCGCCGCGCGCCACCAGGACGAAAGCCATGACATTGAAGGCGCCGAGGCCGGCCCACACGGCGAGCGTGGAGAAAACCGAACCGTGCGCGGAAATCGCGTCGATGACCCGGCCGAACATGATCGGCTCAAGTATCGCGATGGCTGCAAGAGCGACGTTGGCCGAACAGATCAGCGCGACGCGCTTCTTGTCGGCAGCCAGATACCCCAGCGCTCTCCAATAGATCTGCAGAAGTGACACTTCAGCTACTCCGCCAACGTTCTATTGTGCCCAATACCAATATTGTGCACCGCACCATTTCCTGACACGTAACGGTTGATGCGTCGCAAAACAATGCCCGTCTATCTCTTCCGTTCCCATTTAGCGAACAAAAGATGACGACGATACGAAATCTGGCGTGATCACCTAACAGTTTGAGATAAAAGGTGAAATGTCAGCCTTGCGGCAAAATCATGGCAGTGGTCGAGCTGTGCCACATTTTTAATCACGGCAGGCCGGCATGACTTGGTCCGCGCGGCTGGCCAACGTCGTCGGCACCCCGCGCGCAAGTAAACAATGCACGGCATCGCGCGTCCCGGAGGACGCGCGATCTAATCACTAAATGGTTGATTTCATGCCGGTATCTTGACCACGACCTCGGTCTGGTCACCAGCTTTGGGTGCGAAGGACGTCGATTTTGTCTTCGAACCATTGACTTCGAGCGAGATCGTCTTGGCCTTTTTGTCGCGAATGACCTGGACCTTGATCTCGGCGCCCAGCATCTTGAGTGAAGCCTGGTAGCCATCCCAGTGGCTGGGCAGCTTCGGCCGGAATGTGATCTGCTTGCCGCGCCGTTCGATGCCCAGGATGCCTTCGACCGCCGCCCGATAAAGCCAGCCCGCCGAGCCGGTGTACCAGGTCCAGCCGCCGCGACCTCCCTTGTCATCGCCGGCGTAGATATCGGCCGCCACCACGTAGGGCTCGACGCGGTAGTGCTCGGCCGAGGCCTCGTCGAACGCGTGGTTGACCGGATTCAGCATTGAGAAGCAGCGATAAGCTTCATCGGTCTGCCCCATCTCGGCCAGCGCAATGACGAACCACGTCGCCGCGTGGGTATACTGGCCGCCATTCTCGCGCACGCCAGGTGGATAGCTCTTGATGTAGCCGGGGTCCTTCTGTGTCTTCGAGAAGGGTGGCGTGAACAGTTTGACGATCTTGAGACGGTCGTCGACGAGCAGCTTCGTCGCCTGCTGCATGGCCGTGGTCGACCGCGCCGGGTCGCCCTCGCCCGACAGCACGCTCCAGGACTGGGCGATGGAGTCGATCTTGCACTCCTGCGATGTACGCGAGCCCAAAGGCGTACCGTCATCGAAACTGCCGCGCCGGTACCATTCGCCGTCCCATGCCGTGCTTTCGAGTGCCCGCTTCAGCGCGTCGGCATGCTTTGCCCAGGCCTGTGCGCGCTTGGTGTCGCCCTCGGTCTTGGCGACCGCGGCGAAGTCGCCCAGCGTCTTCAACAGGAACCAACCCAGCCACACGCTCTCGCCCTTGCCGTGTTCGCCGACACGGTTCATGCCGTCGTTCCAGTCGCCGCCAAGGATCAGCGGCAGGCCGGCTGGACTGCTGCGCTTGATGGCAAGGTCGAGCGCACGCGCGCAGTGGTCGTAGAGCGACACTGTCTTCTTCGAGATTTCCGGGGTGAAGAAGGCGTCGTGCTCGCCTTCACCCAGCGCCTGTCCGTCGAGGAAAGGCAGTTGCTCCTTCAGGATGGCGGCGTCGCCGGTCACCATGAGATAGCGGGACGTGGCGTGGGCGAGCCACACCACGTCGTCGGAGATCAGGGTACGCACGCCGGCGCCGGTCCGCGGCAGCCACCAATGCTGCACGTCGCCCTCCGGGAACTGCCGCCGCGCGGCGTTGAGGATCTGGTCGCGCGCCAGCGTCGGGTCGTGCGCCAGCAAGGCGAGCGTGTCCTGCAACTGGTCGCGGAAGCCGAAGGCGCCGCTTGCCTGGTAGAAGGCCGAGCGGGCGCGGATGCGGCAGGCAAGGCTCTGATAGGGCAGCCAGTGATTGACCATGGCATCGAGTGCCTTGTCCGGCGTCTCGACCTGGATGGTGTCGAGGAAGGCGCGCCATTCGCGCTCATTGTCGGCCAGGCGCTGGTCGAAGTCCTTGCCCCGGTGCGTCTGCACCAACGCGCTCGCCTGCGCCGCGGAATCGGCATCGCCGAGCAGCCAGATAAGTGTGACGTCGGCGCCGGCCGGAATCTCGACGTCGCGAGCGATCGCCGCGCAAGGATCATCTCCGGCCTCGACGCGACCCGACAGGGCCGAACCGCTCAGCACCGCCTGTGGCAGCTCGCTGGACCCGTGCCGGCCGAGGAATTCGGCCCGGTCTGACGTCACCGAGTGGACGCCGGTGTCGGCGGCGAGGAAGGCCACCCGCTCGCTGAAATCGAGCCCGTAGGGATTTTGCGCCAGCAACGCGCCGGTGGCTCCGTCGCGGGACGGCACTATGGTTGCCGCGGTGCGCGACCGATGCCCGCCAAGCACCCATTCGGCGTAAGCATAGACGCGCAGCCGAGCCGGTACCGGGCCGGAATTCTGGATGCGCAGCCGCGTGATCTTCACCGGATCGATGGGATCGACGACATGGGTCAGGTCCATCGACAACGGTCCGCGCTTCGAGCGGAAGGTCGAGAAGCCCTGGCCATGCCAAGCCTCGTAGGTCATCGCGGGATCGCGCACCACCGCTGCGAGCGGAGAGAACGCCTTGCCGCTGGCCTGGTCGTAAATATAGACGCCCTCGCCCGGCCGGTTGGACACCGGATCGTTCGACCATGGCGTCAGCTGGTAATCGCGGCTGTTGCGGCTCCAGGTGAAGGCCGCTCCCTCGGCCGAGGTGTGGAAGCCGAACGACGCGTTGGAGACGACGTTGATCCAGGGTTGCGGCGTCGTGCGCCGGCCAGCCAGGCGCACCACATAGTGCCGCCCGTCGCCGTCGAAGCCGCCGAAACCATTCCACAGGCTGAGGCCGGAGCCATCGGCGCTGACGTCGGCCACCGCCTGCGAGGCAAATGCATGCATCTGCGGTGCGAGCGCCGCGATTTCGCGCGAACCCGGCAATCCTGCCGGCTGCAAGCCATCGCGCGCCTGCAGCGCGGCCGCCTCGGCCCGTTCGATCTGGTCGAAGATGGTGCCGTTACGTGTATGCAGCACAACCCGGGCGACGGCGAGCAGCGTCTTGTAGGTGGTTTCCTCCATCAGGTCGCGGCGCACCGCGAAAATGTGCTGGCGGGGTCCGAGTTCCTTGCCGCGCAAGCGGCTGTTTTCGCACAGCGTCTCGACCGCGCGCTGCAGATCCTGGACATAGGACGAAGCCTGCTCGTTGACCACGACGAAGTCGATCATCATGCCGCGGGTGCGCATGTATTCCTGGAAGCGCAACGCCTGGGCTACGATCTCGAGATCGGCAACGTCACCGATCCTGACCAGGAAGATCGGGTAATCGCCCGAAATACTGGTCGGCCACAGGCTCGACTGCTTGCCCAACCCGGAAGCGATGGACTCGGCCGGCAACCGCAGGAACGGGTCGGGATAGATCAGATAGCGCGCCAGCTTCTGCACATTGGCCGCGTCGGTCAGACTGAGGCCCATATGGCGGGTCTGCACCTGGCTACGCGTCCAGGCAAGCATCGCCTGCCGGGCAAAGCTCTCCTGATGGTCGAGCCGGCTTATCGCCTCCTCCAGCTCGGCACGGTTTGCCCCGACGACGGTCCAGAAGGTCAGCGATACTTTCTTGTTGGCGGGCACGCGCACCTGACGACGCAGCGAGGCGATGGGATCGAGCGTGAAGCCGGAATGGCCGCCAAGCCTGGCGCCTGGATCGAAGGCGGCGGCATCGACGATGGTGCGGCCACGGCCGATGAAGGCGCGCCTGTCGGTCTCGGCCTCGGCATCACGCGCCGGTCCCGACGGATCGGTGACGAAATGCACCAGCGTCACATCCGGTTCGCTGGTTTCACGCTTGCGGCGCGTGGCGAAGATCGCGCCGTTGTTGGCGGCGATTTCCGTTTCCACGAACATTTTCGAGAAGGCCGGATGCGCGTTGTCGGAAGCTTCCGAACCCAGGACCAGTTCTGCAAAGGACGTCACCTCGATGTGACGGTCGGATGTGCTCTCATTGTAGAGCGTGATGCGACGGCCTTCGCCATTGCCCTCGGAGATGACGATGCACTCCACTTCGGAGCGCAGCGTGCCGACCAGCTTCACGAAGCTCGCCTTGTCATCGGAAAACAGGGCCTGCGTCTTTTCCTCGGCCGCGCGCCTGGGTTCCGAAGTCGCGGACCACCAGTCGCCAGTGGCGGCATCGCGCAGGAAGATGTAGGAGCCAAGCCGATCCTCGACCGGATCGGGCTGCCAGCGGGTGACGGAAAGATCGCCCCAGCGGCTGTAGCCGGAGCCGGTCGCGGTCACCATCACCGAATAGCGGCCATTCGACATCACATTGGTCGAACGCAGCGCTCGCGCGGGATCGAGCACGATGCGGGTGTCAGGACTCTCGGTCTCGGTCTCGTCCTTGGAGCGCTCGTCGGCCTCGGTGCGGACGGTGGCGGTCGGAATGTCGCGCGGCGCCCTCTCCTGCAGCAGCAATTCGGCCGATTCAATGACCGGATCGCTGTGGAAGCGATCGCGCAGGCGACCTTCGAAGATGGCGTCGGCGACGGCGGCGATCGACATGCCCGAATGATGGGCATAGTAGTTCAGCACGACCGCGTGGTTGGTGCCTTCCGGTACGCGCTGCGGCGTGAAGTCGACCGCATCGTAATAGCCATGACGGCCAAGCGCGCCGATCTCGCGCAGCCGGGTCAGATTCTGCACCGCTTCGCGCGGGTTGAACTGCGCCGCCATGATGGTCGCGTAAGGCGCAATCACCGTGTTCTGGCCAAGGCCACGCTTCAGCCCAAGCCCCGGCACGCCGAAATTGGTGTACTGATAGGTCAGTTCCCGGTCGCGGGCGTTGTAGGCCGCTTCCGAAATGCCCCACGGCACATTCTTCTGCCGGCCATACTGCATCTGGCGCTTGATGATCAGCTTGCTCGTCTGGTTGAGGATCGAGCCTTGCGGCTCCTTCATCACCAGCGGCGGCATCAGATATTCGAACATCGAGCCGGACCACGACATCAGCGCGCCCTGGAAGCCGATCTCGACGATCGGGCGGCCAAGCCTGAACCAATGTTCGGTCGGCAGATCGCCCTTGGCGATGGCGAACAGGCTGGTCAGCCGCGCCTCGGAGGCGAGAAGGTCGTAGCAGCTTTCGTCGAGCTGATGTTCCTCGACCCGGTAGCCGATCGACAAAAGCTTGCGCTCCGGCCGCATCAGAAAGGCGAACTCCATCTCGAAGGCGAAACGACGGGTGCGCTCGCGCAAGGTGAGCAGCTTGGCACGCAGAGCCTCGACGGCGTTCTCGTCGCTGTGGGCGTCGTGGACATGCGCCTCGCAGGTGGTTTCGAGCCGTGCCGTCCAGTCGACGATGACGTCGCTTTGCGGCGATGCGGCTTCGGTGTGAATGGCGGTGGCGAGCTTGCGGATTTCGCCGGCCAGCACCGCCAGGTTGATGGTGCGGATGGAGGCCATTTCCGGCTGTGCCTTGATCGTCTCAACCGCGCGACGCATGCCGTCGAGGCGATCGACAAGGCGTTGGCGCAACGGGCGCAACTGGCGGCGGTCGTCGGGCAGTTCATCGAGGCTTTCGCTCAGGATGGTCACCGTATCGAGGATGCCTTCGAAATCGCCCTGCAGGTGGACGGAAGGGGCTTCCGCCCATTCGGCGCAGGCAGCCGCCACCGCCACCAGGTGGCCGGCGAGATTACCGCTGTCGACAGCCGAGATGTAGAGCGGATAAAGCGGCTTCAGTGTCGTGGTATCGTACCAGTTGAAGAGATGACCACGATGGCGCGGCATACTCTCAATGGTGGTCATTGTGGCGTCGATGCGGGTGATGGCATCGGACAGGCTGATCCAGCCGAAATCGCGTGCCGAGACGACCGAGAGCAAATAGACGCCGATGTTGGTCGGCGAGGTGCGCGGCGCCACGACTGGCGCGGGGCTCTCCTGGAAATTGTCTGGCGGCAGATTGTGATGCTCTGCCGTCACGAAGCTCTCGAAATAGTGCCAGGTGCGGCGCGCCACGGTGCGCAGCGTGTGGATGTCGGCTTGCGATATGCGCAGCCGATCCTCGGTTTCAGCCGAGCGGCTGATCCAGCTGGCGATCGCCGGCGAGCCGATCCAGAACAAGGCAAAGAAGAAGGCGACGAAGGCACCGGTGGAATCGGCCAGCACCGGAATGGCGAGGCCGACAAAGCCGATGATCACGGCGCCATACATCATGCCGTAATAGGAGCCGACATCGTTGTCGCCGGCCTTGTGCGCCTGCGAGGCGGTGCGCCATTCCAGGAGGTTCTGCCGGCTGACGAACAGCCGGTAGAGCGTGCGCACGATGGCATCGCCCATCATCCAGGCGTTATGTGCCATCAGCACGATCTTCAGTGCCACCATGGCGGTGCCGAAGGCGACGTCGCGCGCCAGCGCCGAGAAATGGCCGCGCGGCGTCTGGTCGCCGCTCTTGGGCAGGATGGCGTTGACGACGTCGAAGGTCGGCGCCATGAACAGGCTCAGGATCAGCAAGGCCTGCCACTGCGCGGCCTGCGTGAAGGGCAGCAAGGTCCAGCCGGCGATCGCCGCCATCACCCAGAAGATTGGCGTCAGCGAGCGGCGTAGATTGTCGACCATCTTCCAGCGCGACAGGGCCGGAACGCCGGAGCGCGGGTTGAAGATGTACCCCAAAAGCTGCCAGTCGCCGCGCGCCCAGCGATGGTGGCGCGAGGCATCGACCGAGTAGCGGGTCGGGTAATCTTCGACCAGTTCGACGTCGGTGACCAGCGCGGCGCGCGCCAGCGCGCCTTCGAGCAGATCGTGGCTGAGAATGGTGTTTTCCTCGATGCGGCCCTGCAAAGCGGCCTCGAAGGCATCGACATGATAGAGACCCTTGCCGGTGAAGGACCCGTCGCTGAAGACGTCCTGATAGAGGTCCGAAACAGCGAAGACATAAGGATCAAGGCCGCGATTGGCCGAGAACACGCGCTGGAAGAACGAAGCTTCGTCGCCGCTGGTGAGCGAAGCGGTGATGCGCGGCTGCAGGATGGTATAGCCGGCGGTGACGACGCGCCTGGTGGCGTCGAAATGCGGACGGTTGAGCGGATGGCAAAGCTTGCCGACAAGGCTCGATACCGCATCGCGGGTGGTGCGGGTATCGGCGTCGAGCGTCATCACATGGACGACTTTTTCCGGCAGCGGCACTTCGAGCGGCAGGAAGGTGGTATCGCTGTCGCCGCGCAGCAAGAGATCGAGTTCGTGCAGTTTGCCGCGCTTGCGCTCCCAACCCATCCAGGACCCTTGAGCGGCATTGTAGAGCCGGCGGCGGTGCAGGATGTAAAAGCGCGGCGCGCCTTCGGAGGGATAGCGCGCATTGAGGCGGGCGATTTCGGCGCGAGCGAAGTCGAGGATCTCGGTATCGGCCGCATCGATCTCGATCTTGCTGTCGGGCCAATCCGAAAGCAGCGCGAAATGGATCTCGTCCGCCAGATTGGCAAGGTAATGCACTTCGATGTTGCGGATGTTTTCCTCGACATCGTCACGGGAGCCGATCAGCGACGGCACGACCACCAGGGTGCGCGCCTCGGGCGGCACGCCGTGCCTGTAGTCATAGCCGATCAGGCGTGTCGGCTTGAGGAAGAGCGAGACCACGGTGTTGAAGAAAGCGAGCGCGCCTTCGCTGGCCGGCACGGCAAACAGGGCCAGCATCAGCACGATGGACGGAACCGACAGGCCGAGATTGGAAAGGGCGTTGCCCGACAGGACGAGCAGCAGGACGGTCAGGGCGAAGACGGGCAGGACGATGCCAAGCCATCCGGTCTTGGCGAAGGTCCGCTTGACGATCTGGCTGATCGTGGGCCGATAACCGATCGTCTTTTCGAGTTCCAGCCGACGCGGGCCAACGAGATAGAAACCGACATCGGTGTGAACGGATGCAGCTTGGGCATCAACCCCCTCACCGCTCTCCGGGACGGTTTCGCTGACAGCATGGCCGGCTAGTTCGATGGCTTTTTCGGCGACACGGTACTCCGACAGGTTCGAGCGGCGTGCCAGTTCCTCGATCGCGGTGCGGTATTGATCGCGCGAGAAGAAGTCGAGCGCGGCGAAATCAGTGCGCTCGCGCAGCACGGTATCGATGCGGCTGACGCCTTCGAACCACACCGTCCAGTCGACGTCGTTGATGAGGCGCAGGCCGCGAACGATGTTGCCGGTGGTCACATTGCCGCTGGACAGCGTCTGGTGCTCGGAAATGATGATTTCCTCGGCATCCGAGCCGGTCTTTTCGAGTTCGCCTTCCAGCCACTCCAGCGCCTTGCCGGCATTCTGCGATCCGTCACGCAGGCGATAGAGCAGCTGAGTGGCGAAGGTGGTGTCCTGTGCATGCGCGCTGAAATTGGCAAGGATCGCCTGCCGGTCCGGATTGTCGTCGGTCGCCAGCACCTTGTCGGCCACGTCGTTGGCGATCTGGCGCATCTGGCGGGTGCGGTTGACCCTGACCGCCAGGCGGCGGAGGTTTTCGATGAGCACGAAGCGCAAAAGGGACGGCAGTGCCCAGAGTTCGCCGATTTTCAGCGGCTCGACCGACTGAAAACCCTGGACGATGGACTTGAACATGGTCGCCGAGACGGAACTGTCGGAATGCGCGACATAGGTCCAGGCCAGAGCCAATGCGCGCGGCACGGTGCCGCCGTCGGGCAGTTTCAGCGTTGGCAATTGCCGGTAGAAGCGGCGCGGTAGGTCGCGTTTGACCTGGAAAATGGTTTCCTCGATCAGATAGTTGTTGTCGAGCAGCCACTGCGCGGCCGGCGTGATGGTTTCGCCCCTCCCCTGCGCGGCATTGGTCGACCGGTAGACTTCGAGGATCTTCTTGGCGCTGTCACGGATGCGGGCCTGGAAGTCGAACGGGATCAAGCCGAACAGATCCGTCAGATCGCCCTTGGCCAGGCTCTCGCCGAGCAGCCGGAGCCGTTCCTCCGGCAGGAATACCGATCGTATCGGCTCTTCCGTGATGGCCGGGAAGCTCGCGCTTGTCTTCTCGATCTGGGCTGGGTTCGTCTGAATATTCATTGAAAATTCCGTAAGCGGGCACTCAGCGGCGTCACCGCCACGGCAATGGCCCTAAAACCGGTTCAAATGCAATCGGCTGCATCAACCCCTATGCCGAAAGTTTGTTTCCGCACCACGACGGAGCGTCATCTTTCGACCAACTCAAAGACGAGCGCCCCTCGCTCCCGTCGGGACCGATCGACGGAGAGGATTCGGGCTTTTTCGTGATGCCATCGTCAGTGTACGCTATATTTCGCCGGCATCGCGATCATGTTTGGAAACAGGCGGTAACCGTTGGCGGCAAACCCGTCAGGCGGCCCTGATTATGCGGACCACGAAAAGGGTCGCATCCAGGGCGGGCTCAACCCGCAAGATAGGCACATCCGGCCCGAGCAGCAGGGTGTCGAGCGGCTCGAGGCGGATAGGCGTGGCGCCGGCGAAAATGGCATGGCCTCTGTGGCAAAGGATGAGGGTGGAACAGGCCTCAGTCGAGATTTCCACAGGCGCCGAAACCGGCAGGCGTTCGACTTGATGCAACATGCGGCCGCGGCGGGTCATGACGTTGAGATCGGTAATCGGGCCGGCGATCAGCGCGGCACTCGTCGGCTGGTCGGCTGGAAAGGAAAATGGCTGGGAAGCCGCTGTCATCCGCTCGGGCGGACGGCCGGCGACATTAAGCACGATCCCCTCGCCTTCCAGAACCGACAGGGTGCGGTCGATGCCGGCAAAACTGGAGAACGGCCCGCTCGTCTCGACCCGGGCCATCGAGACGCGCCAGTCGAAATCGTCGAGCCCAGCGCCAGCGGGCGAGACGGCGATCTCGGTCGTCGTACCGCCGCCGTTCTTCCACGGCATGACGCGGTAGTCGGCGGCACGAAGAACGCGCATGGCTTAGCCCAAAATGCCAGGCAGGTTGAGCTGGTGCTCCTTGGCGCATTCGATCGCAATGTCATAGCCGGCATCGGCGTGGCGCATGACGCCGGTCGCCGGGTCGTTCCACAACACCCGTTCCAGGCGCCTTGCAGCATCCGGCGTGCCGTCGGCAACGATAACCATGCCGGCATGCTGCGAGAAACCCATGCCGACGCCGCCACCATGATGCAGCGACACCCAGGTGGCGCCCGAAGCTGTGTTGAGCAACGCATTGAGCAGCGGCCAATCGGACACGGCGTCCGAACCGTCCTTCATCGCTTCCGTCTCGCGGTTTGGCGAGGCGACCGAACCGGAATCGAGGTGATCGCGGCCGATGACGACGGGCGCCTTCAGTTCGCCCTTGGCCACCATCTCGTTGAAGGCGAGACCCAGCCGGTGCCGGTCGCCGAGGCCAACCCAGCAGATGCGCGCCGGCAACCCCTGAAAGGAAATCCGCTCGCGGGCCATGTCCAGCCAATTGTGCAGATGGGTGTTGCCGGGGGTGAGCTCGCGGACCTTGGCATCGGTCTTGTAGATGTCCTCCGGATCGCCGGAGAGTGCCGCCCAGCGGAACGGGCCGATGCCGCGGCAAAAGAGCGGACGGATATAGGCCGGCACGAAACCGGGGAAGGCAAAGGCGTTTTCAAACCCTTCATCCTTGGCGACCTGGCGAATATTGTTGCCGTAGTCGAGCGTCGGCACGCCGGCGTTCCAGAACGCCACCATCGCCTCGACATGTTCGCGCATGGAGGCGCGAGCCGCCTTCTCGACCGCCCTGGGATCGCTGACACGCTTTTCGCGCCACTCGGCCATCGTCCAGCCCTTCGGCAGATAGCCGTTGATGGGGTCGTGGGCAGAGGTCTGATCGGTCACCATGTCGGGGCGGATGCCGCGACGGAACATTTCGGGCACGATCTCGGCGGCGTTGCCGAGCAGGCCGACGGACTTCGCCTCCCCGGCCTTGGTCCAGCGCTCGATCATTTCCATGGCTTCGTCGAGCGTCTCGGCCCTCTCGTCGACATAGCGGGTGCGCAGGCGGAAATCGATCGAGTCGGGATTGCATTCGATCGCCAGGCAGCAGGCGCCGGCCATGACGGCGGCCAATGGCTGGGCGCCGCCCATGCCGCCGAGGCCGCCGGTCAGGATCCATTTTCCCTTGAGATTGCCGCCATAGTGCTGGCGGCCGGCTTCGACGAAGGTCTCGTAGGTGCCCTGCACGATACCTTGCGTGCCGATGTAGATCCAGGAGCCGGCCGTCATCTGGCCGTACATCATCAGGCCCTTTCTATCGAGCTCGTTGAATTTCTCCCAGGTCGCCCAGTGCGGCACCAGATTGGAGTTGGCGATGAGCACGCGCGGCGCGTCCGGGTGGGTGCGGAACACGCCGACCGGCTTGCCCGACTGCACCAGCAGCGTCTCGTCCTCGCCAAGGGTCTTCAGCGAAGTGACGATCTGGTCGAAATCGTTCCAGGTCCGCGCCGCCCGGCCGATGCCGCCGTAGACGACCAGTTCGTTGGGGTTTTCGGCGACGTCTGGATCGAGGTTGTTCATCAGCATGCGCAGCGGTGCTTCGGTGGTCCAATACCTGGCATTGAGCTTGTCGCCGCGCGGCGCGCGCACTTCGCGTATATTGTGACGGGGATTGTTCATCATTGTCCCTTTCGGACGAGGCGGCGCGTCAGCGCCCGGCCCAGTCAATGGCGGTTTGAAGAATTCGCGTCAGCGTGGCGCGGATCGGAGCGGCGAACGCGGCGTCGTAGGGCACCGGCCAATTGTCCGGCGTGCCCTTCCCCTCGGGCTCGCGCATATAGCCTCGATTGGAGAGCTCCATCTGCAGCGCGTGCACGCCCTGTAGCGGCTGG
This sequence comes from Mesorhizobium sp. CO1-1-11, assembly GCF_020164995.1. Lineage (NCBI taxonomy): Bacteria > Pseudomonadati > Pseudomonadota > Alphaproteobacteria > Hyphomicrobiales > Phyllobacteriaceae > Mesorhizobium > Mesorhizobium sp. CO1-1-11. The sequence continues at coordinate 261,634 of NZ_JAIUHE010000002.1, forward strand.
CCGAAATGGCGCGTTATCCACCCACCCTTGAAGCGTCCGTTGACGACAAAAGTCTCGCCGGTTTCGGCCATGATCTGGTTGACCATCGCCTGCAACGTCGGATCGGCGCTCTTGCCGTCATTCGTGCCGAGATTGAACACCGGCAGCGTGCCTTCGAACAGGCGTGGCAGCACCGAGCGGATCGAATGGCAGTCATAGAGGACAATCTTGCCATGCAAGGTGCGCAACCTGTCGATCTCGGCCTGCAAGGCGGCGTGATAGGGTGCAAAGAACTTCAGCCGGCGCTCGTCGATCTCCGATGGCCCCGGCTCTTCGCCGTCGCGGTAGAGTGGGTCGCCGTCGAAGGTTTCGGTCGGGCACAGGCCGGTGGTTGCCTGGCCGGGATAGAGCGAGGCGCCGGATGGATCGCGGTTGACGTCGATGACGGTGCGCGAGATCGCGGTGTGCACGACAGTGGCGCCGAGACCGGCGGCAAAATCATAGAGATCGTCGATCCACCAGTCGCAATCACGACGGCCGAGCCAAGGCGAGGCCAGCCGGTTTTCGAGGCCGGCGAGGTCGATACCTGTGTGCGGGATCGACACCAGCAGCGGCGCCGTGCCGCGTGTGACCGTGAGCCAAGGGGTGGCCGTCATCACGCCGCTCCGGCAATCGAGGGCAGTGCCACCGCGCTCGTGGCTTTCACAACCGCACCGCTGCGCACCATGGCGATCGCCTTTTCCATGTCGGGGTGGAAGTGCCGGTCGTTATCGAGATGCGGCACCTCGGCGCGAACCAGCTTGCGCACGGCTTCCAGTGCTGCGCTCGACGCCAGCGGCTGATGGAAATCACAGCCTTGCGCGGCGGCCAGCAACTCGATGCCGATCACCGCGGTTGCATTCTCGACCATGCCGATCAGGCGGCGTGCGCCATGCGCGGCCATCGAGACGTGGTCTTCCTGGTTGGCCGAGGTCGGGATGGAATCGACGCTGGCCGGATAGGCCTTCTGCTTGTTTTCCGAAACAAGCGCGGCCGCCGTAACCTGCGGGATCATGAAGCCGGAGTTCAGACCGGGCTTGGGCGTCAGGAAAGCGGGCATGCCTGACAGCGCTGGATCGACCAGCATGGCGATGCGGCGTTCCGACAGCGAGCCGATCTCGCAGACGGCCAGCGCGATCATGTCGGCGGCGAAAGCCACCGGCTCGGCGTGGAAATTGCCGCCGGACAGAGCAGTATCGTCTTCTGCGAAGATCAGCGGGTTGTCGGTGACGCCATTGGCCTCGGTTTCGAGCGTATCGGCGGCCTTGCGCAGGACATCGAGTGCGGCGCCCATCACTTGCGGCTGGCAACGCAGGCAATAGGGATCCTGCACACGCTCGTCGCCGACCCGGTGCGACTCGCGGATGGCGCTGCCGGCCATCAAATCGCGCAGTGCGTCCGCGGTCTCGATCTGGCCACGGTGCTTTCTCAGCAGATGAATGCGCGGGTCGAACGGCGCGTCGGAACCCTTTGCCGCGTCGGTCGAAAGCGCGCCGGCGACAAGCGCCGACTGGTAGAGCACCTCGGCATCGAACAAAGCGGCCAGTGCATAGGCCGTCGAAAACTGCGTGCCGTTGAGCAGCGCAAGGCCCTCCTTGGCACCCAATGTCACGGGCTCCAGCCCGTGCGAGACGAAGGCAACCTTGGCCGGGAAACGGCCATGCGGAGTAAAGCATTCGCCGACGCCGATCATCACCGCCGTCATATGCGACAGCGGGGCAAGGTCGCCGGAGGCGCCGACGGAACCTTGCGCCGGCACGACCGGGATGACGTCGTTGGCCAGCATCGCTTCAAGCAGCTCGATGGTCTGCGAGCGCACGCCGGAGGCGCCCTGCGCGAGGCTCGCAAGTTTCAGCGCCATCATCAGCCGGGCAACGGCAACGGGCATCGGCTCGCCCACGCCCGCGGCATGCGAAAGCACGATGTTGCGCTGCAGCGTCTCGAGATCGTCGGCGGGGATGCGCACGCTGGCCAGCTTGCCGAAACCAGTGTTGATGCCATAGACCGGCTCACCCTTGGCAACGATGCGCGCGACAGCTTCGGCACTCGCCTTGATTTTCGGACGGCAGGCATCGTCCAGTTTCGGCACGGCGCCACGGTATATGGCGCGCCAGTCGGCCAGCGTCGCATTGCCGGGCTTCAGGGTCAGTTCGGTCATTGTCCTCTCCAGATGCGAGCATGCAGCGGGTTGAAGCCCATGCGGTAGACGAGTTCGGCGGGGCGCTCGATGTCCCAGATCGCCAAATCGGCGGATTTGCCTGATACCAGCGTGCCGGTCTCGCCGAGCAGCCCCAGCGCACGCGCGGCTTCGCGGGTGACGCCAGCAAGACATTCGTCGACCGTCATGCCGAACAGGGTGGCCGCCATGTTCATGGTCAGAAGCAGCGAGGTCAGCGGCGAGGTGCCGGGATTGTTGTCGGTGGCAACAGCCATTCTGACGCCATGCTGGCGAAACAGGCCGATCGGTGGCTTCTTGGTCTCGCGGATGAAGTAGTAGGCGCCGGGCAGGATCGTCGCCACGGTCCCCGCCTTGGCCATCGCCACCGCGCCTGCCTCGTCGGTATATTCGAGATGGTCGGCCGACAACGCGCCATAGCGCGCGGCAAGTTCTGCGCCATGCAGATTGGACAGCTGGTCGGCGTGAAGTTTGACGGGCAAGCCAGCCGCCTGGGCGACATCGAAAACGCGCGCCATCTGCTCCGGCGAAAAGGCGATGCCTTCACAGAACCCATCGACGGCATCGGCCAAGCCTTCCTCGACGACGCCGGGAAGGATCGTTTTGGCGACGAGATCGATGAAGGCATCCTTGTCGCCCTTGGCTTCGGGCGGCAGCGCGTGGGCTGCGAGACATGTGGTGCGAACCGTCACCGGGCGTTCATTGCCCAGCTGTCGCGCGGCGCGCAGTGACTTCTTCTCGTTTTCGAGATCGAGGCCATAGCCCGACTTTACTTCCACTGTGGTTACGCCCTCGGCAATCAGCGCATCGAGGCGCGGCAGCGTCTGGGCAACCAGGTCGCCCTCGCTGGCAGCACGCAAGGATTTGACCGACGAGACGATGCCGCCGCCGGCCCTGGCGACTTCCTCATAAGTGGCGCCGGCCAGCCGCATCTCGAATTCGTTGGCGCGGTTGCCAGCGTGGATCAGATGGGTGTGGCAGTCGATCAGGCCGGGCGTAATCCAGCGGCCCTCGCAATCGATGATCTCGCCTTGGGCAAAAGCCGAGGGCATCTCGGATTGCGGACCGGCATAGATAATGCGGCCGTCGCGCGCGGCGAGCGCACCATGCTCGACGATACCCAATCCGGCAGAATTTTCAGCCATGGTCGCCAGACGCGCATTGCGCCACAGGCGAAGCCCCCCTGCGTGGTTTTTGCTGCTCTCTACGGCCATCATCTTTTCCGTTTCAATCGGTGGCGATTATGTATATACATATTGAAACGCACTGCAAGTGCCATCATCACATACGAGACCGGAAAGCGGAGAGAAAAGTGACCGATATCTTTGCGGAACAGGCGCTTCTTCCTAACGGCTGGCACGACAATGTGCGGATCACTTTTGCCAATGGGCGCATTACGGCCGTGGAGCCTGAAGCCGCCGCCTTGCCCGGTGATGAACGCCATTCCATTCTGCTGCCAGGCATGCCCAACCTGCACAGCCACGCCTTCCAGCGCGGCATGGCCGGCCTTGCCGAGTTGCGAGGCCCCTCCGCCGACAGTTTCTGGAGCTGGCGCGAGGTGATGTACCGCTTCGCGCTGTCGATGACTCCCGACCAGGTCGAGGCGGTGGCGGCGCAGCTCTATGTCGAAATGCTGGAGGCCGGTTTTTCCCGCGTCGGCGAATTTCATTATCTGCACCATGATCGGGATGGACAACCCTATGCCAACCCAGCCGAGATGGCCGAGCGCATCGCTGCCGCGGCTGGCGAAACGGGTATCGGCCTGACGCTGCTGCCGGTGTTTTACGCCCACTCCTCTTTCGGCGGCGCAGCTCCGAATGAGGGCCAGCGCCGATTCATCAACGATGTGAATCGGTTCGCCCGGCTTGTGGAGAAAAGCCGTGAATCGGTTCGCGCGCTGAATCAAGCTGTCGTCGGCGTCGCGCCGCACAGTCTGCGCGCCGCGACGCCTGAAGAGCTGATCGAAGTCACCGCCATGGCGCCAAACGGACCGATCCACATCCACATCGCCGAACAGGTCAGGGAAGTCGAGGACTGCCTTGCCTGGTCCGGCGCGCGTCCGGTCGAATTTCTGCTTGGGGCTGCCGCTGTCGACCAGCGTTGGTGCCTGATTCACGCCACCCATATGACGGATGCCGAGACCATCGGCATGGCGAAGACCGGCGCCATTGCCGGCCTTTGCCCGATCACGGAGGCCAATCTCGGCGACGGCACCTTTGCCGCGCCATTGTTCAGGGAGCATGGCGGCCGCTTCGGCATCGGCTCCGATTCCAATGTGCTGATCGGCCTGCCCGACGAATTGCGCCAGCTCGAATATTCGCAGCGCCTCGCGCACCGCGCCCGCAATGTACTTGCGGTAGCCGGCGGCTCAACAGGCCGCGCCCTGTTCGACGCAGCGCTTAACGGCGGTGGCGTCGCCCTTGGTGCCGGCGCCTCGCAAATCGCGACTGGGGCATCCGCCGATCTCGTCTCGCTCGACGTCGGTAATCCCTCGCTGGCTGGCAAGACCGGCGACGCGATCCTCGATGCCTGGATCTTTGGTAATGGCAGCAAGGTCGATTGCGTCTGGGTGCATGGCAAGAAACAGGTCAGCGCTGGCAGACACGCCAAGCGCGGGGCTATCGCCGCACGGTTTCGCAGCGTGATGACTGCGCTTTCCGAGGGTTAACGCAGATGAGCATGGCTGAACGGACGGACATAGACGACAGCGAGACCGTCTCGCTGCATCAGCGCATCCTGTCCGATATCCGCGAAAAGATCCTGTCCGGCACCTGGGCGCCCGGCCACCGTATCCCATTCGAACATGAGCTGACCGCCGAATACAAATGCTCACGCATGACGGTGAACAAGGCTCTGTCGCAGTTGGCCAAGGCAGGTCTGATTGAACGCCGCCGCCGGTCGGGCAGTTTTGTCCGCCAGCCGCAATCGCAGGCAGCGGTGCTGGAGCTTCACGACATCAGGATCGAGGTCGAGGCGCTCGGCCTGCCCTATCGCTACGAACGGCTGGAACGCCTGAGGCGGCGCAGCAACGTGGAGGACAGGGCGTTGCTCGGATTGTCCGCCGCGGGTTCGGTGCTGGCGGTCGAAGGCCTTCATTTTGCCGGCGAACGGCCATTCGCACTCGAGCAACGTCTGATCAATCTTTCGGCGGTCGCGGAAGCCGGGGACGAAGAGTTTCTGGAAATCGCGGCGGGTCCATGGCTGATCGGCCGCGTGCCGTGGAGCGAGGCCGAACATCGGATACGCGCCGTGGCCGCCGATGAGACTATCGCCGACGTGCTCGATATCGATCCTGGCGCGCCTTGCCTGGTCGTGGAGCGCCGCACCTGGAGCGCGGAGCACCCGGTTACACACGTGCGCTTCATCTATCCGGCGGAAAGCCACACGCTGGTGGCAAGGTTCACGCCGTCGCAGGGGTAAGCCGATCTCCCGCTTGGGGAAGATCGGCACCTACAGCCGCTTTACAGCGCAGCCGTAATAATAATCTCGACCAGATATTCGGGGCCGGCGAGCTTTGCCTCGCCGGTGGCGCGAGCGGGTGTGTGGCCCTGCGGCACCCACTTTTCCCATTCGGAATTCATCTCGGCGAAGGTGCCCATGTCGGCCAGCCAGATGATCGCCTGGACGATCTTGGTCTTGTCGGTGCCGGCCTTGGCCAGCAATTCGTCGATGGTCGCGAGGATGTCGCGGGTCTGCGCGGCGACGTTGCCGCCGGGCTCGCCGACCTGGCCGGCCAGATAGACGGTGTTGCCGTGTATGACGATCTGGCTCATGCGCGGGCCAACATCGATGCGACGAATGCTCATTGCGAGGTTCCTTCGTTTGAGGGTTGCGCTTGTTTAGAGTCGGCGTGGGCTTCGGGCAAGGCCGCCGGCGCCAAATCTCCTTGGACCAGCGCGGAAGAAACTCACGGCAAGTTGAGCCGCCGGGTCGCAAATCCACCGGATTGGCCTGTTGACTAATGTAATAACATCACATATCCAACGGCCACTATCGCGGCCAGGCTCGACTTCCCAACGGAACGATATGACCCAGACCTGCCTAACCTTCCGTGACCTGACGCTGGGCTACAACAGTCATCCCGCGATCCATCACCTCGATGGCACGATCCGCAAGGGTTCGCTGACGGCCGTGGTCGGGGCCAACGGCTCCGGAAAATCGACGCTGATGAAGGGTATTGTCGGCGTGCTGAAGCCAATGGCCGGCGAGGTCATCCGCGCGTCGGGCGTGCGGGCAGCTTATCTGCCGCAGCAGTCGGAACTCGATCGCTCCTTTCCCGCCCGCGTCGTCGATCTGGTTTCGCTTGGCCTGTGGCCGAAGCGCGGCATGCTCGGCCGCTATACCAGGGAAGATCGCGAAGCCGTCAGCCAAGCATTGATGGCCGTCGGCCTCGGCGGCTTCGAGAAGCGGCCGATCGACACGCTGTCGGGCGGCCAGCTGCAGCGCACGCTGTTTGCCCGCGTGCTGTTGCAGGATGCCGACCTGATCCTGCTCGACGAGCCGTTCAACGCGGTCGACGCCAAGACGGTCGGTGACCTCATTGCCCTGATCAAGCGCTGGCATGGCGAAGAGCGCACCATCATGGTGGTGGTCCATGATCTGGACCTGGTGCGCCAGAATTTTCCCGAAACACTGCTGCTTGCCCGCCAGCCGGTTGCCTGGGGCGATACCCGGGAGACGCTGAAGCCTGAGAACCTGCTGCGCGCGCGCCGCTTCCACGAAGCCTGGGAAGAGAACGCCCCCTGGTGCGAGCCTGACGAGCACGCTCATGGCCATGATCATGATCATCATGGCCATGATCACGACCATCACCATGGCGCCGGACCGAGGGCCGCCTGATGGACGCGCTCTACAGTCTCTTCATTGCTCCCTTCGCCGATTTCGGCTTCATGCAGCGTGCGCTGTTCGGCTCGCTGATGCTGTCGCTCGGCGCCTGCCCCATCGGCGTCTTCCTGATGCTGCGGCGCATGAGCCTGTCGGGTGACGCCATGGCGCATGCCATCCTGCCAGGGGCGGCCGCCGGCTTCCTGTTCTATGGCCTTGAAATCCTGCCGATGACCATTGGCGGCCTGATCGCCGGCGTCATCGTCGCGCTCGGTGCTGGCGCTGTCTCGCGCTTCACCATCCAGCGCGAGGACGCCTCGATGGCCGCCTTCTATCTGATTTCGCTCGCCATCGGCGTGCTGATGGTGTCGATCCGCGGCTCCAGCGTCGATCTCATGCATGTGCTGTTCGGCACGGTGCTGGCGCTCAACAACGAGGCATTGATGCTGATTGCCGGCATCGTCGCGGTGACGTTGGCCAGCCTGGCCATCTTCTGGCGGGCGCTGGTCGCCGAATGCCTCGACCCGCTGTTCCTGCGTTCGGTCAGCCGCATGGGCAGCCCGGTGCATTTCATCTTCCTCGGCCTCGTCGTGCTCAATCTCGTCGGCGGCTTCCAGGCGCTCGGCACTTTGCTATCCGTCGGATTGATGATGCTGCCGGCGGCAGCCGCGCGATTCTGGACCGCACGCGTCGAGCCGATGTGCGTGCTGGCGGTGCTGATCGGCTTTGCCTCCTGCATTGCCGGATTGCTCTTGTCCTATCATGCGTCGTTGCCCTCCGGCCCGGCCATCATCCTGTCGGCCGGTGTCGTTTATTTCGCCTCGATCCTGTTTGGCACGCGCGGCATCCTGCGCGGTCGCATCATCCATCACCGCCACAGAACGGCCTGATCCGCCTCACCCTCTAAAAGGAACCCCGCTTATGCTGAAAACGATCCGTGCCGGCCTGACATTGAGCGTTATAACATTAACTGCCTTTGGCGCATCATCGGCCTTCGCTGCGCCGCTGAAGGTGGTCGCCAGCTTTACGGTCATTGCCGACTTTGCCAAAAACGTCGGCGGCGACCGCGTCGCGATCACCACGATCGTCGGGCCGGATGGCGACGCCCATGTCTATGAGCCAAGCCCTGCCGACGCGGTCGCCATGGCGAAGGCCGACATCGTGCTGGTCAACGGCCTGCATTTCGAAGGTTTCCTGCAGCGGCTGGTCGATGCCAGCGCCACCAAGGCCTCGATCGTCACGCTGACCAAGGGTGTGACGCCGATCGACTTCAAGCCTGAATTCGCCGAAGCCGACGCGGCCGAAGGCGCCGGCACCGGCAAGACGGTCACCGATCCGCACGCCTTCCAGTCGATCGCCAATGCCAGGATCTATGTGAAGAACATCGCCGAAGCTTTCTGTGCGGCCGACAGCGACGGCTGCGTCAGCTACCAGACCAATGCCGCCGCCTACACCAAGAAGCTCGACGCGCTGGAAGGCGAAGTGAAGGCGGCGATCCAGTCGATCCCCGAGGCAAAGCGCGTCGTCATCACCTCGCATGACGCCTTCGGCTATTTCGAGCACGAATACGGCCTGACTTTCCTCGCCCCGCAAGGTATCTCGACCGATTCCGAGCCGTCGGCCGCCGATGTCGCCAAGTTGGTCGAGCAGGTCAAGCAGGACAAGGCCGCGGCCATCTTCGTCGAGAACATCACCAACACTCGCCTGATCGAGCAGATTGCCAGCGAGACCGGCATCAAGGTCGGCGGCACGCTTTACTCGGACGCGCTGTCGCAGCCCGACGGCCCCGGCTCGACCTATATCGACATGATGCACAACAACATCCGCCAGATCAAAGGCGCCATTCTCGGCAGCTGAGTTTGATCTGCGGCCAGCCGGGCCGTATCGGCCCGGTTGGATTTTCTGGCGCGCGATGTCTATTTGGCAGAGAATTCCTTCGATGCGGATTGCCGCCCCCCTCCCGGAGTGGCAAGACTGCCGTCAAAGAGATCGCGAGGATACGAGCCATGGAATACCGCCAGATCAGTGAAGACTATTCGGTCTCGGGCCAGATCCAGCCCGAGGACGTTGCCGCCATCAAGGAAGCCGGCTTCAAGAGCGTGATCTGCAACCGGCCTGATGATGAGCAGCCGGGACAGCCTTCGGCGGACACGCTCAAGGCCGCGGTCGAGGCCGCTGGCCTCGCCTTTCGCTACATTCCGGTGATCAGCGGCCAGATCACGCGAGAGAATGTCGACGACCAGGCCGAGGCGCTCGATGAGCTCGACGGCCCGGTGTTCGCCTATTGCCGCTCCGGAGCCCGCTGTACCAATCTGTACGGGCTGATCCAGCAGTCGAAGGGTTAAATCGGCAGCGCGCCGGTCTCCTTCAGCGTCTCCAGCACGATCGCCGTCTTCACATGCTGCACGGATTCGTGCGGCAGGAGCACGCCGTTGACGAATTCCGACAGTGATTTGAGGTCTGGCGTTACGACCTTCAGGATGTAATCCATCTCGCCGGTCAGTGCGTGAGCCTCCTGCACCTCGGGCAGCCGTGCCACCAATTCGCCGAAGCGGCGCGCATTGTCGCGATTGTGGGTGGCCAGTGTCACCGAGATGACGTTGACCAGCGAGAAACCGAGCTTGTCGCGGTCGAGCACCGCTCGATAGCCCTTGATGTAGCCGTCCTCCTCCAACCGTTGGCGGCGGCGCGAGCATTGCGAAGCAGAGAGGTTCACCCGCTCGGAGAGATCGTTGTTGGTGAGCCGCGCGTCGCCTTGCAAAAGCGCCATTATCTTGCGGTCGAACTGATCAATGCGCGCGTCATCCACGATTTTTGCCTTCACCATGCACGGTTCGCGCATGACATCACCATTTCAAGCGTTTGAATGCAAGCACCGTGCGTGGGCTCCGCGCTATTATGGTTTCGACGGCTTTTCAGGCCGAGCAGCTTCCGGAGGATATCATGGGTCCTTTCCCGCACGACGCCCCGCCCGCCACGATCAGCAAAGACAACCCCGCTGGCACCGACGGTTTCGAGTTCGTCGAATTCGCGCATCCGGAGCCGCAGAAGCTGGCCGAGCTGTTCACCCGCATGGGTTATGTCGCGGTAGCCAGGCATCGCACCAAGGACATCACCGTCTGGCGCCAGGGCGACATCAACTATGTCGTCAATGCCGAGCCCGGCTCGCATGCGATGAAATTCGCCGACAAGCACGGCCCCTGTGCTGCCTCGATGGCCTGGCGGATGGTCGATGCCAAGCACGCTTTCGAGCATGCCGTCTCGAAGGGCGCCATGCCTTACGAAGGCGACGACAAGGCGCTCGACGTGCCTGCTATCGTCGGCATCGGCGGCTCGCTGCTCTATTTCATCGACAGCTATGGCAAGAAGGGCTCGGCCTACGACGCTGAATTCGAGTGGCTCGGCGAACGCGACCCCAAGCCGCAAGGCGTCGGCTTCTATTTCCTCGACCACCTGACCCACAACGTCTATCGCGGCCAGATGGACAAATGGTGGGATTTCTACCGCAATTTGTTCGGTTTCAAGCAGATCCATTTCTTCGACATCGACGGCAAGATCACGGGCCTGGTCAGCCGGGCGATCACCTCGCCCTGCGGCAAGATCCGCATTCCGCTCAACGAGTCCAAGGATGAAACCAGCCAGATCGCCGAATATCTGAAGAAGTACAATGGCGAAGGCATCCAGCACATCGCGGTGGGAACCGACGAGATCTACGCCGCCACCGACAAGCTCGCGGAGAACGGGCTGAAATTCATGCCCGGCCCGCCCGAGACCTACTACGACATGTCGTATGACCGCGTGAACGGCCATGACGAGCCGATCGAGCGGATGAAGAAGCATGGCATCCTGATCGACGGCGAAGGTGTGATCGACGGCGGCATGACCAAGATTCTTTTGCAGATCTTTTCGAAGACCGTGATCGGGCCGATCTTCTTCGAGTTCATCCAGCGCAAGGGCGACGAAGGCTTTGGCGAAGGCAATTTCCGCGCGCTGTTCGAATCGATCGAGCAGGACCAGATCAAGCGCGGTGTGATCAAGGTTCAGGCGGCAGAGTAATTTCTCCGGCTCCGCTTGCGGCTCGACTAATTATGACCTAAATTTTGGTCATAAGAGGTCGAGCCCATGAATGTTTCCATTGCAGAAGCCAAGGCAAAACTGTCGGAACTGATCAGCCGTGCGCAAGCTGGCGAAGAGATCGTGCTTACACGTCACGGCAAGATCGCGGCTCGGCTGGTGCCACCGCTCGGCGAAAATCTCCTGCCCCGTATTGGCGCCTTAAAGGGCAAGATTTGGATAGCGGACGATTTTGACGAACTCGGTCCCGAATGGGACGAATACGTCAAATGACTGCCGGCTCCTTTCTTGCCGATACGCAAATTATCCTTTGGTCTATTAAGGACGACCCTCGACTCAGCGAGGAGCACCGGGCTGTCCTTGCATCGGACGCGACCGTTTACGCCAGCGCGGCAAGCGTTTGGGAAATCGCGATCAAGCGATCGATCGGCAAACTCGACGTTCCGGACGACCTGCCGGCGTTACTCCCGAGAATGCAATTCCAGCCGCTGACCATCACGTTTCAGCATGCGCATGTTGTCGGCCGCCTTCCCCGCCACCATGGCGATCCGTTCGACCGGCTGCTGATCGCCCAAGCGCAGGTCGAGAATCTCACCATCCTGACAGCGGACAAGCAATTTGCTCTCTATGACGTCGCGCTGGCATGACGTTTCATAATCCCAGCCGTTCGACCTCCGCTGTTCTCAACTTAACGTCATAATCGAGCAGGAACTCGTCGAGCTGCGGCGGTGCTACGGAGGTACCCGCGAGCATGGCATGCACCTGGCCCCGATGGTGGATGTCGTGCAGGAAGACGTGCGCCAGGATATCGCCGGTCTTTTCCGGGATCATGCCGTCCTCGCGCCGGTCGGTGACGACGCTGCGATCGAGATCGGCCTTCGACAGGCCATCGCAGAAGGCGATCAGCCGCCGGTCGGCCGCAAGCTGAGCCAGGTAAAGCTCGGGCGCGGCATCGAAAGGCACGAAGTCATCGTAGGCAGCCGCACCGAGGCGGCCGTCTTCGAGAAAATCGAGATAGAGATGATCGACCGCGAGGACATGGTTGAGCGTTGCCTTGATCGACGGGAAAAAGTTGGTGCGCTCGGCCTCGAATTCACCGGGCTTCAGCGCAAGCACGGCGCGATAGAGCCGGTCGTTCGACCAGAGATTGTTCTTCGCCATGCGACGCAGATGATCCAGCAGGTCCATCACTCAAACCTCTCATTGTGCCTACCGCTGGTATTTCTCGACCTTCTGCTCGATGGCGCCGAAGATCGAATGCCCTGATCTGTCCTTCATCTCGATGCGCACGGTGTCGCCGAAGCGCAGGAAAGGTGTCTTGGGCTCGCCTGACACAATGGTCTCGATCATGCGCTGTTCGGCGATGCAGGAATAACCGGCTCCGCCCGCAGAGACCGGCTTGCCCGGGCCGCCGTCGAGTTTGTTGGACACCGTACCCGAGCCGATGATGGTGCCTGACACCAGCGGCCTTGTGCGGGCGGCGTGAGCCATCAGCGCCGGAAAATCGAAGGTCATGTCGACACCGGCATCGGCGCGGCCGAACGGCTTGCCGTTGATGTCGGCAAGCAGCGGCAGATTGACCTTGCCGCCGTCCCAGGCATCGCCCAGCTCATCCGGCGTCACCGCGACCGGAGAGAAGGCGGAGGACGGTTTCGACTGGAAGAAGCCGAATCCCTTGGCCAGTTCCGGCCCGGTCAGCGCGCGCAGCGTGACATCGTTGACCAGCATGACCAGCCGGATCGCGGCGCGCGCTTCCTCGAGGCTGGCGCCCATCGGCACATCGTCGACGATGACGGCGATCTCGGCTTCCATGTCGATGCCGAAGGCCTCGTCCGCTAGACGGATCGGATCGCGCGGGGCAACGAAGGAATCCGAGCCACCCTGGTAGATCAGCGGGTCGGTCCAGAAGCTTGCCGGCATCTCGACGCCGCGCGCCTTCCGCACCAGTTCGACATGGTTCACATAGGCCGAGCCGTCGGCCCATTGATAGGCGCGCGGCAGCGGCGAATGCGCGTCATGCTCGTGAAAACGAGCCGCCGGCAACGCATTGTTCTCCAGCGATTCCGCTATGGTCGCGAGATGCGGCGAGATCCTGCGCCAGTCGTCGAGTGCGGCCTGCAGCGTGCGCGCCAGGAACGAGGCGTCGGTGTATTGCGTCAGGTCGCGCGAAACGACGACGAGTTTTCCGTCGCGTGTTCCGTCCTTCAGCGTGGCAAGCTTCATGCGGTTCCCTCTCCTGATGCGGCCTTGGCGCCGCTTAACTCCACAACAAGGCCGTCGCGAGCGATCGTCAAGTCGCCAGCCCATGTTTTCCTGACAGCGGCTATCCAGTCGACCTCGCCGATCTCGGTATCGTCGGCTGGAATGAGGTGATTGAGCACCAATCTTTTGACGCCGGCATCGCTGGCGATACGGCCTGCCTCCTCGGCAAAGCTGTGACTGGCGAGCAGATGTTCCCTGAGCCGCGCGCCATTGCCGGTTCTGGCAACCAGCCGCTCGATGCCTTCTTCCAGCATGGCTTCATGGACGAGGATAGCAGCGCCATCGGCAAAATCGGCCAGCGGCGGAAAGAAAGCAGTATCGGCCGAGAACACCACGCTGTTTCCCCCATGCTCGAAGCGCAAGGCGAAGCAATCGGTCACAGGCGGATGGTCGACGCGCAGTGCCGTCACCTTCAGTCCGCGCTGCTCGACCACATGCCCTTGGCCGAATTCGTCGACAGAAACCAACTCGCGAATATCGGGGCGGCCCTCGTCGGCGATGCGGATCTCGATGTCGAATTCCATCGCCTGACAAAAGCGCCGCCAGTAGTGGCCAAGCCCAGGCGGCCCGAACACGGTGACCGGCGTCGCCAAGCCAGCCGTCCATGCGGTGTGGATCAGCGGCCCGAGTTCCAGCACATGGTCGGAATGCAGATGCGTGATGAAGATCAGGTCGAGTGCCTTCAGGCTGACACCGGCATCGACCAGACCGCGCGTCACGCCGAGCCCGCAATCGACGACGATGGCTCGCCCGCCGATTTCGAGCAGCGTCGAGCTCGGCCACGGCCCGCCCGGCCGCAGTGCCGGACCGCCTTTCGACCCGAGCAGCACCAGCCGGTCCGGCATTGGCTTGCCGCTCAAGACCAGTCGCCCTCGGGCGTGCCATTGAACCGCTTCTTCAGGTCGGCCCAGCAATCGATGTAATTGTCCTGCCGGGTTTCGAGTTCGGCGCCGTAGCGGGTCAGCATCTGCGGAAAGCGGGTTTCGAACATGAAGGCCATGGTGTTGTCGAGCTTGACCGGTTTCAGGTCCGCGCGCGAGGCTTTTTCGAAGCCAGGCGCATCCGGGCCATGGGCCAGCATCAGATTGTGCAGGCTGATACCGCCGGGGACAAAACCTTCCTCCTTGGCGTCGTACTGGCCATGGATCAGGCCCATGAACTCGCTCATGATGTTGCGATGGTACCAGGGCGGCCGGAACGTATTTTCCGCCACCAGCCAGCGCGGCGGGAAGATGACGAAATCGATGTTGGCGGTGCCTTCCTCGCCGCTCGGCGCCGTCAGCACGGTGAAGATCGACGGATCGGGGTGATCGAACAGCAGCGCACCGACCGGCGAAAAGGTCGCCAGATCATATTTATAGGGCGCGTAGTTGCCATGCCAGGCAACGACGTCGAGCGGCGAATGGCCGATCTCGGTGACGTGAAAATTGCCGCACCATTTCACGATCAGCCGGCACGGCGTCTCCTTCTCCTCGAACCAGGCGCAAGGCGTCTTGAAGTCGCGCGGGTTGGCCAGGCAATTGGCGCCGATCGGGCCGCGGTCAGGCAGCGTCAGCTTGGCGCCGTAATTCTCGCAGACATAGCCGCGCACTTCGGCGTCGACCAGTTCGACCTTGAAGACGAGGCCGCGCGGCAGCACGGCGATTTCACCGGGCCGAAGCTCGATGACGCCCATCTCGGTGATGAAGCGCAAGCTGCCCACCTGCGGCACGATCAGCAGCTCGCCGTCGGCGTTGAAGAAATGATCGTCGGTCATCGAGCGGTTGGCGACATAGACATGGGCAGCCATGCCGGTCTGGCCAAGCACGTCGCCGGCGGTGGTGATGGTGCGCATACCCTTGATGAAGTCGGTCGGCTCTTTCGGCATCGGCACCGGATTCCAGCGGTACTGGCCAAGCGCCAGCTCGTGGTCGCCGACATTGGGGGCGCTCTTCCACAGGGGATAACTCGCCGCCTTGAACCTGCCCGTGTGCTTGACGCTCGGCCGGATGCGATAGAGCCAGGAGCGCTCATTGGTGCCGCGCGGCGCGGTGAAGGGCGAGCCTGAAAGCTGCTCGGCATAGAGGCCGTAGGCCGGCCGCTGCGGCGAGTTGCGTCCCTGCGGCAGTGAGCCGGGCAAGGTTTCGGTTTCGAAGTCGTTGCCGAAACCCGGCATATAGGAAAAGGCCATTGCTTCCTCCCGGATTGACCAAATTGGTTTCATTTGTAACCATCGAAAATGTAACTATCAATCTTCCGTTTTTCCCGGATGCGGACAATGGACATTCTCGAACTCGAAAGCTTTCTGCCCTACCGGCTCTACCGCCTTGCAGATGCGGTCAGCCGCGAATTCTCGAAGGTCTATAAGGACCGCCATGGCCTGACCCGGCCCGAATGGCGCACGTTGTCGGGATTGGGACAGCGCGGCACGATGACCGCGACGGAACTTGGCGAGCAGTCGGCCATGCACAAGACCAAGGTCTCGCGCGCCGTGGCCGAGTTAGAACGGCGGCGCTGGCTGGTACGAACACCTGACGAGAACGACCGCCGCGTCGAGCACTTGACGCTTACCAAAGTCGGGCTTGCAGCCTATCGCGAGATGGTGCCGCTGGCGCAGAGTTTCGAGCGGGAACTGCTGGCGAAACTTGGCGTGGACGAACGTGCGGCGATTGTGCGTGGGGTGGCGGCGCTTGAGAGGACGTTGGAAGAGAAGTAGCGCTGAAAGAATGGGGATAGGCTGGGGGGACAGCGCCCCCCTCTGTCCGGCAGGACAGAGGGGGCGCCTCGCGCAGACGTTTTACCGGATAGCGCTATGCGCGCCGTTACCAGTCCATCACCACCTTGCCGGAACTGCCGCTGCGCATCGCATCGAAGCCGGCCTGGAAATCGTCGATGCCGATGCGGTGTGTGATGAGCGCGGAGACGTCGAGCGGGCCCTGCACCAGGGCGATCATCTTGTACCAGGTCTCGAACATCTCGCGGCCGTAGATGCCCTTCA
Organism: Mesorhizobium sp. CO1-1-11; assembly: GCF_020164995.1. Taxonomy (NCBI): domain Bacteria; kingdom Pseudomonadati; phylum Pseudomonadota; class Alphaproteobacteria; order Hyphomicrobiales; family Phyllobacteriaceae; genus Mesorhizobium; species Mesorhizobium sp. CO1-1-11. The sequence continues at coordinate 277,965 of NZ_JAIUHE010000002.1, forward strand.
AGTGCAGCATCTTGAAGATGACCTTGTTCCAGTCGATCTCGAAACCAGTCGGGGCGATGCCGAGGATGGCGATCTTGCCGCCATTGTTCATGGTGTCGATCATGTCGCGGAAGGCAGGCGCGGCGCCCGACATCTCCAATCCGACATCGAAACCTTCTGTCATGCCGAGTGCCGGCATGACGTCGCGCAGCTTCTCCTGCGAAGCGTCGACGACATGCTGGACGCCGAGTTTCTTCGCCAGCGCCAGGCGCACCGGGTTGATGTCGGTGATGACAACCTTGCGTGCGCCGACGCACTGCGCCACCAGAGCGCCCATGATGCCGATCGGTCCGGCGCCGGTGACCAGCACATCCTCGCCGACCAGATCGAAGGACAACGCCGTGTGGACCGCATTGCCCAGGGGATCGAAGATCGCGGCAATCTCGTCCGGCACGTCGTCGGGGATCGGCACCACATTGTGCTGGGGAATGGCCAGGTACTCGCCGAAGGCGCCCGGACGGTTGACGCCGACGCCGAGCGTGTTACGGCATAGATGTCCCCTGCCCGCGCGGCAGTTGCGGCAATGACCGCAGACGATGTGTCCCTCGCCCGACACCCGCTGGCCGACCTTGTATTCGGTGACCGCGGCACCAAAGTCGGCTACCGTGCCGACGAATTCGTGGCCGGTCACCATCGGCACAGGAACCGTCTTTTGCGCCCACTGGTCCCAGTTGTAGATGTGGACGTCGGTGCCGCAGATCGCGGTCTTCTTGATCTTGATCAGCACATCGTTCGGGCCGATCTCAGGCACCGGAACCTCTTCCATCCAGATGCCCGGTTCGGCCTTGGCCTTCACCAGTGCCTTCATCATGTTCGACATTCTCTTGTCCCTTGAATCTCTTGATCCGGAATCGCTTTTCGCTACCGGCCCTTCAGGAAATCACACCCAATTCCCTGCCGACCGCTCCGAACGCTTCCACGGCCCGGTCGATGTCGGCGCTGGAGTGCGCCGCCGACATCTGGGTGCGGATGCGGGCCTGGCCCTTCGGCACCACCGGGAATGAGAATCCGATGACGTAGATACCACGCTTCAGCATGCGCGCCGCCATCTCCTGCGCCAATGTGGCATCGCCCAGCATTACCGGGATAATCGGATGGTCGGCCCCGGCCAGCGTGAATCCAAGCTTTCCCATCTGGGACCTGAACCGCGCCGCATTGGCATATAGGCGCTCGCGCAATCCGTCGCCATTGCGGATCAGCTCGAACACCTTGATCGAGGCGCCGGCGATCGCCGGCATCAGCGTGTTGGAGAAGAGATAAGGCCGCGAGCGCTGGCGCAGCCAGTCGACCACCTGCTTCTTGCCCGAGGTGTAGCCGCCCGAAGCGCCGCCGAGCGCCTTGCCGAGCGTGCCGGTGATGATGTCAACCCTGCCCTCGACACCGCAATGCTCGGGCGAACCGCGCCCGTTTCCGCCGACGAAGCCGACCGCATGGCTGTCATCCACCATGACCATGGCGTCGTATTTCTCGGCCAGATCGCAGACGCCTGAGAGATTGGCGATGATGCCGTCCATGGAAAACACACCGTCGGTGGCGATCAGCCGGAAGCGGCAATCCTTGGCTTCCTTCAATCGCGCCTCGAGATCGGCCATGTCATTGTTGGCGTAGCGAAAGCGTTTGGCCTTCGACAGCCTGACGCCGTCGATGATCGAGGCGTGGTTCAGCGCATCCGAGATGATTGCGTCTTCCTCGCCAAGCAGCGTCTCGAACAGGCCGCCATTGGCGTCGAAGCAGGAGCCGTAGAGGATGGTGTCTTCTGAGCCGAGGAAAGAGGAGATCGTCGTCTCGAGCTGCTTGTGTTCTTCCTGGGTCCCGCAGATGAAGCGCACCGAGGCCATGCCGTAGCCGTAGCGGTCGAGCGCCTGCGTGGCCGCCGCGCGCAGTTCCGCGCTGTCGGCAAGGCCGAGATAGTTGTTGGCGCAGAAGTTCAGCACTTTCTCGCCGCCGACCTCGATCTCAGCCGACTGCATCGAGGAAATCACCCGCTCGGACTTGTAGAGCCCGGCGGATTTCAACCCGGCAAGCTCGCTGTCGATATGGGAGAGAAATGCTGCGGTCATGATCGGGCCCCGTTTGACGTCGGCAGACTGTCGTCCCGCCCGCACAAAAAATCCATCGCAAAAGCGACGGATCAGGTGGCCGGGCAGCATCAGCTGGGACGTTCCGACATTGCCCAGGTGACCACCCGGAAACGCATGGGCCGACGAATGCTCAAATGCAGGCCGGCCGCGAAAGAACCCGATAACCATTTCGTGATCTTTCCGCCTCTCGTCCGCGCCGGCCGGCCGTCGATTTCCAGTCCTGTTAACGTTTGCAGTTCAATGGTGCTCGCATAAATCCGTTGGCGAGAGGACCGCCCCCGAACATGTCTCAGCAGCCGGTGCAAACCGTTTCAGGCAAGCTCATACTGCTGATCAAGGCTGGCTACTGGCTGGCGCTGCTGATCATTGCCGCCATGGTCGCGGCCTCCTTCGTCCTGCTGCAGCAGACGATGGCCACGCAGCAGCACAACAACACCTTGCTCGACATCGTCGGCACGCAGAAGACGCTGTCGCAGCGCATCGTCTTTCTGGCCAACGCAACGGGCGCCGCCTCGCGCGACAAGCAGCCGGCGCTGGTCAGCGCGCTGAAGCAGGCCACGGCGGAGTTCGAGACGAACTACGATCTGCTGCTCAAGCAGACGGGCGCGGATCCGCAATCGCCGGCCAAGCTCGATGCGAAGTCGATCCAGAGCGTGCTTTTCGCCAAGCCCTTCCATCTCGACTATTTCTCGGTTGGCCTGATCGCCAATGGCGACCGGCTGGTCTCTGCACTGGAATCGCAGCTCAATCTTGGCGACAATGGCGGCTACAAGGGCGGCGCCGACCGCGTCAATCTCGATGCCTCGGTCGCCAATGCCACGCTGTCGGGCTATGCCGCGCTCGGCCAGCGCATCAGCGCCGATGCCGACGAGCGCTCCGAAAAGCTGCTCTCCCTCCACCGCACTCTGTTCTACGCCACACTCGGCGTCATCCTGCTGGTGGCGCTGTTCATCTTCAGGCCGATGTCCAACGCGATCCTGCGCAAGACGCGTGAGTTGGTCGACGCGCGCAATTCGATGGCCTTCATCGCGGTGCATGACGGCCTGACCGGCCTGCACAACCGCACCTTCCTCACCGACCATTTCGAGACGCTGATCAAGGGCGCGCATCGCCGGCGCGAGCGCCTGGCCGTAGTCCAGCTCGACCTCGACCGCTTCAAGCAGATCAACGATACGCTGGGTCACGCCGCCGGCGATTATGTCCTGGTCGTGACGGCACAGCGCATGCGCGATTCCTGCCGCGCGTCGGATCTGTGCGCGCGGCTCGGCGGCGACGAATTCGTGATGATCCTCAACGGAGCCGGCAGCACCGAGGACATCAACATGCTGGCACGGCGCATCCTGGTGCACATCAACGAGCCGATCGTGTTCCAGGGCACCACCATTCTCCCGGGCGCCAGCGGCGGCATCGCGGTCTATCCGATCGATGCCGACAATGCGCAGGACCTGCTCGTCCATGCCGATCTGGCGCTCTACTCCGCCAAGAAAATGGGTGGCGGCAACTTCTCGTTCTTCTCCGAGGAACTGCGCCGCGAACTCGACTACCGCAAGCAGCTCGAACACGACATCAAGGTCGCCATTTCCGAAAAGGCGTTCCAGGTCTATTTCCAGCCGCAGGTCTCGCTGACCGACGGCACCATCAGCGGCATCGAAGCGCTCGTGCGCTGGAATCATCCCGAGCGCGGCATGATCTCGCCGGGCGAATTCATCCCGGTCGCCGAGAAATGCGGCTTCATGCCGGAGATCGGCCGTATCGTGATCAGCAAGGCGATCAACGAGGCCGCCGAATGGAACCGGACCGGGATTGCTTTCGGCCGGCTTGCAGTCAATGTCTCGGGTACCGAGTTGCGCGAGCATGATTTCGATGCGTTTTTGTTCGATACGCTGGAGAAAGCCGGACTGCCGCCGCAGAAACTGTCGCTGGAAATCGTCGAATCCGTCATTCTGGACGACGAGAAGACCGGCATCGCGGCGAAGCTGCGTCATATCAGGGCGGCCGGCGTGCATCTGGAGCTCGATGATTTCGGCACCGGCTACGCTTCGCTCAGCCACGTCAATCCCAACGAGATCGACAGGCTCAAGATCGACCGTCGCTTCGTGCAAAACATCCATGAGAATGGCGACAACTCCAAGATCGTGCGCGCCATCACTGAACTTGCGCGGGGGCTGGGCATCTCCATCGTCGCCGAGGGTGCCGAAACCGAGGCCGAGCTCGATTCGCTGATGGCGATCGGCTGCGACCAGGTGCAGGGCTATTCCATCGCCTTCCCGATGCCGCATGACAAGGCGCTGGAATGGCTGACCGCCCGCATGCCGAAGAAAGCCAGGCTGACGGTATTGCAGGGAAGCCTGGCGTAACCCGGCCAGCCTTGACAAGCAGCCGCGGAAATGGCGGCCTGTCCTGACCGCGAGGGGATAGCGGCTCCATGACATTCTTTCGGCTTGCCCTGGCAGCCATGTTATGTCGGCGTTGCCTGCCCATGGCGCGGATCGCACCATCTATCTCACCTTCGACGACGGTCCGCTGAACGGTACAAGCAACATCCTCGACGTCTTGGAGGCAGCGCGGTTCCGGCAACGCTGTTCATGGTCGGTATGCATGCCGAGGCCAGTGCGTCCAACCGGCCGGCATTCCTAGCTCTCTACGTTCTTCCGCAACGCCGCAAGCACCTGCGCAAATTCCGCCAGACGCTCGTCTGGCAGCCCTTTGCGAAGCCGCTTGTCAAAGACGAGTGCCGCTTGCCGCAACGTCTCGAACAGCGCTTCTCCCGTCTCCGTCAATTCGACCAAGTGAACCCGGCGGTTGACGGGATCGCGCCGCCGCGTCAGCAGGCCCTGCGCTTCCATCGCGTTGAGATGATGGGTCAGCGTCGCGCCCTGGATGCCGATCATGCCGGCGAGTTCGCGCTGATTGGCAAGCTCGCTCGACTTGACAGACAGCAGCGTGAGCCAGACCGGCAATGTGCCGCCTGCTTCAACCAAGGCAGCGTCGAAGGCTTGTGCGACAAGCTTGGCGGTTCGGCCGAGATTCATGCCGACCGGCGGGCGGTCAAATGGTGTCATGATCTGACAGTAGAGCAAGCAGTGGGAATGTGAAACTGGCTTCGTGATTGACATCTAACCGTTAGATATCTAATTTTGCCTTAGTGATGGCATCGCGACAGGGTTGCGGCGCGTAGGCGGTGGGCGAATGAGAGGAATGCGGTCATGCAATATGTTTATATCGCCGTCATCGGCCTGCACGTCATGGCCGGCGTCTTCTGGGCCGGCACGACCATCGCGGTTGGCCGCGATCCGGACATCCGGGCAGAGCGGTTCTTCCGGCCGCAAATGGGCGCGGCCGGTTTGGCTTTCCTGACCGGTTTGCTGCTCTGGTATTTCTTTCATGAGGGTGCTTTTGGCTCGATGGAAAAGATACTGGCGCTCGGCATTTTGACGGCGCTGATCGCCGCCGGCGTGCAAGGCGCGCTTGTGGGCTCCGCCAGCAGGCAGCTTGCCGGCGCCGATGCCGCGACCCAAACGGCGCTGCGCGCGAAAATGACCAGGGGCGAACGCATAGCCGGCGGGCTGCTGGTCATCACCGTGCTCTGCATGGCGACCGCCAAGATGTTTTAGAATCGCACGGCCGGTGAAAGCCGATCATGCGCAGCGCGCAACGGACCAGAGCGGCAGGTGGCTCTCCTTGCAAAGGTCGTTGCGCGCCACCCGATCGTGATCAAATCCTGATCCCGAACCTGATCCCGTCATAGATGGCGGCGTGGATGTTGCGCGAGGCAACCGCGTCGCCGATGCGCAAGAGCACGAAGCCGCCATCCGCGTTGCGCTTGGGAAAAATGTCGCCGCCGTTGGCCAGACGCTCATAGTCAACCGCACCACCGTTCTTCGACACCGGTTTCAGCGAAAGATACAGATCGTCGAGCGGCGCCGTGCCGTGCTCGACCACCACCTGGTCGACCCTGCGCTCTCCGCGCCAGCCATCGGCGAAATCCGAAGCGAGTTCCGCGATCAGTTGATTGCCCTCGCGCCGCACCGAGCGCAGGCGGGTATTGATGGTGACGGTGACGCCCTTTTCCTGGAAGGCCCTGACATAGGGTACGTGGTTCATGCCGCCCATTTCGGGGGCGAAGAAGCGTTCCGGCGAAACCAGTTCCAGCTTCGAGCCGCTGTTGGCAATCAGTTCGGCCGCGCCCATGCCCTGATGGCCGCCATTGTCGTCGTAGAGCAGCACATTTTCGGCCGGCTTGACGCTGCCGGCCATGATGTCCCAGCTCGAGGTGACGAGATTGTCGCCGGAGGCCAGCGGCGGGTTCTGCGGCAGGCCACCGGTGGCGATCACCACGACGTCGGGCGCCAGCGCCAGAACATCGTCCTGTTCCGCCCAGGTGTCATAGCGGATCTCGACGCCGAGCCGGTCGAGTTCGGCCAGCCGCCAGTCGATGATGCCGATCAATTCCTTGCGGCGCGGGTTCTGGGTCGCCAGACGCACCTGGCCGCCAGCTTGTGATGATGCCTCGAGGATCGTGACTTGATGACCGCGCTCGGCTGCGACGCGCGCCGCCTCCAGCCCACCAGCGCCGGCGCCGACGACCACCACTTTCCGCTTGGGCCCTTCCGTCTTGACAATGACGTGCGGGATATCCGCCTCGCGGCCGGTCGCCGCATTGTGAACGCATAGCGCCTCGCCGCCTTCATAGATGCGGTCGAGACAATAGGTAGCGCCGACACAGGGACGTATCTCGTGCTCGCGGCCCTCCATCACCTTCTTGATGATGTGCGGATCGGCGATATGGGCGCGAGTCATGCCGACCATGTCGAGCTTGCCGGTGGCGATCGCATGGCGCGCGGTGGCGACATCGGAAATGCGCGCCGCGTGGAAGGTCGGGAATTTCGTCGCCGCCCTCACCTCGCCGGCGAAATCGAGATGCGGCGACGACCGCATGCCGGTCACCGGAATGACCTTGGTGAGCGCCGCGTCGGTCTCGATCGAGCCCCGGATGATGTTGAGGAAATCGAGCTTGCCGGAGCCGGCCAGCCGCCTGGCGATCTCGACGCCCTCCTCCTTCGACAGGCCTTTGTCGAAATCCTCGTCGGCGACCATGCGGATGCCGACGACGAATTTCTCGCCGACCGCCGCCCGCACCGCATCGAGCACCATGTTGGTAAAGCGCAGGCGGTTGTCGAGCGAACCGCCATACTCGTCATCGCGATGATTGGTGGCAGGCGACCAGAAGCCGTCCATCAGATGGCCGTAGGATTCGAACTCGATGCCGTCGAGCCCGGCCGCCTGGCAGCGCTGGGCGGCCGACGCATAGTCGGCGACGATGCGCTCGATGTCCCACTCCTCGATGGTCTTGGGGAAAGCGCGATGCGCCGGCTCGCGCACTGGTGAAGCCGAGAGCACCGGCAGCCAGTCGGCCTTGTTCCAACCCGTGCGGCGGCCAAGATGGGTGATCTGGATCATCACCTTGCAGTCATGCTCGTGGCAGGCATCGGTGAGTTCGGCCAACCACGGCACGATGCGGTCGTCATAGACGTGCAGATTGCCGAAGGCAGCCGGGCTGTCGCGCGAAACGATCGCCGAGCCGGCGGTCATGGTCAGCGCCATGCCGCCCTTGGCCTTTTCGGCATGGTAGAGCCGGTAGCGCTCCTTCGGCATGCCGTCCTCCGAGTAAGCCGGCTCGTGGCTGGTCGACATCACCCGGTTCTTCAGCGTCAAATGCTTGAGCTGGTAGGGTTGGAGAAGCGGGTCGTTGCTGGTCATCGTCTTCCTGCCGTTTTAATTTGTGCTAATGAGCGGCAAATCCAAGGGAAACCGCATATGATCGATACCAAAAATCTCACCCAGCTCGGCACGCACGTCGAGACGCCACAGAGCCCCGAAGCCGCGGTCCTGGAAACCGTGCCGTTTTCGCGCGGCGACGGGCCGCCGGCGATCGTGCGCTTTACCTGCCCGGAATTCACCTCGCTCTGCCCGGTGACCGGACAGCCGGATTTCGCCCACATCGTCATCGACTACGCACCCGATGCCGCCCTGGTGGAATCGAAGTCGCTCAAGCTGTTCATGACCTCGTTTCGCAACCATGGCGCCTTCCATGAAGACTGCACGGTGATGATCGGACGCCGCATCGTGGCCGCGACCAAGCCGCTCTGGTTGCGCATAGGCGGCTATTGGTATCCGCGCGGCGGCATTCCGATCGATGTGTTCTGGCAGACCGGCGCTCCGCCCGAAGGCGCCTGGCTGCCGGATACCGGCGTCACCCCCTATCGCGGGCGCGGCTAGTTCGGCCATCATTCGCACTGGTACTGGCTGAGCGCCCATTCGCCGGTCACCGACAAAAGGTCCGCTATCTTCCATTCGCCATCGACCTTCTTGAACTTCCATTCGAGGCGGTGCGGGTTACCGGCGACGACGAAGGCGACGATCACCTTGGCCTGGTCGCCATTGATCGCTTCGAGCGTCTTCAGGCTCTTGTCGATCTCGGCCTTGTCGTAGTCCGCATTGTCGAGCGCCATGTTGGGGTCCAGGCACTCGCCCTGCCCGGATTTGCGCAAGGCATCGCTCTTGTCGAGCACGGCTTTCGCCGGATCGATGAAATGGCCGCGCTGAGCAGGATCGACCTCCAGGCCGACCTGATCGTAGAACGGCCGCACCACCGCGGTCGGCGACCCCGGCTGGATTGGAGCGGCAGGCTCGCTTGGCGGCGATGCGACGGGTGGGGTCGGCGGCTCCGCGGCGCCGCCAGGCGGGGTTGCCGGCGGCGTCACGCTGTCATCGGGCGCGGTCCCGGCCGGAGCTTTTGCCGGCGGCGCGCCCAACAGCCCCTGAGCGGCCGCGCCGTTCAAGTCCGCCGCCAGCAGGCACACGGCCGAGAACAAAAGAAGCGTGCGACCGGCCATCGCATCACTCCGGATCTTGGCCCGCCATGCATTCGAGCTGGCTCAGCGTCCAGTCGCTGGTCTTCGATGCAATGTCCGATATCTTCCACTTGCCGTCGACCTTCTTCAGCGACCAGTGCATTTCGCGCTGCGAATCGTCTCCTTCCGGAAAAAGACTGAAACTCGCCACCACCTGCGCCGTATCGCCCTCCACCGTCTCGGACAGCTTCAGTGTCCTGGAAAGGGCCTTCTGGTCGAAATCCTGCGCGTCGAGGCCGGGGTCGAAGTCGATACAGGCGACCTGGTCCGGATTCTTCTTGTTGGCCTGGTCGTTGAGGTCGAACAGTTTCGTCACCGGCTCGGTGAAGCGATCGCGGTATTGCGCGTCGGCCTCGAACTTGACCTGCGGGACATAGAAGAACTTCACGGCGTCGGACGCCGGGCCGGCCAATGCCGCGGCTGGTGTGGCAATCGACAGGATGGCAGCGAGCAGCAGTTTCATGGATTTCCCCGAATGCATGGATTTCCCCGAATGTTTGACTGCGGAAGGCAATCAATACCACGCATCGTGCATATCGGCTTTTTTGCGGCTCATGAAGCCTCCTCCGGGCGGCGCGTCTGCTTGCATAGATCAAATCCAACGATCCTTAGTTTCCGAAAGTGGCGATCGGCGCGTTGAGTTGGGAGCGCTCAGGCTTGACACCGAGCCCTGGGATCTGCGGGACGCGTATATGCCCGTTCTCGATCACGATCGGGTTTGCGGGATCAGTATGCCCTTCGATGTACTCCTGCGCGATCCAGGCTCCCTCAAAACGTCTCGGCTCGACGGTAGCGGCGAGGTGGACGCATGCCGCGGCGATGACGTCTCCGCCCCAGGCATCGTCGCAGCTGTGCGGAAGAGATCGTATCGCACACAGGTCGCGGACCGTGGCCATCTTGGTCAGACCACCAAGACGGGTGACCTTCAATCCGAATCCGTCGGCGATACCTGACGAAACTGCCCGAAGCACGGCATTCAAATCCTCGGTACTCTCATCGAGATAGATCGGATGCGTAACGCGCCCTTTGAGGCCTGCGACTTCCTCCATGGTGTTGCAAGGCTGTTCGAACACGAACGGGATTGCCTGGCAAAGCCGATCGATGTGCAGCGCCGCGGCAGCAGTCAGGCCGCGATTGGCGTCGACGGCTATGCGGGCCCTGAAGCCAACCGCCTCCCATACTTTGTGCACAGTGGCGACGTCTTGTTCGAGATCCCGCCCGCCGATCTTGATCTGAAGCCGTGGATATCCGGCGTTGACCTTGTCGGCGGCAATACGCGCGGTCTCGTCCGGAGCACCGACGGTCGTCGAGTAGTATGACGGCACGCGATCGGTGAGCGCACCACCGAGAAGTGTTGAAACAGGGACGCCCAGCCGCTGGCCGGCGAGGTCGAGGAGAGCTATGTCCAAGGCCGCCTTGGCATAGTTGTGACCGTTCAGCCGTTCGTCCATTCGTTTGGCGAGGCGGCGCATGGACGCTGTGTCCTCGCCGATGAGTCCCGGCGCTATTTCAGCAATTGCCGCTCTCGCGCCCAGAGCATGCTGGGGTTGATAAACAGGGCCGATCGGGCAAGTCTCACCCCAGCCTGACAGTCCATCCTCGGTGGTGACTTCAACCAGCGTGCTGTCCAAATTCTGCACGGTGTCGCTGGCCATCCGGTAGGCACCGCCTTTAACAGGCAGAAGCATCTGATAGACTTTGATTGACCTGATACGCATTCAGACATCAGCCCCGTTCATGCCTTGCCTGGCATGGCGCCTTTCGCGATGGTCAAAGACCAAGCGCCACCTTGCGCCCGTCATGAATGGCAAATGCCGCCTGTCTGGAGGCGGTACAGTCGCCGATGGAGGTATGCGCAATTCCGCGCCTTTCGAGCTCGATGGACAGGCTGTCCTGCGCCATGCTGGTGGCGGCGAATACCAAAGCGTCGGCCTCGACCTGCTGCTCGGTCCGGTCGAGCAGCGAAGCGATCCTGGCCACCCTGCCGTCCCAATGAACGACGGCGCTCTCGGTCACAAACCGCACCTTCAGCTTGGCGAGTGCCCGTCGCAGCGGCGCATCGACGGCCATTCGCTGAAGCTCTTTGCCGACCAGGGCGTCCGGTGTCACAAGCGTTACGTTGTGACCATCCTCGGCGAGTTTCCAGGCGGTGCCGCAGCCCTTCCAATTGCCGCCGTCGTCCAGCAAGAGAACATTTTTTCCCGGCCTCGCCTCGCGCGCCATCACCGCTTCGGCCGAGAGCACCGGACCGTCGCCCGGAATGCTCTCCCAATGCGGCAAGGCCCGCTGGAAAGCGCCGTCCGGCGGCATCGAGCCGGTCGCGACGATGACGTGATCGGCGCCCTCGCGCTCGACATCGTCGGCTTCGACATACTGCCCGTAGCGGATATCGACCTGGAGCTGGCCGAGCTGGCGCTCATACCAGTCGATCAGGTCCAGAATCTGGGCACGGCGCGGCTGCAGTCCGGCAAGACGGAACTGCCCCCCAAGGCGGTCGGATGCCTCGGCCAGCATGACGCGATGGCCGCGCTCGGCCGCCACGCGCGCCGCTTCGAGACCGGCCGGGCCGCCACCCACGACCAGTACGCGCTTCGGCTGGCCGGCCGGAGCAAAGCGGTCGCCGCCCCACTCCCATTCCCGCCCCGCGGAAGGATTGATGACGCAGCTGATCCAGTAGTCACGGCTGCGCCGGCCCCAGCACATCTGGTTGCAGGACAGGCAGCCGCGAATGTCCTGCGGCCGGCCGGCGGCAGCCTTTGCAGCCAGATGCGGATCGGCGATCTGCCCACGCACGATGGAAACGAGATCGGCACGGCCTTCGCTCAGCACGCTCTCGGCGTTCTCGGGCGTGCGGATATGGCTCTCGGCGGTGATCAACGCGTGACGCACGGTGGATTTGAGCACGGACGCCAGGTCGGCACCGAGCTTCTCCGGGTAAACAAAGGTCGGCATGATCTTGTAGAAATCGAAGTAGGAACCCGTTCCGCAAGTGACATAGTCCATCAAGGCATCGCGGTCGTGGAGGTCGATGATCTCGGCCAGCGCTTCGCGCTTCAGCGCCACTTCGACTTCGGGCTCATCATTGATCGCGAGACCGATGATAAAATCATCGCCGCATTCCCGGCGAATCCTGGTCATCACCTCACGGCTCATGCGGGTGCGGTTTTCGAGGCTGCCGCCCCATCGGTCGTCCCGGCGGTTCGACCAAGGTGTCCAGAACTGGTCCAGCATCGAATGGTACGCCGCCCAGACCTCGACGCCGTCGAAGCCGGCCTGGTGGCAACGGCGCGCGGCCTGGACGAAGCCGTCGATCGTTTCTTCGATCTCGGCTTCGGACATCCGATGCGAGCCGTCGGAATCGTGGTAGCTCGGCAGGCCGGAAGGCGACCAACCGGGGTGAAACGAGTTGTCCGCGTCCGCGTGCTGACCGACATGGTAGAGCTGCTGGATGGCGACGGCGCCGTTGCCGCGGATCGCCTCCGTCACCTTGCGGAAATGCGGGATGACGCGGTCATCGGACGGGCTGAAATTGCCACGGGTAAGCACGGCGGCCTGATGCACGGGCATCGGCTCGACCACGATCATGCCGGCCCCGCCGATGGCGCGTTCGGCGTAGTAGCCGACATGGCGTTCGGTCGGCAGCCCGTTCTCGGCCATGTTCGCCGTATGGGCTCCAAACACGATCCTGTTGCGCAATGTTTTGCCACGCAAGGTGGCCGGCTCGAACAAACGTTTGAAGACCCGGCCGGACATGCAAATTCTTCCCCATCGGCGGCATTGCGCCGGCGCAAGGGCGCCGGCGCTGTGTGGCAGAACTTCTGGCGTCAGGCGTCCAGCCAGACGTTCTGGAGGTCCATCTCGAAGGTCTGGTGGACGCCGTAGTTCTTCACCTTCTTGTTCGTGTGGCTGTAGAGCTTCTGCCAGAACGGCTGGATGATGACGCCGGAGTCCTGCAGGATCTGCTCGACATCCTTCATCACCTCCTTGCGCTTGGCGACGTCGATCAGCGAGAGCGCCTGCTTGAGCTTGGCGTCGAAATCGGGATTGGAATAGGCCGATTCGTTCCACGCCTCGCCGGTGCGATAACCCAGCGCCAGCACCTGGACACCGAGCGGGCGCATGTACCAGATGGTCATCGAATAGGGATATTTCGTCCAGTCGTTCCAGAAGGTCGAGCCCGGCAGCACCGTGCGCTTGACCTTGATGCCGGCGTCACGCAGCTGGCCGGCGATCGCGTCGCCGGTGTTCTTCTGCCAGTCGTCCTCGATGGTGATCAGCTCGTGCTCGAAGTCGGCCTGACCGGCGTCCGTCATCAGCTTCTTGGCGCCGGCGGCGTCGCGCTCCTTCTTGGGCAGGGCATAGTATTCGGGATGGATCGGGCTGACATGGTGGTTCTCGCCGACCGTGCCGCGGCCGTTATAGCCGAGCTGCAGCACCGCGTTGTTGTCGACCGCCATCTGCAGCGCATTGCGAACGCGCTGATCGTCGTATGGCTTGTGCGTGATGTTGGTGCGGGCAACCAGCGTGGTGGCGGTCGCGACCTCAGACTTCTGCAGCCCCATCTTGTCGAGAATGTCGATGAAGTCGGCGGGCGACTCGAAATTGAGGTCGATTTCACCGGAATCGAACGCGTTCACCGTGGCGTTGAAATCGGTGCCGTAGTCGATGAATTCGATACCGTCGAGTGGCGCCTCGCCGCCCCACCATTTGCCGTTCTCGCGGCGCTTGACCACCGCCTTCTGGCCGACGTCGTAAGAGACCAACTCAAACGCTCCCGTGCCGATCGGCTTCTTGATCGGGTCGGCGCCATCGGCGTCGAAATTGCGGTGCACGATGAGCGCCGGATAATCGGTGAAATTGGGAATGAGCGAAATATCGGGCTCGCTGAGCTTCAGCTTGACCGTGTTGTCGTCGACCTTGGTGATGGCGCCGTCCCTGGCCTTGCCGGTCTTGGCATCGATCAGCGCACCGACGCGGGCCGCCATCGAGTTGCCGGCGACGCCCTTCTCGCACCAGCGCGTCACATTGTGCACCACGTCATCGGCGCTGAAGGCATCGCCATTGTTCCAGGCGACGCCCTTGCGCACATGCAGCGTGTATTCGGTGGCGTCGTCGTTGATGTCCCAGCTTTCGAGCAGCACCGGCTCGAAGGTGAATTGCCTGGTGTAGCGCACCAGCGGCTCCAGCCAGCAACGCGAGACATTGGCCAGTTCCACCCAATCGTAAGTGCGCGGATCCTTCTGCGCTTTCACCGCCATCGAGACGTGCAGCGTCCCGCCCTTCTTCGGTTCCTCGGCCACAGCTTGCGTCGGCGCGGCGAGGCCGATCATGCCATAGGCAAATGCCGTCGACGCACCAAGCGCGCTGGCCAGCGCCAGGAACTCGCGCCGGTCCATGCGACCCGCCTTCGCTTCCGCCGCCATCGCTTCGATAGCGGGCGGCACACGGTCGCCGTTGCTTCTGAAAATCGTCATGTCATTCTCCCCTTGTTGTTCCCGTGAGGTCTTTGCCTGCTTTTTCAACTAACGCTGTCAGGCAGTTTTTCCTCGCGCCGCGCGATCAAATCCTTGAGACCGTCGGCAATGCCCTCGTCGAGTTTCGGCTCCTCATAGTCGGCAAGCATGTTGCGCGCCTTCTCGCGGCCGCGCGTGTCGTGGTCCTTCGCCCCTTCCGCCTTCCATTGTTCGTAGGAGTTGAAGTCCATGATGCTCGGCATGAAGAAAGCCTTCTCGAAATGCTCGAGCGTGTGCTGGGTGCCGAGGAAATGGCCCTGCGGCCCGACTTCGCGGATCGCTGCCATCGCTTCCTTGAAATCTTCGAAAGGCAGGCCGCCGGCATATTTGTACCAGCCGACAAGCTGTTCGCAGTCGGTGGCGAATTTCGAGTAACCGCAAGTGAGACCCGCTTCCAGCCATCCGGCCGAATGCCAGATGTAGTTGGCGCCGGCGAGGATGGCTGCATGCATCAGCATGTTCGCCTCATAGCCAGCCTGGGCATCGTTGAGCTTCGAGCCGACATGAAAGCCCGATGTGCGCCACGGCAGTTTGTATTTCCGCGCCAGCGCACCCATCAGATACATCATCTGGGCGGCCTCCGGCGTGCCGCCCATGGGAGCGCCGGTCTTCATGTCGACCGTGACCATGAACTGGCCGTAGATCTGGGGCGAACCGGGACGGATGAGCTGGGTCAGGGCCACGCCCGCGAGCGCCTCGGCATTGACCTGCGCCACCGCGCCGACGGCCGACGCCGCGGTCGAGGCGCCGCAGAGCGCGAACGGCGCCAGGATCAGCGGCTGATTGTGGCTTGCATAGACCCGCATCGCGTCGATCATGGTGGCGTCCCAGACCAGCGGCGAATTGCAGTTGGTGATCGCCACCAGCACCGGGTTTTCGCGGACGAACTCCTCGCCGAAGACGATTGCAGCCATCGCCATCGTGTCCTCGGCGCGCTCCTTGGACGTCACGATGCCCATGAACGGCTTGTCGGAATGTTTCAGCGCCGAATGGATGATGTGCAGATGCCGCTTCGGCACGGCGATTTCCATCGGCTCGCAGATGACCGAACTCGAGGAATGCAGCGCCGGCGCCATGTAGGCGAGCTTGTGGAAATTGTTGAGGTCGGCAAGCGTGCCGTAGCGCCTGTTGTTGTCGAGGTCGCGTATGTAGGGCGCGCCATACATCGGCACGAAGATCGAGTTCTTGCCGCCAACGCGGACCGTGCGCTCGGGATTGCGCGCATGGAGCGTGAATTCGGATGGGACTTTCGAGACGAGCTCCATCAGCAGCGCGCGGTCGATACGCACGCGCGTTTCCCTGACATCGGCCCCAGCCGCCTTCCAGAGCTCGATGGCTCCGTCGTCGCGGAATTCGCAGCCCACTTCTTCGAGTATCTTGAGCGACTCCTCGTGGATCAGTTCCACCGCCTCATCGGGAACGATCTCATAGACCGGAATCTGGCGCACCAGGGTCGGGAACGAGGCAATCGGCGCGCTCCTCATCGCCTTGCGCCCGAGACGGCCACCACCACGGCGATGGGTTTG
Source organism: Mesorhizobium sp. CO1-1-11 (assembly GCF_020164995.1). NCBI lineage: Bacteria > Pseudomonadati > Pseudomonadota > Alphaproteobacteria > Hyphomicrobiales > Phyllobacteriaceae > Mesorhizobium > Mesorhizobium sp. CO1-1-11. The sequence goes on from NZ_JAIUHE010000002.1 coordinate 294,038, forward strand.
CTCGGTCAATTCAGTGGCCGGTGCGTTCATGGAGCCTCCATCCCTTCGATCCCGGTCAACTTAGCGAGGTGAAATTCGACTGTGACGCTGGAAAATCCTGATCTCTTGTATAAGCTGAGCTTATGCGAAGCCTTCGCCACCTCCTGCCCTCCGCCGGCAGCCTGATCGTCTTCGAGGCGGCCGGCCGGTTGTCGAGTTTCACCGCCGCCGGGCGCGAGCTCGGCATGACGCAGGCCGCAGTTTCCTATGCCGTGCGTGGGTTGGAGGAACAGCTTGGCGCCACGCTGTTCCAGCGCCGCCACCGCCAGGTCAGCCTGACCGAGGCCGGCGAGCGCTTCCATGCCGACGTCTCGCTCGGTCTTTCCCACATCCGCAAGTCGGCGGAGGACCTGCGTCTGCAGGCGACTGGTGGCCATGTGACGCTCGCCGCCTCGACGGCCTTCGGCTCGTTCTGGATGATGCCGCGCCTGCAGCGGTTCCGCGACGAACTGCCGGGCATCGATCTGCGCATCCAGACCGGCGACCGAGATCTCGACATCATCGCCGAAGGCATTCCGCTTGCCGTGCGCGGAGGCGTGCCACGCGACTGGCCGGACTACCACTCGCTAGCGCTCTCCGACGAAGAGATCTTTCCGGTCGCGGGTCCCAGTTATCTGACGAAATTCGGCCGGCCCGAGACCGTCGAGCAACTGGCGACACACCGCCTCATTCATCTGGAAGAGCCCTATCGCGAGGCCCCGAACTGGGACGAATGGTTCCAATCGGCCGGAGCCAGTCTCCGCAATGCGGAGCGTGGCTTGCGCATCAATGACTATGCGATTGTGATCCAGGCGGTCATGGAGGGGCAAGGCATCGCGCTCGGCTGGCGCCACCTTGTCGAGCGGCTGCTGTCGACCGGGCTGCTGGTGCCGGTGACGGACCACATCATGAAGACGGGCACCGCGTTCTACGTCATCTGGCCGAAGAACCGCGAGCTCAGCGACAATGCGCGCAAGGTCAGGGATTGGCTGCTGGCGCAGGCGTAAAGTGGCCTCGCGCGCGCCCACCGAATCCGTGTAAGATCAGAGCATGCCCATCCGCCAGCTTTCCGAAACGATGATCAACCAGATCGCCGCCGGCGAAGTCATCGAGCGTCCGGCGAGCGTGGTCAAGGAACTGGTCGAGAATGCGCTCGATGCCGGGGCCAGCAAGGTAGAAGTCGTCACATCGGGCGGCGGGCTGAACCTGATCCGCGTCACCGATAACGGCTTCGGCATTCCTGAACGGGAACTGGCGCTGGCCATCGCACGCCACTGCACCTCCAAGCTCACCGAGGATATCAACGACATTCGTTCGCTCGGCTTTCGCGGCGAAGCGCTGCCATCGATCGGCTCGGTGTCGCGGCTGTCGATCCGCTCGCGCACGGCCTCTAGCGACAGCGCCGCAGAGATCGGCATCGAGGGCGGCCGCGTCCTGCCAATCAAGCCAGCGGCGGCCAATCGCGGCACGACCGTCGAGGTGCGCGACCTGTTCTTCGCCACGCCGGCGCGGCTGAAATTCATGAAGGGCGAACGCGCCGAAAGCTCGGCGATCAGCGATGTGGTCAAGCGCATCGCCATCGCCTTCCCCAGGGTGCGTTTCACGCTGGCCGGTTCCGACCGCACGACGCTGGAACTGCCGGCCACCGACGACAGCGCGGACGGCAGCCTGCGCCGGGTCGCGCAGGTGATGGGCGCCGACTTTCCCGACAATTCCATTGCCATCGACGCGATGCGCGAAGGCGTGCACCTGACCGGCCATGTGTCGATCCCTTCCTTCACCCGCGCCAACGCATTGCAGCAATATGCCTATGTCAACGGCCGCCCGGTGCGCGACAAGCTGATCGCCGGAGCGATCCGTGGCGCCTTCGCCGACGTCCTGCCGCGCGACCGCCATGCGGTGACGGTACTGTTTCTTTCGCTCGATCCGGCCATCGTCGACGTCAACGTCCACCCGGCCAAAGCCGATGTCCGCTTCCGCGATCCGGGCCTCGTGCGCGGGTTGATCGTCGGCGCGATCCGGCAGGCGTTGGCCGATGCCGGCATCCGCTCGGCCACCACCGGCGCCGCCGGCATGATGGCAGCGTTCCGGCCGGGCAGCCCGTCCTATGCGCATCCCGGCCCGGCCAATGGCCATCGCAGCTACGATGCGGCCTATCGCGCTTCAGGCGCCGCCGGCTTCGATCCCGCGCGCCCGCCGCAGCGGCCGCTCGACATGCAATTCGACAGCCCGGGCTTTGAACGCACCGGCGCAAGACAGGGCGGATTTGGCGAAAATGAGCAAGCCGCGTTCGATGCCGGCCCGCTTGCCAGCGCCGATGCGCGCGCCGGGCAGAGCGAGGCGGCGGAGACGCTGCTCGGCGCGGTGCTGGGGGCCGCGCGCGCGCAGGTGCATGAGAACTATATCGTCGCCCAGACCAGGGATTCGCTCATCATCGTGGACCAGCACGCGGCCCATGAGCGGCTGGTTTACGAGGCGCTGAAGAACGCGCTGCACGCGCGGCCGGTGCCGTCACAGATGCTGCTTCTGCCCGAGATTATCGACCTGCCGGAGGAGGACGCCGAGCGGCTGGCCGTGCATTCCGAAACGCTCGCCCGCTTCGGCCTCGGCATCGAGCGTTTCGGACCGGGTGCGGTCGCCGTGCGCGAGACGCCGTCGATGCTCGGCGAGACCAACGTCCAGCAATTGGTCCGCGACCTCGCCGACGAGATTGCCGACAACGATACGGTCGAGACGCTCAAGGAACGGCTGGACAAGATCGCCGCCACCATGGCCTGCCATGGCTCGGTGCGCTCCGGGCGGCTGCTCAAGGCCGAGGAGATGAACGCTCTGCTGCGCCAGATGGAAGCGACGCCGGGCTCCGGCACCTGCAATCATGGCCGCCCGACCTATATCGAGCTCAAGCTGGCCGACATCGAGAGGCTGTTCGGGCGGCGGTGAACCGGCTGCGCGGCCAGCCTCATTTCCTCCGCTGATATTTCCTTGTCCGTGAATTGAAGACGTAATCGACCGCGGTTCCGGCGCCACCGCCTCGAAAATTCACGGAAATGACGTCCTTGCCTCGCTCCACCCATTTCTCGACGTTCATATAGATGGTCGTCATCAGCATGCCGGCACTGCACGCGTCGTCATCGGCGAAGGTAATTTCCTGGACAACCTTGCGGCTGCTCTTTTTGATGACACGCATTTTTTCCATGCAAAGGCCGGCGCTGGTATTCGTGTAAATTCCCGAAAACCTGTCGGTGGCTGTCTGCGCCCAGAAGGAAATCTCGACCGTGCCATCGATCTTCGCCTCGCCGGTGTCATCCAGGCTCGCTATTTTCTTGAGAGTGACGGGATATCTATCCGTGCCCTTGCTCCAGCTTCCGGTCACAGCGTTTCCATTGAGGTCGAGGGAGAATGGGCAGCTTGTGGTATCCACAGCGGGTCTCGGCCCCTGCACAATTATCCGATAGAATTCCTTGTCGTCTGAAATCTCGCAAAGCACGAACTTGGTGCCGGTGACCGTGCCATACAGCGCAATCGGGCTCTGCTTCGCGTCGTAGAAGTAGCTTCCATCGACCTTTGGCGCGCTGCCTAAGCTATCATATGTCTGTATGGAGAAATGGATGGGAGACGGCCCGAGGAAACCCTCGTAGTTTTCCACGTGGTACCAACCCGCGACGGCTTTCGCGTTAAGCAGCAACAAGCAAACGACCGTTGAGATAAAACGTCTTCCCATCCCGACCTCGCAGCGCCCGCGACGACCATCCGCCAAGACCGAGTGACAGTTGCCTTGCCTTGCGGCAGCCGTCAACTGGCGATGAAATCGGTGGTTCCCGACACGAGTCAGGGAAAGATCGCAAGCTTTTGAATTAGCGTTTCAAATTCACCACGATGACACCGCCGAGCGCCAGCGCGCCGCCGAGCATGCCGAGCAGCGTCGGCACCTCGCCCAGCCAGAAGAAGCCGATCAGGGCCGACATCGGCGAGACCAGATAGAGGAAGTTCGAGGCACGCGCCGCCGGCAGGCGCGACAGCGCGGTTGCCCACGCCGCATAGGCAATCAGGCTCGGCACGATGCCGAGATAGATGACGGCGCCGAGGCCGGCAGTGTTGGCGACAGCGGCCTGTTGCAGAGCGGTGGGCAGGAAGGGCGCCAGGCAGAGCGCGCCGAGCACCATGTTGGACGCCGCGATCGTCAGCGGATGATGACGGGCAAACAGCGGCTTCTGGACGATGGTGTTGACGGCCGAGCAGAGGGCCGAGCCAAGTACCAGCAGCGCGCCGGCATTGAAATGAAGGCCATGCCCGTCGGCGACGGCGATGATGCCGATGCCGGCGAAGGAGATGACCGTGCCGATCCAGGCCAGGCCGGAGAAGCGCTCGCCGAGCAGCGCCATTGCCATGATGGCGGTAAAGATGGGACTGACATTGATGATGAAGCCCGCCGCTCCGGCCGAGACCGTCAGTTCGCCAAAATTGAGCATCGCCGTGTAGAGCGCGACGAAAATGGCGCCGCCAAAGGCGAAGCGCCAGAGATCGCCAATCCTGGGCAGAGCCGGACGCTTGACGGCAAGGAAGATCGCCGCCGGCACGGCGGCGATGGCAAAGCGCAGGGCGCCAAGCTCCAGCGGCTGAAAGGCGGCGAGCCCGGCCCGGATCGCCGGGAAGGCGGAGGCCCAGCCGATCACCGTCAGCGCCACGGCAATGGCGGCCGTGGTGTCCATCCGCTGTGTCGAATTCAACGTGCCTGTCGTCATGCTCATCCCAGTGCCTCGGATTCTTCAGGTCTCGGGAGCAGGAAACGCCTTTCCAGGTCAATTGACAAACGACCAAATCGAGGGTCACCTGTGAGCATGGATCACAGCTCGAACAGTATGCTGCCCTTGGAGACGTTGCGCGCTTTCGACGCGGCGGCGCGCACGGGGAGCTTCTCGGCCGCCGCCGAAAAACTCAACCTCACACATGGCGCGGTCAGCCGGCAGGTCGCCAAACTCGAGGACTGGCTTGGCCTGAAGGTTTTCGAGCGCGGCGCGCGCGGCGTGACGCTGACCAACGAAGGCAATCGACTGCATCTCAGGACCACCGAAGCCTTCGCGCTGATCTCGGTCAATTCCGACCGGTGGGTGGAGCCGCGCGGCACCGCGGTGGTGCGCCTGGCCTCCATTCCTTCGGTGAGCGGCCTGTGGCTGATGCCGCGCATGGCGGCGCTGGAGAACGATCCCACCCGCCTGCGCATCGTGCTCGATGTTGACAACCGCCAGGCCGATCTCGCCGACGAAGGCATCGATCTGTCGGTGCGCTGCGGTCGCGGCCGCATCCCGGGCCGTGTCTCGGTGCAACTGTTCGAAGAATATCTCTTCCCGATCGCCTCGCCGGGCCTCGCACGGGAGATCGGCAGCGGCGATCCAGCCCGGCTGCTCAAATTCCCGCTGATCAACGATTCCGACGCTTCGGGCTGGCGCGCCTGGTTGGCCGCGCAGGACATGGACTACCGGCCGCGCCCGCAAGACCGTCGTTTCGAGGATTACAATCTGGTGCTCGATGCAGCGGCTCATGGCCTCGGCATCGCGCTGGCGCGGCCGCCGCTCACCGAGCACCAGATACAGTCCGGCCGCCTCGTCGCCGTTGACGATCGCACCGTGCTCAATCCCGTTTCCTACTGGCTGGATCGTCCGGTGGGCCGGCCGCGCGCGGCCGCCGCGGATCTCGCCAGGCGCATTGCCGAACAGGCCGGGCTTGCTTCGGCAAGGCTGGAAGCTTTCCTGCAGGATGAGGATTAGGCTCTGACGCATCTCGGAGAATACGTGACGGCCGCTGCTGGAAATCGCGTGATACTCGCTTAACGGAACAGCAAAAGCACGATCGTGGTGGTTGCGGCCGAGACGATGGCCGTCACGAGCGATATCGTCCACAGCGACGACGGAACTGGCTCGGATCGGGGAGCATGGCCCGCTGGACGGATGGAGGCGCCGCGCGGTTGCGGCGCGTTGACATTGGCCGCGACCAGCACCGCGGCCGAAGCGACGGCCGGCGAGAATGTGGATAGGGCCGGCGGCGCCGCGAGTTTGGGGGTGCTGTCGTTGGCCGTTATCCGCGGCGGAGCGAAGCCGCGCGAAGCCTGATCGGTGTCCGTCCCTGCCCCACCCGTCGAGGCTCGTGCCAATGCATGGTGGGTGGCGGCGTCAGGTTCCATGACGGCCCGGTAGGCATCCTCGATCTCGGGGGAGGACAGGCGTTGCGAGGTTTGACCGGCCGGCCGCGGTAGCGAGCCTTGCAGCACCTGGGCGGCGAACTGCGCCGATTGCACCGTCGCGGGCGCCGCCGGCTGGACGAGCGCTTTGACCAGAGCCGCGGTCGCGGGATCGGCCCTGGGCGAAGGCACCGGCCCGGGAATGAGCGCTTCTTTCAGCAAAGACGTCATACTGGCATTGGCGATGTCCATGGCGCTTCCTGACAACCATCGTGCCATACCGCGATATTATATGAGCATTGCGCCAAGCTTGACCTTGCCCACGATTTATGGCGATTGAATCCCGATGAACTCAAGTGCCGTTGCATGATGAACCGTTTCGAAGGCCCGGGCGGCAAGGAAGCCCGCATCCGCTATCTCGATGGCGATTTCCAGGTCACCAGCCCGGGCTCGTTCGTGCGCTGCGCGGTGACGGGCGAAAACATCCCGTTGGACGAGCTGAAATACTGGAGCGTCGCCAGGCAGGAACCCTACGTGAACGCCACCGCATCGCTGCGCCGCGAAATCGAGGTGCATCCGGAGTTGCGCAAACGGAGTTAAAAGCGGCTCAGTCTATGATAGAATCTGACCCGCTCTCCTTCTTTGTTTTACGCAATTCCTTACTGAAGACCGCTACGCACTTTTCCTGGAATAGCGTTAGTTTCTCAGCTTGCGCTGCCGCCAGGCATCGAGCGTTTCCTCGATGATGCGTTCGGGCACGTGATCAAGCTCGAACACCGTGTCGATTTCCAGCACGTCGAGACGGTCGAGAAAATCCTGCGGGGCGCCGTGACGCAGCCGGGCGGCGTCCTTGGCGGTGGTGATCAGGCCAAGGCCTTCGGCGCGTGCCGTCGCGGCCAGTTCGGCAAGCTCGTCCTCGGCGTAGAAGTGATGGTCCGGGAAGGGCCTGGACAGGACCACTTCGCCGCCGGCGTCACGCACCGTGTCGAAGAACTTTTCGGGATGACCGATGCCGGCAAAGGCCAGGAACCGCTTTCCGGCAAGCCCGGCCGTGCTGCTCGGCTCCGTGTGGGCCTCGAAGATCGGCCGGCCGGCACGCGCGGCTCGGCGGACCACGGCGTCGGCGGCCGTGCCCTCGCCCATCTTCAGCAGCCCGCTGGTGAAAACCAGCTGGTCGACGATCTTGGCCCTGAGTGGACCGCCCGGGATGACGCGGCCATTGCCGATCCCGTAGCGGGCATCGACCACGACCAGCGCATAATCGATGTGGATGCGCGCGCTCTGGAAGCCGTCGTCCATAATCAGGAAATCGCAACCGTGTTTTTCCAGCAGCAGCCGGGCGCCGGCGGCACGGTTCGGCGTCACCGCCACCGGGGCATGTTCGGCCAGCAGCAGCGGTTCGTCGCCGACATGCCTGGCGCTGTCATGGCTGACATCGACGACATGCGGCTCGGCGAAGGAACCGCCGTGGCCGCGCGACAGGAACCCGGGCTTCAGATGCATGCGCTTGGCCTGTTGGGCGAGCGCGATCGCCACCGGCGTCTTGCCGGTGCCGCCGACGGTGAAATTGCCGATACACAGAACCGGCGCCTGGATCTTCTCGCGCCGGGCCCGCCGCATGCCGCGACCGGCAACCAGCGCGTAGACAGCCGACAGCGGCGACAGCGCCAGGACCTTCCAGTCCGGCTCTTCCCACCAGAATGGCGGTGCTTCGGAGGCCATTCTAACGCCCGTTGGCGCCCTTCAGGCGCGCCTTGACCACCAGCGGCTGGATATAGGGTTCGAGCGATTTGAGCGTGCGTGCCAGTGCGCCGCGCATCTCTTCGACAGTCGCGATCCCCGCCGCCATCATCTCGTGGCGCGCCACTTCGTTGGTCAGGAGGAAATTGACGGCGCCGGCCAGCATGTCGCGGTCGCGCACCAGCTTGGCGCCGCCGCTGTCGAGCAGGCGCTGATAGGCCTCGCGAAAATTCTGCACGTTGCGCCCGGCGAGAACGGCGGTGTCGAGCATGGCCGGCTCAAGCGGATTCTGGCCGCCTTCGGAGGTCAGCGAGCGGCCGACGAAAGCGATTTCGGTCAACCGGAGATACAAGCCCATTTCGCCGATCGTATCGCCAAGCAAGATATCGGTATCGGCCCCGATACGGTCGCCCTTGCTGCGCCGCGCGACTTTAAGGCCCATGCCGGAAATCTGCGCGGCAAGGTCTTCGGCCCGATCGGGATGGCGCGGAACGACGATCGTCAAAAGGCCGTGGTGACGCCTGTGCAGCGTCGCGTGAACTTCCGCGGCGACCACTTCCTCGCCATCATGGGTCGAGATCGCCGCCCAGGTCGGCCGATCGCCGATCTGCCGCTGCAATGTGCCAAGCGCTCGCAAGTCGACCGGCGGCGGGTTGGTGTCGACCTTGAGATTGCCCGACACCGTCACCGGCCGGGCGCCGAGCGCCCGAAAACGCTCGCCGTCGACGTCGGACTGGGCAACGACATGGGCCAGATTCTCGAACAGGGCCTCGGCGATGTTGGCCCGCTTCTTCCAAGACATGAAGGAGCGATCGGAGAGCCGGCCATTGACCAGCACCTGCGGCACATGGCGGGCACCAAGTTCGAGGATGGTCATCGGCCATATCTCGGATTCGGCGATGATCGCCAGATCGGGTTTCCAGTGATCGAGGAAGCGGCTGACCGCCGGCTTCAGATCGAGTGGCACATATTGGTGGATGATGCGGTCGCCGAGCCGCTCGTCGACGACCTGGGCCGAAGTGACCGTACCGGTCGTCAGCACGATGTTGACGCCATAATCGAGGATGCTTTCGACAAGCGGCACGACGGCCAAGGTCTCGCCGACGCTCGCGGCATGGATCCAGATCACCGGGCCCTCGGGGCGCGGCCGGCCGGCGACGCCGTAGCGCTCGCGGCGGCGATTGCGGTCTTCCTTGCCGCGCGAGGTGCGCCAGGCGACGTAAGGCCCGACCAACGGATAGGCGGCCGCGCCGGCAAAACGGTATGCCGACAACATGGTGCGGGCCCAGCGGCCGCTCACCGCGGGCCATCCACGAGGCGGTAGGCCTCGGCGGTCGCGGCATTGAGGGCGGTGGTGATTTCCTGGCGCTTGCGTTCCATTTCGGCGTCATCGGCATCCGCCGCCACGAAGATCGGCGTGCCGATGGTCACGGCGGAGCGGCCGAAGGGCAGGTTGATGGTGGTCTTGTCCCAGCTCTTTTCCAGCACCTTGCGGCGGCTGGTGGCGATGGCGACGGGCAGCAGCGGCCGGCCGGAGAGGCGAGCCAGGAGAACGATACCGAGCCCTGCATCGCGCGGGGTACCGTGGGGAATGTCTGCGATCATGGCGACGTTCTTGCCTGATGTGAGCGACTTTTTGAGGGCGATGAGCGCCTTGGCCCCGCCCTTGTCGAGATGCCTGGCATTGTCGCGCCCGCCCGAACCGCGCACCGCCTCGATGCCGAATTTCTCCAGCATCAGGGCGTTGAGCTCGGCATCGGCGCTACGCGACACCATGGCAACCAGCGGCTTGCGCTTGGGGTAATAGGCCGGCGTCAAAAGGTGCTGGCCATGCCACAGAGCAATGATCCCCGGCTCGAACTCGGCATAGGCGCCGCCCGAAAAGCGCGCCGATCCGGCGACCAGGGGGCTGGTCGCGCGAACCAGCCGCACGAAGTGCGCGAGCAGGCTGGCAATGGCGTTCTTGACGAATCGCGACTGCGCGAGCGGTTCGCGAATCCTGCGCCAGAAGGCCTTGGTCGTACGGCTGCGGCCCCTGCCCGTGGGCGCGGCCTCGCCGGCTGGCTCTTTCGCCAGATCATGCTCCATCGAAGTCAACCGGCGGCCTTGCTATCGGGATCCAGCAGACGGTGCAGATGAACGACGAAATAACGCATATGGGCATTGTCCACGCTGGCCTGCGCCTTGGCCTTCCACGCCGTGTGCGCGGATTGATAGTCCGGATAGACGCCGACGATGTCGAGCGCATCGAGATCGCGGAACTCGGTGCCGCCAAGTTTCTTCAGTTCGCCGCCGAACACCAGATGCAAAAGCTGTTTCTTTCCGTCTTCCGCGGCCATGTCGGTCCTTCACATATCGTGAGTTTGTGACAGGTCTAGACCAAAGCCGCCGACTTTGGAACCTTCGAAAAACGCTTTCAGCCATCCAGCCCGGCTATGACGTCGACCAGCACGGCCAGCAGTTCGCCGCTGCCGGCCGCGAGCGCACCGTGGCGGGTCACCTCGCCGGCATAGGACGGCGCGTGGCCATGCGGGTCGAGCAGTTGGCCACCTGCCTCGCGCAGGATGAGGTCTGCGGCGGCGATGTCCCAGTCATGCGCGTTCGGCTTGACGAAGGTGCCGTCGAGCGTGCCACTGGCGATCATCGCCAGGCGGTAGGCAAGCGAAGGGCTGTAGGGCGCCCGTTGCAGCCGCTCCTGCCAGCCGGCCGGCATCAGGTCGATCAACTGCTTCAGGCCGGAAATCTCGGGCTTGTCGCCTGGCTTGCGCACCGCAATGCGCTTGCCGTTGCGGAATGCGCCCTGGCCTGGCAGCGCGGAATAGGTCTCGTCCATCGCCGGGCATTCGAGCACGCCGGCGAGCGTGCGGCCATTCTCGACGACGGCGACGCTGACGCACCAGGCGCGCTGGCCTTCAAGGAAGCCGCGCGTACCGTCGATCGGGTCGACAACGAAGGTGCGGCGCGCCGAAAGCCGCGCCGGGTCGTCGGCCGTCTCTTCCGACAGCCAGCCATAATCCGGCCGTGCCGCAAGCAACGTCTGGCGCAGATACGCATCGGCGGCATGATCGGCTTCGCTGACCGGCGAGGTGCCGCCCTTCATCCAGACCTGCGGATTGTTGCCGAAGTAGCGCATGGCGATGAGACCCGCCTCGCGGGCGGCGTCGCGCAGCAGCGGCAGGTCCAGATCGGCACCGGCGGTGGTCAGCTCATGCTCCGGCAAGGGTCATGCCTTCGATCAGGAGCGTCGGGGCGGCGGTGCCGAAATTGCGATCAAGGTCATTCGCGGGCATCATGTTGAGGAACATCGTCTTCAGGTTCGAGGCGATGGTGACTTCGGCGACCGGATAGGCAAGCGCCCCATTTTCGATCCAGAAGCCCGAAGCGCCGCGGCTGTATTCGCCGGTGAGCATGTCTACGCCCTGGCCAAACACTTCGGTGACGTAGAAGCCGCTCTTGAGCGAGCCGATCAGGTCTTCCGGCAACCTTTCGCCTGGCTCGATGGCAAGATTGGTGGAAGACGGTGAGACGGAGGAGCCGCCGCGCGTGCCGCGCCCGTTGGTGACGAGGCCGAGCTCCCGGGCCGCCGATGTCGACAGGAACCAGTGATTGAGGACGCCCTTTTCGATCATCAGGAGTTTCTCGCCCTCGACGCCTTCGCCATCGAACGGGCGCGAGGCCTGGCCACGGCGCCGCAGCGGCTCGTCAGTGACGGTGATGGCGGACGCGGCCACCTGCTTGCCCATCATGTCGCGCAGGAACGAGGTTTTTCGCGCGACGGAAGCGCCGTTGATGGCCCCGGCGATGTGGCCGGCAATGCCGCGCGCGACGCGCGGGTCGAACACCACGTCGACCGATCCGGTCGCCGCCTTGCGCGCGCCAAGGCGACGCACGGCCCGTTCGCCGGCCCGGCGGCCGATATCCTCGGCCGCGTCGAGATCGGCAAAATGCTGGCGCGAGGAGAATTCGTAGTCGCGTTCCATGCCGGTGCCCTCGCCGGCGATCACGCTGGCCGAGCGCGAAAAGCGCGAGGCGACATACTGGCCGAGAAAACCGTGCGAGGTGGCCAGAACCAGCCCGCCCAGCCCGGCGCTGGCATTGCTGCCGGCCGAATTGGTTACGCCGTTGACGGCGAGAGCCGCCGCCTCGGCCGCAAGGGCCGCCTCCTTCAACTGGTCCGCCGACACTTCGGTTGCATCGAACAGGTCCAGATCGCGCGTCTGTCTGGCGAGCAGCGCGGGGTCGGCAAGAGCCTGGTAGGGATCCTCGGGGGACACTTTGGCCATGGCGACGGCGCGCTCGGCAAGGGCCTTCGGATCGGACGCTGCGGTGGCCGATACACTGGCCACACGCTGGCCGACGAACACCCGCAGCGAAACGTCGTCGCCCTCGGACGCCTCTGTGTTTTCGACCTTGCCAAGCCGCACCGAAACACCGGTCGAGCGGCCACGCACCGCGACGGCGTCCGCGGCATCGGCGCCAGCGCGTTTGGCGGCCTCGACCAGGGCCGCGACACGGTCCGTCAATTTCGCGGCGTCGAGCTTGTCGGTCATGCACTTGATCCTGTTTCTTCAGCCTGTCCGGAAGGCAGGTGCTGCCGCACCATCTATTGTTCCACTGCCGCTTGTGCAATGGCAGAAGGGCAATCAGGATGTTGCGACCAAATCGCCATCGAAGCGCCCGCAAAGAGCGGACGTCGCGGTTTTTGCCTAACTGGAGCCTTCGCCATGACGCCTTTCCATCTTGCCTTTCCAGTCCGTGATCTCGATGAAACCCGAACTTTCTATGGCGAGGTGCTGGGCTGTGCGATCGGCCGCTCGTCGGCGACCTGGGTCGATTTCGACCTCTACGGCCACCAGATGTCGGCGCATTTGCGGCCGCAGGCCGCGCGAGCTGCAAGCGACGGCAAGGTCGACGGCATTTTGGTGCCGATCCCGCATTTCGGCGCTGTGCTCTTGATGGACGACTGGCAGCGCCTGGCGACGCGGCTGGAAGCGCGCGACGACATAGACTGGCTGGAGCGGCCGATGGTCCGCTTCAAGGGCGAGCCCGGCGAACAAGCGACATTGTTTATCCGGGATCCCTCGGGCAATGCCTTGGAATTCAAGGGCTTTCGCTCGCTGGAGCAGGTATTCGCGCATTGAGATCAAAGGGGCGGCAGCTCGTCTTCAAGATGCCACGACCGGAGTCCAGATCACGTCCTCGATCTTCTGCGCGCCCGTCGCCAGCATCACCAGCCGATCGAAGCCGAGCGCGATGCCGCTGGCCTGCGGCATGATGGCCAACGCGGCGAGGAAGTCCTCGTCCAGCGGGTAGCGCTCACCATAAACGCGCTCTTTCTCGTCCATCCCGATGACGAAGCGCCGGCGTTGCTCGGCCGCGTCGGTCAGTTCGCCAAAGCCGTTGGCGAGCTCGACGCCGCAGCAATAGAGCTCGAAGCGTTCGGCGACGCGCGGATCCCTCGGGCTCGGCCGCGCCAGTGCCGCCTCGGCGACCGGGTACTCGCAAAGAATGGTCGCGCGGCCGAGGCCGAGATTGGGTTCGATCTTTTCCACCATCACGCGGCTGAACAAATCGGCCCAGCTGTCGTCAGGCGCGGTGCGCAGACCGGCCTGGATCAGAGCGGCATGCAGCGCGTCCCGGTCCGTGCCGCCATCGGGCGCGACCGTGGCCAGTAGATCGATCCCGGCGTGGCGGCTGAAGGCGTCCGCCACGGTCAGCCGCTCCGGTTCGGAAAACGGATCGCAGTCGCGGCCCCTGAAAGAGAAGTGCGTGGCCCCTGCCCGTGTCGCGGCCAACGCCAGCAGATCGGCGCAGTCGCGCATCAGGCTTTCATAGGTCTCGCCCACCCGATACCATTCGAGCATGGTGAATTCGGGATGATGCAAGGGACCGCGCTCGCGGTTGCGGTAGACGGCCCCCAGGCTGAAAATGCGCTGCTCCCCCGCCGCAAGCAGTTTCTTGCAGGCGAATTCCGGCGAGGTGTGGAGATAAAGCGGCGAGCGGGCGCCATCCGGCCCGACCGCTTCGGTGGCGAAGGCCGCCAGATGCGCCTCGTTGCCGGGCGAGACCTGCAGCGCCGCCGTCTCCACCTCGATGAAGTCGTTGCGGGCGAACCAGTCGCGCAAGGCAGCCGTCAGCCCGTTGCGCAGCATCAGGCGCGGACGGCGGTCGGCATGGACATGCGGCGTCCACCAGGGCGACGCGGCGGTCATCAGCGCGCTTCGGTTCGCCGAGGGGGCTGGCGGTTCGCGCCAAGATGCGCTAGGCCCCCATTCAGCGCCGCGCAAGCCGGCAAACGCCAGTCAACTCTCGCAGGATTTAAAACCGTGGTGAAAGTCATCGCCAGTTCGCTCCGCAAAGGCAATGTCGTCGACAAGGACGGCAAGCTTTATGTGATCCTCTTTGCCGAAAACATCCACCCCGGCAAGGGCACGCCCGTGACGCAGCTCGATATGCGCCGCATCGGCGACGGGGTGAAGGTGTCGGAGCGCTACCGCACCACCGAACAGGTGGAGCGCGCCTATGTCGAGGAGCGCGAGCACACCTTCCTCTACGCCGATGGCGAAGGCTATCACTTCATGAACCCGGAAACCTATGACCAGGTGGCGGTGTCTGAAGCCGTGGTCGGCGATGCGGCGCCCTATCTGAAGGAAGGCATGCCGGTGCAGGTGTCACAGTTCAACGGCATCGCGATCGCCCTGGTGCTGCCGCAGCGCGCCACCTTCGAAGTGGTCGAGACCGAGCCGACGACCAAGGGCCAGACGGCATCGTCTTCCTACAAGCCGGCCGTGCTTTCCAACGGCGTGCGCACCACCGTGCCCCCGCACATTGCGCCTGGCACCCGCGTCGTGGTGATGACGGCGGACGGGTCCTATGTGGAGCGGGCGAAGGACTGAGCGAAGCAGAGGCATTGTTGCCGCCTCGGCATTGATGCCCCGCCGACACGGCACAAAGTAGCCTCGCAGTCTCGCTGACCGCGATCACGACCTGGCTGGCGTTCTTGTCCTTTTTGCCTCGACCTTGGCGGAACGCCGTTCAATTGCGACCTCCACCTCCCGCTTCAGCCGATCCTTGATTTCAACCGTCTCGCTCATCAGGGCCTCGATCTTCAGGAAATCGAGGACGCGGTATTTCGACACCGCCGGGCGGACCAGTATGTCGGGCTGGCACTGTTTCAGCTTGTTGGCGATGATCGACTGCATCATCAGCTGCGTGGCGCCGAACATCAGGTCGACGGAGGTCGGCTGCTTGCGGTCGGCCTCTTCCGGCGCGCCAACCACGTCGACGCCGATGATGATATCGGCATCCTTCTCGATCAGGTCGAAGGGCACGGGGTTGTAGATGCCGCCGTCGATCAGCAGCCTGCCGTCGCGCGTCACCGGACGGAAGACGGCAGGAATGGCGGCAGAGGCAGCAAGGGCGGAATGCAGGTCGCCATCGTCGAACACGGCGAGCTTGTGGCCGAAATAGTCGGTTGCTGTCACCTTCAGCGGGATTTTCAATCCGGCGAAGGATTCGGGAATAGCCTCGGGCAGAAACGCCTTCAGGATGCGCTCGACATTGAACTGGCTGACGCGGATGCCATTTTGCATGGCTTCCGCGATCGTGCCCGGCCGCGCCCGCCACATGCGGCTCGCCACCTCGGCGCGGCGGCCGAGGATCGAGCGGGCATAGTCGTGGATATCCTTGCCGGTCATGCCCGAGGCCATGCCGGCGCCCATGATGGCGCCGATCGACGAGCCGGCTATCGCCACCGGCTTGATGCCGAGCTCGTCCAGCGCCTCGATGACATGGATATGCGCCAGACCGCGCGCGCCGCCACCGCCGAACGCTATGCCGAAAGTGGGGCTCATCCCTTGCCGGCTCCCGCCAGCGGCGGCCCGACCACCATGATGGTCGGCTCGGTCGTCAGCAGCTTCTTCGCCGCCGCCTTGACCTGATCGATCGTCACCGCGTTGATATAGCCGGCCCGGCGCTGCATATAGTCGATGCCGAGATCGTCAATCTGCAGCTCGACAAGCGTGGCGGCGATGGAACTCGACGAATCCAGATTGCTGATCGCATAGGCGCCGATCAGATATTTCTTGGTCGCCGCCAGTTCGGCTTCGGTCGGGCCATCCACGGCCAAGCGCTTGGCGACGTCGCGCACGATGGCGAGCGTCTCGGCCGCGCGATCGGAGCGCGTACCAGTGGTGACGATCAGCGCATTGGCATGGTCCTGGTTGACCAGAGAGGAATTGACGCTGTAGGCGAGCCCGCGCTTTTCGCGCACCTCCTGGAACAGGCGCGAGGTGAAAGTTCCACCGCCGAGGATCTCATTCATCAGCACCGCCGGGAAGAAATCCGTCGCCTTGCGCTTCACGCCCGGCCAGGCGAGCTGCAGCGATGTCTGCGGCAGGTCGTAATTGACCTCGATATGCTGCGCCAGCTTGGGCTCGATATCGGCTACAGGAGCGAGCGCCTGGTCCCGCGGCAAGTCGCCGAACACCATGTCGAGCTTCTTCTTCAGGGTCTCGGGGTCGATGGCCCCGACCACGGCGACATGCAAGCCGCCGCGCGCGAACACCGCCTTGTGCAGGGCCTCGAGATCGGCCTGCGTGACGGCGGCGATGCTCTGCCTGGTGCCCTGGTCGGAACGCGAATAAGGGTGGTCGCCATAGACGGCGCGCGCCCACCGGTTCTGCGCCACCGTGTCGGGATCGTTCTCGTTGGCGATGATGCCGGACAGGACCTGCGCGCGGATGCGGTCGATCGGCGCCTGGTCGAAGCGCGGCTCATTGACCGCCAGACGCAACAGGTCGAAGGCTTCGTCGCGCTGTTCGGCCAGCATGCGCATGGAACCGTAGATGCCATCGCGGGTCTCGTCGAAGCTCATTTCGGCCCCGGCATCATCGAGCTTGATCTGGAAGGCTTCCGAGTCGAGCGGGCCGGCACCCTCGTCGAACAGGCCGGTCATCAGGTTGGCGAGACCTTCCTTCCCCACCGGATCCTGCGTCGAGCCGCCGCCGAAGACGAAGCGGACGGCGACCACCGGCACGGAATAGTCCTCGACCAGCCAAGCCGTGACGCCTTTCGAGGAGGTAACGGACTGGATCTCCATGGCGCGGGCGGCAAGCGCCGGCAGAACCAGGAAGAGCACGGAGAGGAAGAAGGTTGCGAGGGCGTGGAGGGCCTTCCCTTCTCGCGCGAGGGGAGAAGGGGGAGCCTGGCGGGGAGACGTCAACGCGCCGCTAAACTGGTTCGTCATCATCAATTCCCCGCCTGTTGCTGCGGCAAGAGATAGCCGGTCGTCGAGCGGGCCAATACCAGATAGCGCGCGGCAACGGCCTTGACCTCGTCAGCGGTGACCTTGCGGATGCGGTCCGGCCATTGCTGCACATCCTGGACGTTGCCGCCGGTGGCAAGCGTCGAGCCATAGATGTTGGCCATGGAATCCTGCTTGTCGCGAGCAAAGATCATCGACCTGACATAGCGGTCCTTGGCTTTTTCGAGCTCGTCCGGGGTGACGCCGTCGCTGGCGATGCGTGCCACTTCCGCATCGACCGCGGCTTCGACGTCGGCCAGCTTGGCGTCACCGCGCGGCGCGCCGTAGACAGTGAAATTGGTGTCGTCGAGCATGGTGCCCTGGAAGTACGCACCGGCGCCGGAAGCAATGCCCTGCTTGACGACAAGGGCTTGGTAAAGCCGGCTGCGGTTGCCGCCGCCGAGAATCTCGGCCAGCAGGTCGAGCGCCTCGGCCTCGCCCGGCTTGGCGGTATGGTAGGATGGCACCACCCATTGCGTCGAGAAACTCGGCACGCTGACGCGAGCATCGGAAAGCGTGACCGTGCGCCTGGTGTTCTGCTCCGGCTCGACCGGGCGGACGCGCGGCGGCAGGTCCGGCCCGCGCGCCACCTTGCCATAGGTCTTCTCGGCCAGCGCCTTCACCGTGTCCGGTTCGACATCGCCGGTCACGATCAGCACGACGTTGTTGGGCCGGTAGTATTTGTTGTAGAACGCCACCGCGTCGGTGCGGTTCAGCTGCTCCATCTCCTGCATCCAGCCGATGACCGGGATGCGATAGGGCTGGTTCTGCCATAGCGTGGCATCGACCTCTTCGTCGAGCACGGCCTGCGGATTGTTGTCGATGCGCGAGCGGCGCTCCTCCAGGATGACATCGCGCTCGGTCTTGATGACGTCATCGGTGAGGATGAGGTTGCGCATGCGGTCGGCTTCGAAGCTCATCATCAGCTCGAGCGCCGACGGTGCCACCGTCTCATGGAATGCGGTGTAGTCGTAGGAGGTGAAGGCGTTGTTGGAGCCGCCAATGTCGGAGACGGCGCGGTCGAACTCGCCGGCCGCGTGGTGGGCCGTGGCCTTGAACATCAGATGCTCGAAGAAATGGGCGATGCCGGATTTGCCCGGCGGCTCGTCGGCGCTGCCGATCTTGTACCAGACCATGTGGGTGACGATCGGCGCGCGGTGATCGGGAATGACGACCACTTCCATGCCGTTGTCGAGCAGGAAGTCCGTGACCTTGAACTCGGCCGGCACTGTGCTTGGCAATACGGGGCCGTCCGCCAGGACGGGGGCGGTCATGAACAATGCCAGCGACGTCGCCAGCAGCGTGGCCCGAAGCCATTCAGTCCTTGATGTCATCGATGGCTCCGGTTTCATGCAGCGACGATAGGCAAGGCGCTGGCGACAAGCAAAGTGAATTGTTGGTCATGTTGCCGGCAAAGGCGGCGGCAAAGAGGCCACGGCTGAAAGCAGGCCTCTCAGGCAGCTTCGATGAAGCGGATCACGGTCTCGCCATAGTTGCGCTCATCAAGCACGGAAAAGCCCGGGCCTGGCTCGAAGGGAACCACCGCCGTCTCCTCGACCACACAGAGTGCGCCTGGCCGCAGCCAGCCGCCGGCCTGGGCCGACCGCAGGGCTAGCTCGCCAAGGCCCTTGCCATAGGGCGGATCGGCAAAGACCAGGCCGAACGGCGCCAGCGTGCCCGCCTCGCCAAGGCCGGTTGCGTCGCGGCGGAAGATCTTGGTGCGTCCGGTCAGGCCGAAGGCTTCGACATTGTCGCGGATCAGACCACGGCCCTCGGCCGATTCCTCGATGAAGACGCCATAGGATGCCCCGCGCGACAGGGCTTCCAGGCCAAGCGCGCCGGTGCCGGCGAACAGGTCGAGCACGCGCGCGCCGTCCAGTTGCCCGGCAAAGCGATGCGCCAGGACGTTGAAGACGGCCTCGCGGGTGCGATCGGTCGTCGGGCGGATGGCGCTGCTGCGGGGCGTCGCCAGCGGACGCCCGCGAAACTCACCGCCGACAATTCTCATCTTGTCCGGGGGCCCTTGGGGCCGCCGCGCGGCCGCTCGCCGCCACCGGCGCCTCCTGGACGTTCGCCACGCGGCTTGCCGAACGGTTTCACGCCACCTGGCTTGCCGGCGGGCTTGCCATAAGACGGCTTGAACGAGGCCTTGCGTGCCTTGTTCTCGGCCGCCTTGGCCGCATCGGCCTCCGCCCTGCCCTTGCCGATCGGCCGGGCTCCCGGCGCCATCCAGACATTGGCCTTGCGCTGGCCCGGCGGCTCGATCGGCCGTTGCTCGCGTTCGGGTTTCTTGCCGCCGCCACGAGGCTTGTCACCGAATCCGCCGCGCGGCTTGTCGCCAAAACCTCCGCGCGGCTTATCGCCAAAGCCGCCGCGCTCCGGTCGCGGACCGCGATCGCCGAAGCTCTTTTCTGGTCTCTCACCCCTGTCGGGGCTCGTCGACAGTTTGCCGAGCGCCTCGTCGCGGCTGCCTTCCCGGCGTTTGCGGTTCTTGATCAGCCCGCCCTCGCCGATCGGCCGGCGCTCGCCATCTCGCGTAAACTTCGGCCGTTCGGGCTCGACCTCACGCACTTCGGTGCGCCGCACCGGCTGGTTGGAAAACGGTTTTGTTATCTCGGCCTCGAAATTGGCGCCGGATTCCTCGACCAGGCGCTCGCCGAGCTGGTCGCGCAGCACCCGGCCCTTGATCTCCAGAACATGGCCCTCGGCGAGATCCTCGAGCTGGAACGGACCGTAGGAGATGCGGATCAGCCGCGTGACGTCGAGGCCGAGCGCGCCGAGGATGTTCTTGACCTCACGGTTCTTGCCCTCGCGCAGACCGATCGTCAGCCAGGCGTTGGAGCCCTGCTCGCGATCCAAGCTGGCTTCGATGGCGCCGTAGAAGACGCCGTCGACGGCAATGCCCTCGCGCAGGCCGGCGAGCGCGCTTTCCTCGACCTTGCCATGAACGCGCACGCGGTAGCGGCGCAACCAGCCAGTGGCCGGCAGTTCGAGTACGCGCGACAGGCCGCCATCATTGGTCAGCAGCAGCAGGCCTTCGGTGTTAATATCGAGGCGGCCGATGGTCATCAGCCGCGGCAGTTCGGCCGGCAGCACGTCGAAGACGGTCTTGCGGCCTTCCGGATCGCGGTTGGTGGTGACGACGCCGGCCGGCTTGTGGAACAGGAACAGGCGCGTACGTTCGATCGGCGGGATTTCCATGCCATCGAGATGGATGATGTCATTGGGCATGACGTTGAACGCCGGCGAAGCCAGCACCTTGCCATTGACCTTGACGCGGCCGGCGGCGATCAACTCCTCGGCGTCGCGGCGCGAGGCGAGCCCGGCGCGTGCCAGCCGCTTGGCGATGCGCTCGCCGGCTTCTTCCGTTGCTTCGGCAGGCCGCGAGCGCGGCTTGAAGCCCCCGCCAGACGCGCCTTGCGGCCGATCACCGGAATCACGCTTGGGTCTGTCGCCGCCAAAGTCACGCTTTGGACGGTCAGCGAAATCCCGCTTCGGACGATCTCCGAAATCACGCTTGGGACGGTCGAAGCGCTTTTCACCGCCCTCCGCCGAAGTAGAGACCGGACGGTCGCCACGCGGCGCGTAGGGCTTGCGTGGTCCCTCGCGCTTCTCATAGGGCTTGCGTTCGCCTTCGGCTGCCATCGGGCGGTCGCCGCGCGGCGCGTAGGGCTTGCGTGGTCCCTCACGCTTTTCATATGGCTTGCGCTCGCCTTCGGCCGCCATCGGGCGGTCGCCACGCGGCGCATAGGGCTTGCGCGGGCCTTCGCGCTTTTCATAAGGCTTGCCTTCGGGGCGCGGTCCCTTGCTGAATGGCCTGTCGCCGCCCTTGAAGTCCCGCTTCGGCCGGTCGCCGTCGGCGTCCATCGGCCGATCGCCACGTGGCGCATAAGGTTTTTTCGCAGCAAAGGACGGCTTCCCGCCCTTGCCGGCATCGCGGCCACGTGCACCTGCCGATTTCGGGCCACTCCTGCCCGGGCCGGCTTTGCGCGGTGATTTCTTGTCGTTGTCGTCCATGTGGCCTTTGTCCGTTTGCGCTGCTACAGCGTGGCGCATCCGTTCGGCGCGCAACGAACGCTGTAGCACTTTTGATTTGGCGCATGATCATTTCCGAAAATCGAGTCCGATTTTTCGGGTTGATGCGCTCCATAACAGGATCACCGCCGGGTGGCGAGGATATAATGGGAAGACAAACCCCTTGAAGAGGCCGGATTTCATGGCCCTGGCGCTAAAAGAGGCCGAAGCGGCAGCCTTGCGTGGCGAAGTGCCGGTCGGCGCGGTCATCGCCAATGGCGGCGCGGTTATTGCCAGTGCCGGCAACCGCACGCGCGAGCTTGCGGACCCGACGGCCCATGCCGAGATGCTGGTGATCCGTGAAGCCTGCGGCAAACTCTCGAGCGAGCGGCTCACCGGCCACGATCTCTATGTCACGCTGGAGCCCTGCGCCATGTGCGCCGGGGCAATCTCCTTCGCCAGGCTGCGCCGTCTCTATTTTGGTGCGGCCGACGAAAAGGGCGGCGCCGTCGTCAACGGCGTGCGCTTCTTCGCCTCTCCGACCTGCCACCACACGCCCGACATCTATCCGGGCATGGCCGAGACCGAAGCAGGCCTGCTGCTGAAGGATTTTTTCAGGGGACGTCGAGACTGAGCCAAGGCCGCCGCAAGACCTGGGCGACTTGTTCTTACTGCAACCAGTCGAACCAGCCGCCCTTCTTACCCTCGGCCTTTGCCTTGAGAGCGCGTTCTTTCTTGTACTCGTCTTCGCCGAGTTCGTTCTGCGGCGCGGCATCGGAGGCGACACGGTAGGCCAATGGCGGCTCGCTGAGGTATTTACGCGTGTTCGGATCGCCCTGCTTGCTCTCGGCAAGGCGGCGCTGGATCTCGGCGGCGCGGCCCTTGTCGGAATCGGCGGGTTTCCACGCCGGCGGGTGGCTGGATCCTGATTCCTCCATCGCCCTTTTCACCGAAGCCGGATCCGTCTGCACGTCATCGACGATCTCCGACTGGTAGGCCGGATCATTCTGGTGTGCGGTGGCGTCGGCGCGCAGGCGCGCGCGGCGCTGCTCGGGCGATTCGGGCCAACCGGCGTTTGCCGTCTGGATGCTTTCCTGCGGGGCAGGCAGCGCTTCCTTCTGGCCAGGTGCCGGCTTCACCAGGGTGGGACGTGGCTTGTAGTCGATCGGGTCCTTGCGCTTCGGCGCGAAGGAAACGGCGCCTGTAAGATCGCCGGCCAGCTGCTCGGCGGCGGTCTTGTCGGTGCCGTAGGTCGGAGAGCCCATGCAGCCGGACAAAGCGACGCCCGATGCGACAAGCGGCGCCAGCAGCGCAAGGCGCGCGTTATATCTTTCGGTCATGCCAAAAAGTCCCACTCTAGACAACCTCTCGATCGCACCGGCCTTGTGTCCGGTCCCCATCGTGCAAGCACTTGCGACGGAAATCCGGCGACAATTTGTCTTCCGGAGTTTCGCGTGTTTACCTCAACCACTCGTTAAGGGCAACGCACGGGCGGGTTTGCACCCGCGCGGCGTGGCATTTGTGCACTTCTTTGGGCGACAGGCACTAGAGCCTTCCCAGCGCTTTCAGTTCGTGCAGCACCGCGGCATCCCGTGCCGAAACATCCGGGAACTCGGAATCCTGCCCGACATCGGCGGTGTAGCGCCAGGAACGCGCGCATTTGACCAGGCCGCGATCCTCCGCTTTCTCGACGACCACGGCAACGCCCTTGACATCATCGAGGGCGAAGGCGGTTCGCGGGGCCTCGCCATGGGCAATGACGAGATCGCTGGTGATGGCCATTTCAGCCATGTCGACGTCCGATATCGCCGCCTCGAGCGCCGCATCGTTGATCGTGACCACGGGGACAGCCTCCAGCGAGGAGCCGATCACCTTCTGGGCACGCGCAATCTCGAGCGCGCCGGTGACGACGCGGCGCACCTGCCTGACCTTGCGCCATTTCTCCGCCAGCGCCTCGTTCCTCCAACCCGCAGGGATTTGCGGGAACTCGTCGAGATGCACCGACACCGCATCGGGATGACGCTCGAGCCACGCCTCCTCCATGGTGAAGGGCAGCATCGGCGCCAGCCATTTCACCAGGCAGTCGAAGAGATGGCGCACCACCTGGACCGAGGCCTTGCGCTTCACGCTCGACGGGCCGTCGCAGTAGAGCGCGTCCTTGCGGATATCGAAATAGAAGGCCGACAGCTCGACCACCATGAAATCGAGCAGTGCGCGTGTGATGCGCTTGAACTCGAAGGCGTCGTAGCCCTGGCGTACCACCTCGTCGAGTTCGGCCAGCCGGTGCAGCATCAGCCGCTCAAGCTCCGGCATCGTCTCCAGGGGAACGACCTCACCATCGTCATGGGCGAGCGTGCCCAGCATCCAGCGTATGGTGTTGCGCAGCTTGCGATAGGCGTCGATGTTGGTCTGCAGCACGTTCTTGCCGAGGCGCTGGTCTTCCCAATAGTCGGTCGTCACCACCCAGAGCCGCAGGATATCGGCGCCGGACTGCTTGATCACATCCTGCGGCACGACCGTGTTGCCGAGCGATTTCGACATCTTGCGCCCATCCTCGTCCATGGTGAAGCCATGGGTGACGACGGTGTCGTAAGGCGCCCTGCCCCTGGTGCCGCAACTTTCGAGCAGCGAGGAGTGGAACCAGCCGCGATGCTGGTCGGAGCCTTCGAGATAGACGTCGGCCGGCCACTTCAGGTCGGGCCGGTCTTCCAAGGTGAAGACATGTGTCGAGCCCGAATCGAACCAGACGTCGAGAATGTCCATCACCTGCTTCCATTTGGAGGCATCGTGATTGCCGAGGAAGCGCTCCTTGGCGCCGGGCGCGAACCAGGCGTCGGCGCCTTCCGCCTCGAAGGCGTCCATGATGCGGCGGTTGACGGCCTCATCCTTCAGCACATTGCCATCCTCGTCGGCGAAGACGGCGATCGGCACGCCCCAGGCGCGCTGGCGCGACAGCACCCAGTCCGGGCGCTCCTCGATCATGGCGCGAATGCGGTTCTGGCCGGCGGCCGGGACAAAGCGCGTTTCGTCGATGGCCTTCAGCGCGCGGCCCCGCAGCGTGGTGCCGTCGCCGAGGTCCTTGTCCATGTAGACGAACCATTGCGGCGTGTTGCGGAAGATGACCGGCTTCTTCGAACGCCATGAATGCGGGTAGCTGTGCTTCAGCCGGCCGCGCGCGAACAGCGCGTTGCGCTTGATCAGCTCGTCGATGACCGCCTGGTTGGCGTTGCCCTTCTTGCCATTGTCGTCGATGACGCGCGCGGCTCCGCCTTCGCGGTCCGGGCCGAGGCCCGGCGCGTCCTTGGTAAAGAAGCCGGCATCGTCGACGGTGAACGGGATTTCGGTGTCGATGCCACGTTGGCGCAGCGCGGGCGCTGCGTCCATCCAGGCATCAAAGTCCTCCCGGCCATGGCCGGGCGCGGTGTGCACGAAGCCGGTGCCGGCATCGTCGGTGACATGGTCGCCGGCAATCATCGCAACCGGGAATTCATAGCCGCCACCGAGGCCCTTGAAGGGATGCGAAAGCACAAGATTTCCAAGCTGTTCGGCGCTGATGCCGTGAAGACGCTTCAAGATGACCTTGGCCTTGGCCTGGCTTTCCTCTGCCAGCGCATCGGCAAAGATCAGCTTCTCGCCTGGCTGCGGGCCAAACGCATTCTCGGCCGCCGTCACTTCGTAGAGACCATAGGCGACACGCGGCGAATAGCTGACGGCACGATTGCCCGGGATGGTCCACGGCGTCGTCGTCCAGATGACGACATGAGCATCCAGCAGGTCAAGCGACCGGCCGCTCAGGTCCGGATCGAGCTCCGCCGGCTGCCCGTCCACGACACTGGCGACGACGAGATTGGCCACCGGAAACTTCGCCCAGATCGTGTCGGACTCGTAATCCTGGTACTCGATCTCGGCCTCGGCGAGCGCAGTCCGCTCGACGACGCTCCACATCACCGGCTTGGAACCACGGTAGAGCTGGCCGGACATGGCGAACTTCAACAATTCACCGGCGATGCGCGACTCGGCGTGGAAGGCCATGGTCGTATAAGGGTTCTTGAAGTCGCCGATGACACCGAGACGCTGGAACTCTCCACCCTGCACCGAGATCCAGTGCGCGGCGAATTCACGGCATTCCTGGCGGAATTCGTTGACCGGCACCTCGTCCTTGTTCTTGCCCTTGGCGCGGTATTGTTCCTCGATCTTCCATTCGATCGGCAGGCCGTGACAGTCCCAGCCGGGCACATAGTTCGAGTCGTAGCCGCGCATCTGGAATGAGCGGGTGATGACGTCCTTGAGGATCTTGTTCAGCGCGTGGCCGATATGGATGTTGCCGTTGGCGTAGGGCGGACCGTCATGCAGCACGTATTTTGTGCGCCCCGCCGCGCTCTCGCGCAGCTTGCGGTAGAGGTCCATGTCCTGCCAGCGCTTGACCAGCACCGGCTCCTTCTCGGGCAGGCCGGCGCGCATCGGAAACTCCGTCTGCGGCAGATAAAGGGTCTTCGAATAGTCGATCGTCGATTGGGTTTCGTCGGTCATTGGTCTGCCATGTGCATGCCGGGCCACGTGGCTTGCGGCGTGAAACTCTATTTTACACGCATGCCGTTCCCAAAAAGGGGCCCACTCGGGGCGACATGCTTTGATGATCTGGAAAAGCGCGAGAGGCCGCGCGCAATATTCCCGGCGGCTCCTACAGCCTTCAGGCTGCTGGGAACACCGGGCTGGTAATTCGTATCGTCGGCGCGTGAAGGCGCAAAAAGCTCGTCATTGCTGGGCTTTTAGCGGAGAAGAGCGCAGGAATAAAGCGTCTCGTTCGATTCGCTTACATCTTGAAGTCGAAGCGGTAGGTGGTCGACACGCCGACCATGAACTGGTTGCGGTCGCCACGCTCCCTGACCAGGCTGGAATCGGCGGCCGGACCCTCCAGGCGCGAATATTCGCCAAACAGGCTGGCAGTCATCGGATCGGTCACCTTCCAGGTCACCGCGCCACCGAGGCCGACGGATTTCAGGCCGCCGCCGGGATTGTACTGGCTCAGGCCCGAGGCCACGGCTTCCTGCGCGTTGACACCGTAATAGGCATCGAAATAGTTCGCCGAGGCGAACGACACGCGCGGGCCACCCGAGATCCTGACGGTTGGCGTCAGGTCGTAGAAAGCATCAGCGGCGATGTCGGCGACAAAGCCGTTATGGGCTCGGATGCCATGCCGCAATTCCGCGCGCGCGCGCATCCAGTCCGTCGGATAGAATTCGAAGAAGCCGCCGACCTCGCCGCCCCAGCGGACCGGGTCGAGCCCCCTGAGCTCGTCGGCATCGCCGTCGTCGCGCGAGAACAGGAACTTGCCGGTCAGGCCTGCACGGACGCCGCCGTCGTCGACAAGCGCCAGCGAAATATTGTCGTTGCGTGAGGTGAAGCGAGCCGCAGGGCCGGCCTTGCCCAGCGAAATGATGGGCTGGGCGCTCAGCATGTATTTCTTGCCGCCTTCGAAATTGGGCGCCACCAGGCCGGTCGCGCCGACCGTCAGATACCAGTCGCCGGACAGCCAGCCGAAAGCGCCATCACCGGCTTCGGCCGCGCCTGACATGGCGAGCACGACAGTAGCCACGGCTACAGAAATCTTCCCGACCTGACTCATGGTCACTCCACTAACACGATACAACTGCCCTGCGGCGACAGCTTTGACGAGGCTTTGGTAAAATTTGATTTAAGGGCAAGACATCCAGCGCGCATTGCCTGCACCATCGCGCCCGCCATCGGCTGGACGCGGGTCGGCGCCGAGGGTAACCTCCCTGCATGCTGGGGGTCCTCTATGGAGGTGGCGACATGACCTTGCACGGCGATACTCTGAAGAACGCGATCGGCCGGACGCGTGACAAATGGGGATGGTTCGTCGGTCTGGGCGTGGTGCTGCTGATCCTCGGCGGTGTAGCCTTCGGCAATCTGTTCATCGCCACGGTGGCTTCCGTCTACGTTGTCGGATGGCTGATGCTGGTGGCCGGCATCATCGAGATCATGCATGCTTTCGGGGTCAAGACCTGGGGCCGCTTCTTCTACTGGCTGCTCAGCGGACTGCTTTATGCGGTCGCAGGGTTCTTCGCTTTCGACAATCCGCTGCTCGCCTCGGCGGTGCTGACCTTCCTGCTGGCCATCGCGCTCGTAGCTTCCGGCGCGCTGCGGGCCTGGGTCGGCTACAGCCACCGTCCGGAGCGCGGCTGGGGCTGGATTGTCGCGGCGGGCGTCATCAGCGTGCTCGCGGGCCTGATCATCGCCATGGGCTGGCCGGTCAACAGCCTGTGGGTGCTCGGACTGTTCCTGGCGATCGACCTGATCTTCCAGGGCTGGACCTTCATCGCCGTCGGCCTTGCGTTGAAGAAATAGGAACTCGTTTCCCCTTTCGGGATCATGCTTCAGAACGCCACCGCGGCGTCCAGGCCGGAGAGCGGCTTGACGCCGCCAAGCAGCGCGCGGGCCTCGGCTTCATCGCGCTTCATCTGCACGACCAATGCGTCGAGCCCGTCGAACTTGATCTCGCTGCGCAGGAAGCCGAAGAACGACACCTCGCAAGTCTCGCCATAGAGATCGCCGGAAAAATCGAAGACGAAGGTTTCCAGGAGCGGCGCGCCATTGTCGTCGACGGTCGGGCGGCGGCCAAAGCTGGCGACGCCGTCGTGCAGCGTACCGTCCGCGCGACGGAAGCGGACGGCGTAGATCCCTTCCTTGAGCGTGGCTTCCGCCGGAAGCCTCATATTGGCTGTGGGAAAGCCGAGCGTTCGCCCGAGTTGCTGGCCGCCGACAACCTCGCTTTCCACCGTAAAGCGATAGCCAAGCAGACCGGCGGCCTCGGCCACCTCGCCCTTGCAAAGCAAGGCACGGATGCGGCTCGACGAAACCACCTCGGCGCCTTCGTCGCGAAAGGCGTCGACGAGGGTAACACCGAAGCCGTGGCGCTCGCCGGCAGCCATCAGATAAGCCGGCCCGCCCTGGCGGTCCTTGCCGAAATGGAAATCGAAACCGGTCACGGCGTGGGTAATGCCCAGCGCCCTCTCCAGCACATCGGTGACGAAGGCTTCCGCCGACAGCGAGGCGAAGTCGCGCGTGAAGGGCTGCTCGACGAGCGCGGCAAAGCCCAGCAGCGACAGGAGGCGCGCCTTCATCGGCGGCGGCGTCAGCACGAAAAGCGGCAGATCAGGCCTGAAAACCGTTCGCGGGTGCGGTTCGAAGGTCAGCACCAGGGCCGGTACGCCACGCCGCACGGCCTCCGCCAATGCCCGTTCGAGCACGGATTGATGGCCGCGGTGGACGCCATCGAAATTGCCGATCGCGACCACGCCCCCTCGCAGATCGGCGGGCAGCGGCGCGGTTGTCGTAAGATGCTGGAACGCCACCATTGCCACCTACTGCAGTCTTGCGATCACGGCCACCGGACGATAGCCGTGCCGCTCCAGGAAGAGCCCGAGCTTTGCCGGATCCGGCCGGGATGGATCGCCATAGTCGCGGGCATGAATGCCGCCAGAGACATAGAGGACGTCGAAACCATTGTCGGCAGCGCCCTTGACGTCGGTCATCATGCCGTCGCCGATTGCCAGTATTCGCGAACGCTCAACCGACCGGCCGAGGATCTCGGCCACCTCCTTCATCGCGACCTCGTAAATCGGCGCGTAGGGTTTTCCGGCGATCAGCGTGCGACCGCCGAGCTGCGCGTAGTCGCGCGCGAGCGCGCCGGCGCACCAGATGATCCGTTCGCCGCGTTCCACCATGATATCGGGATTGGCGCAGATGAACGGCAGGTTCCTGGCGCGCAACCGGCGCAGCAGTTCCGTATAGTCGTCGGGTTTTTCGACCTCGTCGTCGAACAGTCCGGTGCACACGACGCCGGCGGCCTCGAACTCCTCGACGAGTTCTACATCGAGGCCGTCATAAAGGGTCAGATCGCGGTCGGCGCCGATGTGGAAGACCTTGCGCGGGCCCTCCGCGATCAGATCACGGGTCACGTCGCCCGAGGTCACCACACGGTCATAGGCTGATAGCGGGACGCCGATCACGCTCATCTGCTCCACGACATCGGCGCTGCGGCGCGGCGAATTGGTGATCAGAACGACAGGAGTGCCGTCCGCCCTTGCCGCCGCCAGCGCAGCCGCGGCTGCCGGAAAATGCCATTCGCCATTGTGCACCACCCCCCAGACATCGCAAAAAATTGCCGAATAGGCTTTCGAGACGTCTTCGAGCGAGCCGACGATTTCAGGCGAATCCGCCATGCCGTTTCCTTCAGTGTGATCGTTGCGGTTACAGCGGCCGACGGTTCCCCGCGGCCGGTTCGAATTATCCGAACCGGCCCATGCTGTCACCAGCTTTCGCCTTGATCGGCGCGAATTGCGGCGCAAGCCGCGGCCTTGATTGGTTAGCGGTTGGTGAAGCGCCGACCAAGCAATAGAGCGGTTTCCCAAACCCGTCCTTCAGCGTTTTGTGGAAAGCTGGCGCCGGCCGAGAATCCGTCGGCGGGGGCCGCTGCAAGCATGTTTGAAATCTGGCGTCAGTTCCGCCGCGACAGGCGCGGCAACTATGCTCTCATGACGGCTGTGGCGATGGTGCCTCTGATGGGCGGCCTGGCGATCGCGGTCGATTTCACGGAAATGAACCGTGAAAAGCAGATGGTGATGAACGCGCTCGACGCCGCCAACTTCGCCACGGCCCGCCGGCTGACGGAAGGCGCCACCGACGATCAGCTGAGAGCCTACGCGCTCGACTTTTTCAACGCCAATTTGAACAGCATCGATCCCGCCAAGGCGACGCTCAATCTCACATTGCCCAGCAGCACCGCTGGCGGCGGAACAATGAAGATTTGCAGCACCTTGACCTACGATCCTTATTTCCTGCCGACGGCGAAGATACTGCTCGGCGGCACCGGCGAAACCGATATCGGTTTCACTGCATGCTCGGAAGTACGGCTGAAAAATACGCTGGAGGTTGCCCTGGTGCTCGACAATTCCGGATCGATGGTCACGCCCGGCACCGGCTCAGGACAAAAGCGCATCGATCTGCTCAAAACAGCGGCCAAGCAACTGGTCGACACGCTTGCCCAGCAGGCCGCGATGATCAAGCAGGTCGACAGGCCGGTGCAATTCGGCCTCGTGCCCTTTGCCGCCTCCGTCAATGTCGGCCCCGGCAACGGCAACGCCTCGTGGATGGACACCGAGGGTCTGTCGCCGGTATCGAACGAGAATTTCGACTGGTCGACGCTGAACGGCGCCAACAAATACGCCCAGCAGACCAACGGCATCTGGTACAAGCGTGGCACCGGCTGGGGAACCGAGGAAGGCCAGATGCTGACCCGGTTTTCGCTTTATCGCGACATGAAGGTCGTCACCAACCACGAGCGTGTCGTCAATAGCAAGCGCGTGGTCTGCGACGCATACAATTCGAACAACACCTGCAAAAGCAGCCACAACGAATATGACTATGTCGATTCCTACGGTCCGTTCGCCAGTTGGCAAGGCTGCGTCGAGGCACGGCCCTACCCTTACAATATCAACGACGCCACGCCGTCCGGTGGCTCGGCCAACACCGGCATCGGGGTCGGCGATCCGGCAACGATGTTCGTGCCGATGTTCGCGCCCGACGAACCCGGCAATCACTGGAGACTCACCCAGGACCCCGACGAGGCCGCACCGGTAACTTATGGTGCCATCAACAGCTGGTGGAACGACGATCCATCAAGCAGCAGCGGCCAATCGCGGCTGCGCAACATGGCCAAATATTTCCAGCCGCGGCCGATCGATGCGCCGGCACTGCCTGCCGGCAACGGGCCGAATTACAGCTGCACCACCAACCCGATCACGCCGCTGACCGATGTCAGCGTCGCCGACGGGCTCACCTCGATCAAGGCGGCGATCGACCTGATGCAGCCGAATGGCGGCACCAATGTTCCCGAGGGCATGGCCTGGGGCTGGCGGGTGGTCTCGAGCGGAGAGCCGTTCACGCAAGGGCGCCCGGAAACCGAAAGAGGCAACGACAAGGTTGTGATCGTGCTGACCGACGGCGCCAACACCTATTATACGCCATCCTCGCTGGGCTATTCCGACCCCGCCAATTCGAAATCGACCTACGCGTCCTTCGGCTACCTCAACCCCGGCTACAACGGCACCTCGGTCGGACGCCTGTTCATGGGCACATCGAGCGCCATCGGTCAGTTCGACTATTCGAACGGCAACTACACCAATGCCCTCAACGAGCAGATGGCCACGCTCTGCAACAACGCCAAGGCAGCCAACATCATGGTGATGACGGTGGCGCTCGACCTGTCGACGACCAAGGCCAGCGACAAGCTGGCGATCGATGCGCTGAAATCCTGCTCGTCGAATTCGCGCTTCCGCAAGGATGCGACGGATCCGAGCAAACCGGCGAAGCTGTTCTGGAATGCGACCGGCGCCAGCCTGGCAAACGATTTCAAGGAAATCGGCAACGAGCTGTCGAACCTGCGCGTCGTCGGCTAACCCGAGTTCGTTCCCCTGGCGCAACGCCCGGCGCCGTCAAGCCCTTGCGGGCGCCTGCGGTGACAGGCACAGATTGGCCGCTCGCATGGTCTCTCATCCATCGCGGCAGGCTGGGGAACGAACAATGCCCGATACCGCCAACCATCTCGCCTTCGCGCTGGTCTGCCTCGGCATGGTGCTGACGCCGGGTCCGAACATGATCTATCTGATCTCGCGCTCACTGTCGCAAGGGCCGAAGGCCGGACTGATCTCGCTTGGCGGGGTTGCGGTCGGATTCCTGTTCTACGTGCTGTCGGCCGCGTTCGGCATCACGGCGCTGCTGATCGCGGTGCCTTATGCCTATGATGTGCTGCGCTTTGCCGGCGTACTCTACCTCTTGTGGCTGGCCTGGCGGGCCGTGAAACCGGGCGGACGCTCGCCATTCCAGGTGCGCGACCTGCCGAAGGACCGGCCGCGCAAGCTGTTCGCCATGGGATTGATGACCAATCTGCTCAATCCCAAGGTGGCCGTTCTCTATCTGTCGCTGCTGCCGCAGTTCATCAGCCCCGGCAAGGGCCATGTCCTGTCGCAGCTTCTGGTGCTGGGCGCGACGCAGATATCGATCAGCCTCAGCGTCAACGCCGTCATCGCGCTGACGGCCGGCTCGATCGCCACCTTCCTCGCCGGACGCCCGCTGTGGCTGGTCATCCAGCGCTGGATGATGGGAACCGTGCTGACGGCGCTGGCGCTGAAGATGGCGACCGACGCGCAGCGCTGAAGCGTCACATCGGCCGGCGCAGCGGCCGGATCTGGGCCGGCTCGACCACCTTGCGGTAGAGATGCCAGGTCGCGTGGCCGAGGATCGGCATGACGACGGCGAGACCGGCAAACAGCGGGATCGAGCCGATCACCAGCAGCACCGCGACGATGAGGCCCCATAGCGCCATCTGCAGCGGATTTGCCATGACCGCGCGCGCCGAGGTCTCTATCGCCGAAACGGCGCCGACATCCCGATCGAGCAGAAGCGGAAAAGCAACGACCGTGGTCGCCAGCACAACCACCGCGAAGACCAGGCCGGCCGCGTTGCCGAGAAGGATCAGCCTCCAGCCCTTGCTGGTCGTCAGCACATCGCGCAGGAAGGCCCCGACCGAAGCCGGCGGCTCGCCGCCGAAAAGGCTGGTGTAGATCGACTGCGCCGTGAACAGCCACAACAGGAACAGCGCGAACAGCATGATGCCGATAACCGCTATCGAGGGCAGCGCCGATGAATGGCGAACATCGAGCGCATGCCGCCAGTTGGTGTTCATGCCGAGCTCGCGCCGGCGGCTGATCTCATAGAGTCCGATCGCGGCGAACGGCCCGACCAGGGCAAAGCCCGACATCAAGGGATAGACGAGCTGGATGGCGTTGGAGCCGGACGTCCACTGCGTCAGGATCAGGCCGGCGACCGGATAGATCAGGCACAGGAACACGTAATGCGAGGGCTTGGCCCAGAAGTCCTCGGCGCCAAGCCTGAGCGCGTCCCAGAGGTCCGCCGTGGAAATTCGGCGGACCGCTGGTTGCACATGCATCCCGTACGCGTCCGCCATGACATGAAACCCGGCCATAACCTTCCTCCGTTTTTCTCGGGGGGCGGTCACCGCCTAGGGTGGCTGCCCGTAGCTGCCACTTCAAGAACGCTCGCATGATAGCCGATCTTCCCGGGATTGTCGCCCGCGTCTCATAAGGTTTGCTGAGCGGTCATCGTCTGGCGAACCACTGAGTTCATTTTAGAATCCATGCATTTTAGCTATTGCTTAAATTACTCGTAGAGACCCAGAGCGTATCACCTGAGCTTTACAAACGTTGGCGAGGGGCGATGTTCACATTGAAGGGCTTCTGGTCTTGCGAACGCGGCAATTTCGCCATGGCGACCGCCGTAGCCTTGCTGCCGATAATGGCTGTCGTCGCCGGCACCCTCGACCTGACGGGCACGAGCGATGACGCCGCGCAACTGCAGAACTCGCTGGACGCGGCTGGCCTTGCCGTCGGCACCAAATACCTGCCCAGCATGAGCGCGAACGATGTCCAGGGGCTTGGGCTGACATTCTTCGCAGCCAATTTGAGCATTGCCGACCAACAGGAATATTCAGACAGCGTTTCCGCCTTTTCGGCCACCGCCAGCGGCGATCCGAGCGCCTATTACATCTCGCTGTCGTCCGGCATCAACCGTCCGAGCTTCATCAACGGCGCTGCCCCCTGGCCAGCTCACCGGTCGGCGACGGTCAAGATGCACCCGGGCGCCCAGGCCTGCGTGCTGGCGCTCGATCCGCATGCGTCGGCGGCGGTGAGCCTGCAAGGCTCGACCGATGTCGCCATGAGCAACTGCGTGATCGCGGCAAACTCGGACGCGTCCGATGCCGTCAGCAGGGGCGGTTCCGCGCAGGTCTCGGCGGGCTGCGTATCGGCCGTCGGTGGCACTTCCGGGCTTTCTCCGCCCGCTGCCAATCTCACCTGCGGCACGCCGCTCGAACATCAATATGCGTCCTTCGATCCCCTGGCCGACATCGTCCCTCCCCCCTACACACTTTGCCTGCCGGTGCCGAACGGCAAAACCTACACGCTGTCGCCCGGCACCTATTGCGACAAGACATTGTCAGGAAACATCACGTTCAACCCGGGCGTCTACATCTTGCGCGGCGTCACCCTGAAGCCGGGCGGGAATGGCAGCCTGAGCGGCCAGGGCGTAACCATATTCCTCACGGAAGGGGCACAGATCATCATAAATGCCAATGAAAAGGTGAACCTTTCCCCGCCCACCAGCGGACCTTACGCCGGCATCACCATCTTCCAGAGCCGCGGGAACGTTTCGGCCTTGACCCTGAATGGCGGCGCAAATTCCGTGATTAGCGGATTCGTCTATGCGCCTGACGCGGCCGTTTCGTTTGCCGGCAATTCGGACATGAGTGGTCAGGGGGACTGCCTGAGGCTTGTTGGCTTGACCGTGCAGATGACAGGCAACTCTTCCATCAAGACCGACTGCACGGCGGTGTTCGGAAATCGAGAGATGTACTCCAGCCGCCTCATCACGCTTGTGAACTAGGGGCCGCTTCGATCGAGATTTTTCACCGCCTGCCCGGCAAAAGCCATGATCGGGACCGAGTCAGGCACGCATGACCACTTCGAAAATCGATTGCGATCAGATCGCGAACTTGAACAGGCGCACCTGGCTCAAGGCGGCTGGGCTCAAGGCGGCTGGCCTGGCGGCCTTGCTTGGGCTTGCCGCCTGCAGCACCGTCTCGCTGCCGACAGGGCAAGGCGCCGGGGTTTCCTCCTCGGCAACCGGCACGCTGGCAAGCCTGCGCGCCACGGCCGGGCGCGGCCCGCTGACCCCGGACGCGCAGTTGGAGCAAGCAGCATTGCAGCAGGCCGGCTACATGGCGCAGCGTGAAAACATGAGCCACACCACCGGCTGGGGCAAGGATTTCGCCTCGCGCATGAGGGACAATGGCGTGCACGGTGCCGCGGCCGAGAACATCGCGGCCGGCCGTTTCGACCAACAGAAGCTGTTCGATATCTGGATGCATTCGCAGGGACACCGGCGCAACATACTCGATCCGGACTTCAACCGCTTCGGACTTGCCTATGTCCGTGACGGCCGCGACCCCAACCTGCGCTACTGGTCGCTGGTGCTCGGCAGGTAGCAAAGACATCGCCGGCAGCGGACATCCGCTGACGAGCAGCCGCTACATCAGTCCATATGAGCGGCAGGCGCGCCGCCGGCCGGCGCTGTTTTCGGCTTGCGCAGCAGGAAGACGAACGGGATGGCGGCCAGCGTCATGATCATCAGGATTTTGAAGTCGTTGACGTAGGAAATCATCATCGCCTGCAGATTGACCATGCGGTCGACCTGCGACAGTGCCGTCGGGTCGCCGCCGGCGGCCGCCGGCGAGACCGCCCAGAGATTGGGATTGAACGGGTTGATGAAGGTTGAAAGCTCGGCGTGGTTGATCTGCGTGTTGCGCACCAGCAGCACGGTCACGACCGACACGCCGATCGACGAGCCAAGATTTCGCACCAGGCTGAACAGCGAGGTTGCATCGGTGCGGTAGCGGGCGTCGAGCGTGGCGAAGGCAACCGTCGACAGCGGCACGAACACCATGCCCATGCCGAGGCCCTGGATCACGCCGGAGCTGAGGATCAGCCAGTTATCCATCTGCGGGGTGAAGCTTGCCATGGTGTAGAGCGACTGCGCGGTCAGGAGGAAACCGATGACGACGAGAATCCTGGCATCGACCTTGCCCATGATGCGCCCGACGACGAGCATCGAAATCATGGTGCCGACACCGCGCGGCCCGATGACGATGCCGATGGTGACCGTCGGATAGCCGAAGATGGTCGACAGCATCGGCGGCAGCAGCGACATCGAGGCCAGGATCAGCACGCCCATGACGAAGATGAACGCCAGCCCGGTGACGAAATTGCGATCGAGGAAAATCTTCGGATCGATAAACGGATGTTCCGATGTCATCGTGTGGATGATGAACACCCAGAAGCCGGTGAGCGAAAGACCGAGCTCGATCCATATCTCGACCGAGGAAAACCAGTCAACCTCGCCACCGCGATCGAGCATCAGCTGCAGGGCGCCGACGCCGAGCGATATCATGGCAAAGCCGAAGAAATCAAAGCTGCGCACCCGCCGGGCAACCGCCGGCAGATAGGCCGCCATGCCAAGAAAGGCGACGATGCCGACCGGCAGGTTGATGAAGAACACCCAGCGCCAGTTGAAGTTCTCGGTCAGCCAGCCGCCGAGCGTGGGGCCGAGGATCGGTCCCAGCATGATGCCGGCGCCCCATATTGCCATCGCCTGACCATGGCGCTCCTTGGGGTTGATGTCGAGCAGGAAGGTCTGCGACAGCGGCACGATCGCGGCGCCGAACACACCTTGCATCAGCCGGAAAAGCACGATGGTTTCCAGGCTCCACGCCACGCCGCACAACATCGAGAAGATGGTGAAGCCAACCACCGCCGTCAGGAACAGTTCCTTGCGGCCGAAACGGTCGGCGAGCCAGCCGGTGACAGGCGTCATGATGGCGGCGGCGACGATGTAGGAGGTCAGCACCCAGTTGATGTTGTCGGGCGAGGCGCCGAGATCGCCGGTCATGGTCGGCAGCGCGACGTTGGCGATGGTGGTGTCGAGCGCCTGCATGACCGTCGCCAGCATGAGCGCGACCGTGATCAGGCCACGATGCGGCACTTCTTTGAATGGTTCGGACGTGCTCATGGCGCAGAACTTCCAGAAGGTAACAGAAACGTGTACAACGGGTTTCCGGGCGGCAAAGCCTTCCGTTGAGAGACCTTCGTCGCGGTGGGACGCGATTATCGATGTGGGGGTTACATCGACTGAAAGTCTCTGATGAGCGGATGCCTGCCGCCCGGAAACCTGAGGACCGACAGGTCCGTGTCGAAGATTTCAGATTTTGGACGGCTGCCACGCGGCTCGGCCCAAACGCTGATCCTTCCCACCCCTCCCGTCAGACCAATCCTTCAACTCGCTTTCACCCGCCTGGTCTCCGCGGGCTTCTGCCGACTACTTCGCGGGCTCGCCGGCCGTAGCGTGACCGAAGATCGACGGCCAGCCACGCGCGACGCCCGTATCGACCGTAACAGAGGCGCTCATGCCGGTGCGCAGCGCCATCTTGGCGTCGGGGTCGGTCAGTTCCAGGCGCACCGGGATGCGTTGGGTGACCTTGACCCAGTTGCCGGTGGCGTTCTGGGCGGGCAGCAGCGAGAAGTCCGCGCCGGTGCCGGCACCGATAGCCCTGACCGTCGCCTCGAAGGTCCTGCCCGGATAGGTATCGACCACGATCTCCGCCTTCTGGCCCGGCTTCATGTTGGTCAGTTGGGTTTCCTTGAAATTGGCGTCAACCCAGGTGTCGCCGGTCTCGACCAGCGCAAACAACGGTGTGCCGGAGCCGACATACTGGCCGACCTTGAAGGACGCGGCTTGATAGACGACACCATCGGCAGGCGCCTTCACGGTGGTCTGCTCCAGATCATAGGCAGCCTTGTCGCGCGCCGCGAGCGCCGACATCACCGTCGGATGCTTGTCGGTTTCGATGTCCGGGTTGCCGCCGAGTGCCGCCTTGGCGCTGATGATGCCTTGCTCGGCAACAGCCAGTTGCTGCCTGGCTTTGTCGAGATCGTTCTTGGCCTGATCCAGCGACGACTTGGCGTTGATGCCCTTCTGGGCAAGATCGGCGGCGCGATCGAATTGCGACTGCGCATAGTCGACCTCGCTGGCAGCGGACTTCTGCTGCGACAGCGCCTGGCTATAGGCCGCGCGCAACTGCTCGACATTGAGGCGCGCGGTAGCAACCGCGGCGTCCGCCTGGGCGAGCGCGATCCGGTAGGGTTCGGGGTCGATGGCGAACAGGAGATCGCCCTGCTTGACCGTCTGGTTGTCCGTTATGGCGACCTGGACGATACGACCGGCCGTATCAGAGGCGATCGACACCTTGGCCTGCTGCAGATTGGCGTTTTCCGTTTCCTGGTAGCGCCCGCCCGTCACCCAGACATAGCCGCCGCCGATGATCAATGCCGCCGGCAAGGCGAACATCAAAAAGAAGCGGCCGATGCGGCGCTTCTTCTTCGGCGCCGGCGCGGGTTGCACGGGAGGAGCGACCGCGACCGGGGTTGATGCCGGCTGGACCGGCGCTTCCATCTCCACCTTGGGAGCGTTTTCTTCTACCTTGGCTACCGCGTTCATGCTGCCGCACCTTCCGCACTCTTGATCTTTTCAAGCGACGAAGCTTCGCTGTCCGTCAGATTTTGCACGATTACATCCAGCGCCCGGATCAGAATGCGCCGGTCTTCCGGCGAAACGCCGCTGAGCGATTCCTCATAGACCTCGCCAGCAAGGCTCTTGACGTCCGCATAAGCCGCATTCGCCTTCTCGGTCGGGAAGATCATGCGCACGCGCCGGTCGGTCGCGTCGGAGCGGCGTTCGATCCAGCCGCCCTCCTCCATCCGATCGACCAGGCGTGAAACGCTGATCGGCTCGATTTCGAGCAGTTCGGCGAGCCGCGCCTGTGCAACGCCCGCCTCCTTGGCAACGCGGACCAGAAGCCGCCATTGCGCCGAAGACAGGCCGAGCCCGCTGGCGCGCGCCTCGAAGCGCTTGCGCATCAGGCGTTGCACGTCGTGGATCAAAAATCCCAATCTATCGATGCCATCTGAAACCATGAGCGATACATATAATAAGCGTGCTTACTATTCAAGATGCCACTTCGCTATGAAAGCCGGCAAATGCGGATGGCGGACACAGGCGTGTGGTCAATCGCTGTCGCGCGCGACCAGTTCCAGCGGCCAGACCTCCCTGATGGTCTGCGGCCCCGTGGGCCCGGCGAAAGCGGGCAGCGAGGCGAGCAGGATTTCGCCGAGCCGCCGTCCCATCGGCTCCAATGCCGGGCGGAAAGCGGTCAGCGCCGGGGAGAAATAGCGGCAGAGCGGCGTATCGACGATGACCATCACCGCGATGCCCTGACCGGGCATGATCCCCATCTCGGCAAGCGCCTTGCAGCCGCCGAGCGCCATCGCGTCATTGTTGAAGATGATCGCTGTCGGCGGATCCTTCGAGCGCATGACTTGCGGCGTCACCGCGTAGCCGCCGGCTTCGTTGATGAAGCCGTCGGCGATCAGCTCGGGATCGATGTGGATGCCGTGCCGCCGCAGCGCCTTGCGATAGCCGTCAAGAAACAGATAGCCGAAGTTGAGGTCGAGTGACGGCCGGATGGCGGCGATGCGGCGGTGGCCGCGTGCAACCAGGCGGTCGACTGCGTCGGCGCCCGCCTTCTCGAAATCGAGGTCGAGCGAGGGATAGGTCTCGTCACCGGACTGGCTTCGGCCAAGCGTCGCAAAGGGAAAGCCGGCCCTGCTGAGATAGTCGATGCGATCGTCCTCACGCCGGGTCCAGGCCAGCAGCACGGCATCGGCGCGGCGTGTCTCGACGACCCGTCGCAGGCGCTCCTGCTGATAATCGGCGGGCGCGCCCATGACGATGATCAGGTCGAGCCCGTGCTCGGCCAGTGCCGCTTGCAGCCCGCTCAGGAACGGAATGAAAAACGGCTCGCCATATTGCTGATCGCCCGGGTGGGGCTGCAGCATGAACGCGACGGCATGGGTGGTGCCTCGGCGCAGGTTCCTGCCCGACTGGTTGGGTGAATAGTTGAGCAGGCGGGCCGCATCGAGCACGCGCTGCCGCGTCTCGGCATTGACATCGGCGCGCCCATTGAGCGCGCGCGACACCGTGCCGATCGAAATATTCAAATGACGCGCAAGATCGTGAATGCTGGATGCCAAGACCAATCCCCTTCCGTTCCCGCTAACATTAGCGGACCTCGCGGCCAAGGCCACTCAGACGAACGGCCCACAAATCCGGTTGACATTCTACGCCTTCGGGTGTGTCATCGTAAACGTTTACGGAAGGACCGTGAATGCCAACCGGGAGGGGTTGGCGGAGGAGCGCCGGATGCTGCATGTCGTCCTGGTCGGGTGCGGAGCCATGAGCAAAACGTGGCTCGAGGCCGCCCGTCAGTCCCCTGAAATCAGGATTGCCGGTCTCGTCGACCTCGACGCCGACAGGGCACGCCAGCGAGCCCGCGAATACGACCTTGCCGGGGCCGCGATCGGCACCGATCTCGACGTCATTCTGAATCAGACCAAAGCCGATGCGGTGTTCGACGTGGTCGTTCCGGCCGCCCGCCGCGAGGTGGCCAATTCGGCCTTTGCCCATCACTGTCACCTGCTGACGGAAAAGCCCCTCGCCGACAGTCCGGCCAACGCCCGCGCCATCGTCGACGCCGCGCGGCGCGCCGGCCGCGTCCACGCCGTCGTTCAGAACCGCCGCTATGTCGCCAATGTCCGGCGCATCCGCCGCTTTCTGGATTCAGGCGCCATCGGCGCGCCGACCAGCATCCACGCGGATTTTTTCGTGGCGCCGCACTTTGGCGGTTTTCGCGAAGAGATGCGCCACGTGCTGTTGCTCGACATGGCGATCCACACCTTCGATGCCGCTCGCTACATGGTCAACGGCGAACCTGCCGATGTCTATTGCCAGGAATGGGAGCCGGCCAATTCCTGGTATCGGCAAGGGTCGTCGGCAAGCGCCACTTTCGGGCTCGGCCGAAACAGGATGTTCACCTATCGGGGCAGCTGGTGCGCCGACGGCTTTCGCACCAGTTGGGAGGGCAGCTGGCGTATCGTCGGTGAGCGCGGCAGCCTGATCTGGGACGGCCATGACGAGGTGAAGGCGGAAGTCGTGCTGCCGGAGCGCGAGGGCCTGATCGACAAGGTCGGGCCGGTGACAGTGCCTCCCCTCGATCCGTCCGACCGTATCGGCGGGCATCTCGGCGTCATTGCCGACTTCGTGCAAGCCGTGGAAACCGGCACCGCGCCGGAGACACGGGGCTCGGACAACATCAAGAGCCTGGCCATGGTCTTCGCGGCGATCGAGAGCGCCGAGACCGGTCGTCGCGTGAACATCGCATCGCAGGAAGGATGACCATGCCGAACCCGCTTCTCGACATCAGGATCGGCACCATGGTGCGGGCCAATCTAGAAGACCCGGCCGCCTATATCAGGCAAATCCTGCCGCTCGGCTTCGAGAGCATCCAGCCCTTCTTCTGGCAGACGCTCGGCGGCAAGGATCTGGCGCGGCTCGCCGGAGAGATTGAAGAGGCGATCGGCGATGCCGACGTGACCGTCAGTTCGATCGGCGTGTTCGGCAATCCGCTCGAGAGCGGCGACACCGATCGCGGCGTGCTCGAGGCCTGGAAAACGGTCATCGACAACGCCCATCTGTTCGGCACCAGGCTGGTCAGCGGTTTTACCGGCCGCATCCGCGGGAAACCGCTGACCGACAGCCTGCCGCGCTATCGCGAGGTCTGGGGCGAACTGGCCAGACGCGCCGCCGACAAGGGCGTGCGCATCGCCTTCGAGAATTGCGCCATGGACGGCAATTGGGCCGGCGGAGACTGGAACATCGCCCACAATCCGGATGCCTGGGAGCTGATGTTCAACGAATTGCCCAACGACAATCTCGGTCTCGAATGGGAGCCCTGCCACCAACTCGTCTACCTGATCGATCCGATGCCGCAGATCCGCAAATGGGCGCACCGCATCTTTCATGTCCACGGCAAGGACGCCACTGTGCGCTGGGACGTCATCCGCGAGCACGGCGTGTTCGGCCGCTTGCCCTTCGTGCAGATGCGCACGCCCGGTTTCGGCGATAGCGACTGGACCCGGGTTATCAGTGAACTCAGGCTGGCCGGGTACAAGGGCGCCATCGACATCGAAGGCTGGCACGACCCGGTCTATCGCGGCGACCTCGAGATCACCGGGCAGGCACGCGCCCTGGAGTATCTCAAACTATGCCGGGGAGGTGCGAGCTACCTGCCAAATCCGGCGTGAGGATCGGTCGGCGGGAGGAACCGGCCGCAAGTGGCATTGCCAAAGCAATCGTTCAAAGGCCCCTCGGGTGACGAGGAAAACAATGGGAGGAACGTGCATGAGCATCGCGATCAGAACGACACTTCTGCGCACGACCGTCGTGGCGGCAGCCACGGCGCTTACCGCTGCAATCTTCACCTTGCCGGCGCAGGCGCTCGACGCCCAATGGTGCAAGGACGTCCACATCCGCTTCTTCGTCGGCGGCGCCGAGGGCGACGCCTTCGGCACCATCGTCTACAATGGCGCCAAGCAGGCGGCGGCCGATCTCGGGCCCAAGGTCGACTACATCTTCTCCCAGTGGGACGCGGAGAAGATGGTGCAGCAATTGCGCGAAGCGGTCGCGGTCAAGCCCCAGGGCATCGCCATGATGGGCCATCCG
The DNA here is from genome assembly GCF_020164995.1 of Mesorhizobium sp. CO1-1-11. Lineage (NCBI taxonomy): Bacteria > Pseudomonadati > Pseudomonadota > Alphaproteobacteria > Hyphomicrobiales > Phyllobacteriaceae > Mesorhizobium > Mesorhizobium sp. CO1-1-11. Next base: position 336,616 of record NZ_JAIUHE010000002.1, read on the forward strand.
GGCGACGCCGCGATCATGCCGCTCGCCGAAGAGGCGCATAAGGAGGGCATCAAGATGATGTACCAGAACGTCCCGGTGCCGAAGGTGACGGCGGCGTTCGGTGGCGGCTATGTCGGCGCGCAGCAGGAACAGCAGGGCCGTGCACTCGGTGCCGAAGCGTTCAAGCTCGGTAAGCTGAAGGCCGGCGACAAGGCGATCATGATCGGCCCGTTCGAGAACGAGAGCCGCGGCGCACGTGAGCGTGGCACGGTGGCGGCCTTGAAGGAGGCGGGCGTCGAAGTCATCCAGCTGTCGTCGCCGCCGAGCGGCGAATGGGCTTCCGACCCCAATCTGGCGATACCGGTGCTTACGGCAGCGCTGCTCAACAATCCTGATGTCAAGGCCGTCGGCTATCCCGGCGGACAGATGCTCGGCAATGTCGCCACCTACATGCAGGCAGCTGGCAGAAAGCCTGGCGATATCTTCAACTTCGGCTTCGACACCAGCCCGCAGATCGTCGAGGGCTTCAAGGGGGGCTGGGTGCAATTGACGGCCGACCAGCAGCCATTCCTGCAGGGCTATCTGCCGATCCTCAGCCTGTGCCAGCAGGTGGTGCTGGGTCTGGCGCCGATGAATGTCGACACCGGCGCCGGTTTCGTCACGCCCGAAAATTACGAGATCGTCGCAGAACTCGCCAAGCAGGCGCTGCGCTGACCTCCCAAGCCGCCGGCCGGGATCAGGCCCCGGTCGGCGGGGCAGCCGGCGAGAAGGCTGGCGCCAGACAATCAAGCGAGGATGCTATGGCCGAACGTCTCATAGAACTGCGCGATATCGCTAAGTCCTACGGCCATGTCTACGCACTTGGCGGGGTCAATCTCAGCGTCGATCGCGGCGAGGTGGTCGGCCTCATCGGCGACAACGGCGCCGGCAAGTCGACGCTGATCAAGATCCTCTCCGGTGTGGTCAAGCCGACCAGCGGCGAGATCCTCATCCGCGGCAAGCCGGTGACCGGATGGAATGCGGCACGTTCGCGCGAGGCCGGCATCGAAACGGTGTTCCAGGACCGGGCGCTGGCCGTGCAGCAGACGATCGTCCGCAACATCTTCATGGGCCGCGAACTCACCGGCCCTTTCGGCTGGCTGAAGGTCGGCAAGGAAATCGAGGAAGCGAGCCGGCTGATGCGCGAGATCGGCTTCACCTCGAAAGTGTTCACGCCGCATTCGATCGTCGGCCAGCTTTCGGGCGGTGAACGCCAGGGCGTGGCGATCGCGCGCGCCATCTACAAGCAGGCGGAACTGATCGTCCTCGACGAGCCGACGACGGCGCTGTCTCTGACCGAGACCGCCAAGGTCTTCCATTTCGTGCGCCAGGTGCGGGCGAGCGGCCGCTCGATCCTGTTCATCGGCCATAACATCCATCATGTCTTCGACATCGCCGATCGCTTCGTGGTGCTGGATCGCGGCAAGGTCGCGCTCACCGCCGATCGCAGCGAGGTCAAGTCGGCCGAAGACCTCATCAACTTCATGGAAGACGTCGCGCATCCGGGCGGGTTGGCCGGGCTGCACGACACCGGCGACGCGGAGCAGAGAGCACGATGAGCAAGACCATGGAGCCCGATCTGCACGAGCCGTCGGCCGGCATTTCCCGCCAAGGCAGTTCCCAGAACGAGTGGAAGCACCCGTCCGATCACTGGATGCGCGGCTTCATCCTTGACAACCGCGCGTCGCTTGGGACGCTCGGCGTGTTCGTCGTCATGATGGCGGTCTTCATGATCGCCAACCCGACGGTCTTCACAACCTGGTATCTCTACAGCGCCGTGCTCACCACGCTTCCCGTGGCGCTGTTCGTGGTCGTGCCGCTGGTCTTCGTCGTCACCTGCGGCGAGATCGACCTGTCGTTTCCCGCGACGATGGGTTTTGCCTCCTGGGTCTTCGCGCTGGTGGTGCAGGCGGGCTATGATCCGTTCCTCGGCATTGCGGCGGCGCTGGTCACCGGCACGCTGCTCGGCTTCCTCGTCGGGTCGCTGGTGGTCTATGGCGGGCTGTCGTCACTGATCGCCACGCTCGGCATGAATTTCCTGCTGCGCGGCCTGATTCAGATCATCAATGAGGGCAGATCGACTTCGCTGACCAGCCTTGCCGACAGCTGGGCCTACAGGATCTTCTCCAGCCAGGTCCTTGGAATTCCGGTGCAGATCTTCTGGGCCATCGCCTTCGTCGTCCTTTCGGCGATGCTCTACAACCGCCACCGCTTCGGCGCGCAGGTGAAGGTGGTCGGTGATAACCCCGACAGTGCCCAGCAGATGGGCATCGACGTCAAGCGCGTGCGGGTGAAAGTGTTCGTCTTCGTCGGCATCGGGGCCGCGATCGCCGGCACGTTCTCGGTAATGATCAACTTCACCTGGTGGCCAACCGCCGGCGACGGTTATCTCTTGCCGGTGCTGGCCTCGGTGTTCGTCGGCGGCACGCCGACCTGGGGTGGCATCGGCACCGTGGCCGGCGGCGCGATCGGCGCCGTCACGGTGTCGTTTATCCAAACTGGCGTCGTGGCGGCTGGGCTCAGCGGCTTCTACGTCCAGTTCTTCAATGGGCTGATCATCATCCTTTCGCTGCTTGGCCACAAATGGAACCAGGCGCGTTACCGCTGAACCAGTCGGCCGTTCAACGGCGATTTGCCGGTCATCCGAGCCAACGATAGACGACGGGCCGCGCGGACGACACCGCGCGGGCCCGATCGCCTATTTGCGCGATGCGCAATTTCGATCAAGCTGGCCGGGCAACGAGGCGCCAGAGTGAGGACGCCACATGCGAGGAACACATGAACCCGACCGAGAAGGCGCTATGGTTTGTCGAAAGCCACCTGCCGGAGGCTGTTACGCTCGACGACGTGGCCCAAAGCAGCGGCGTATCGCGCTTTCATGTGACGCGCGCCTTCGGCGCCGCCACCGGCCGCTCCGTCATGGGTTACATGCGCTCGCGCCGGCTGACCGAGGCGGCGCGCAGGCTGGCCGGCGGGGCGCCCGACATCCTGTGCGTCGCGCTCGACGCCGGCTACAACTCGCATGAGGCATTCACCCGGGCCTTTCGCGACCAGTTCGGCACCACGCCGGAACTGGTGCGCGCGCAAGGTTCGACTGAGACCCTCGACCTCGTGGAGCCCATCCTGATGGACAATTCGCTTTTGACCACACTTGAACCACCGCGCTTCGAGACCAGCCGGCCATTCCTCATCGCCGGACTGGGCGAGCGCTACAGTTGTGAGTCCAGCGCCGGCATTCCAATGCAATGGCAGCGCTTCGCTCCCCATATCGGCCACATCCCCGGGCAAGTGGCCGGCGTTTTCTACGGCGTCTGCCTCAATGGTGACGATGCCGGCAATTTCGATTATGTCGTCGGCGTCGAGGTGCGCGACTTCGCCGATCTGCCGAAGGAGTTCCAACGGGTGCGGGTGCCGGCGCAGAGATACGCCGTTTTCACGCATCGCGAACACATCTCGACCATCCGGCGAACGATCAATACGATCTGGAACAGCTGGCTGCCGGCATCCGGCCATGAGGTTGCCGATGCGCCGGAATTCGAGCGCTACGGGCCTGAATTCGATGCCCACACCGGCAATGGCGGGCTGGAGATCTGGGTGCCCGTCAAGGCATGACGCGCTGCTACAGCTCCAGTTCCCAGTTCTGGCCGACCAGATCCTTGCCGAAGGAATGGTGAGGCTCTTCCTCGATCAGCCTGAAACCGGCCGCCTGGTAGATGTGCCGGGCGGCGGTCAGAATATCGTTGGTCCATAGGGTCAGCGTCCTGTACCCCCTGGCGCGGGCAAAGCCGATGCATTCCTCGACCAGGCGCTTGCCGATGCCGAGCCCCCGTGCCGAAGGTTCGACATAGAGCAGCCTGAGCTTGGCCACCTGATCCGACTTGCGCACGACGAAGACCGAGCCGACGACCTCGCCTTCGCGCTCGGCGATCCAGCCGCGCTCCCATTTCGGATCGTAGGATTTTACGAACGCCGCGAGGATTTCGGCGACCAGCGCCTCATAGGTTTCGTCCCAGCCATAATCCTGCGCGTAGAGCATGCCTTGCCGGCGGATGATCCAGCCAATGTCGCCGACCTGCGGCGGCCGCAGCAGATAAGGGATTTTGGGCTCTGCACCGGCGTCCAGCAGACGCTGCACGGTCCGCATGGACTTGACCAGCCGGTCCTGCTCCGACGCAGGCAGACGATCGAGCAGCGCCGCGACCTGATCGTGCGAAGCCTGGTTCAGCGGCGCGAAGGCGTTCCTGCCCGCCGGCGTCAGCGCGATCGACGATTGCCGAGCGTCCGAAGCCAGCGTGGCCCTGGAGATGAGGTGAAGGCGCTCGAACTTCTTCAGCAAACGGCTGACATAGCCGGCGTCGAGACCGAGATCGCGCCCGAGATCGGTCGCTGTCAGTCCGTCACGATGCGCCAGTTCGTAGAGCACGCGTGCCTCGGTCAGCGAGAAGGCGCTCTTCAGCAGCCCTTCATCGAGCAGTCCGATCTGGCGGGTGTAGAAGCGGTTGAACGCCCGCACCGCATCGATCAGGCCTTTGTTGGGCACAGCCTTGTCTGGCTGATGGTGGATTGTCATGCGAGTCATCTCCTGCTGGCACAGGATCGATCATTTACTTGACGGAGTCAACCATTAGGGAAGGCGCCCGAGATGCTTACATCATCGGCAACACCGGCCAGCGGTCGACGATCCTGCCACCGGAAAGCACCGCGATCGATCCGAACTGCTGCAGCACGGCCTCGCTCTGCGTGGGCCGCAGGAACGCATAGTCGCCGGGCCTGACGACGGCCTGGGCGAGCAGACCCATGAATTGCTGGTTGGAAGACAGGCCAAGCAGGCCGTTTGTCGTCATGCCTTCGGGAAACACCGGTTCGGCCATCCACTTGCCGCCATAGAGATAGCAGCCCTTGCGCGGAAACCGGCCCAGCGCCTGCAGCAAACGCGAGACCGCCGGCGGGCCAGGCAGCATCGGCTCGACCACTTTCAGGATTGGCGTTGCGATGAAGGCCGCCGGCTGGAAGCCATCAAGGCCGGGCGTGTCGAAATCGACGGGCAGCACGAAGGCCGAGCCCATCGACACTTCATTGGCAATGCCGCCATGATGAAGCAGCGCGGTCTTGCTGCCGCCAATGTTCAGGACATGGCGCTGGTCCTCGCCGAGGAGCGCGACGAAAGCGGCGGCCTGTTCGGAGGCTTGCGCCAACGCCTTGGCCGGTCCACCGAACAGGCCGGGTATGTGCGGCGCATGCGCCTCATAGGCCATGACGCCTTCGCAGCGCAGCCCTTTGTGGGTAGGCAGCGCATTCAGCGCCCGCGACAGGGCCGCCGGTTCGGCAAAGCCGCCTCGATGCAGTCCGACATCGATTTCGAAAGCGATGCGCAATTCGGCGCCGAGTTCGTCGGCGAGCGCGCCATATTCCGCCAGCCTCTCCTGGGTGTCGATCAGCCAGCAGACGCGCGACCAGACTGCATCGCCTCTAGAAAGCACCGCCCTTGCCGCGCCAACCGGCATCGGTTTGCCATACAGCAGATCCGCATCCGGAAACGCCCTCAGCACCGCCTCGGTGATCGGCGGATGGAAGGTCATGAGGCGGTGGGTTCCAAGCGCCTTGCCGATATGGGAGAGCAGCGGCAGGCAAGCGAGCGACTTGTCGACCAAACGGACGGCAAGACTGGGGTCAAGCCGCTTCTTCACCAGGGCAATGTTGCCATCCAGCCGATCGAGGTCGAGCAGCAGGCAGGGTTGGAAAATGTCCGCCTCTCTCAGCGCATCCGAAAGCGTGGCGAAATACGCCTTCATGGCTGGATGCCGAAAGAACTGGGTTCGATGCCGAACAGGTCGGCCATATAGGGTGAGACGAAGCGGTTTTGCGGATCGATGTCGCGGCGCACCGCCATCGCATCGTCCCAGCGCGGATAGAGCTTTTTCAGGTCGGCCGCTTTCAGGCTGTGCATCTTGCCCCAGTGCGGCCTGCCGCCATATCCGCGGAAGATCGGCTCGGCCGCGCGCATGAACGGCAACGGATCGTTCGCCGCGTCATGGTGGATGGCGATGGAACAGGTGAGCCTTTTGTGGAAAGGGGAGAGCCAGAATTCATCCGATGCCACCGACCGCACTTCCATCGGGAAATAGACTTCCGGAAAATGCTTCTCGGTCAGTTCGATGATCTCGGCCAGCGCCTTCGGCCCCTCCTCGAACGGAAGGTGATATTCCATTTCGTTGAACCTGGTCTGCCGGTCGCTGGCATAGACGTTGAGCCAGTCCTGCACGTAATCCTCGGCCGGCACCTTGGCGACCGCGCCCAGGATCAGCCTGCGGCGCAGCGAGGGCAGCCAGGCAAGCCCGGTGCGCAGGCGGCGCAGCGTGCGCAGCGAGCCCTCGTCATCGTCGGTGGGGCGCGGGGTGGTCGCCTCGGTGCTGAAGTCGCTGGCGATGAACTGCGCGTAGCCTGAAAATGGGATGTAGTAGAATTCGGCCGACCGGTGCTCGCTCATCATCGTTTCGAAATCGCGCAGCATGTCGGCTATCGGCAGCACCCATTTGCGGCGCCGCAGCCGGTAGGTCGCGATGTTGTTCAACGTCACTTCGCTGAGCACACCGAAGGCGCCAAGCGCAACGCCGATCGCATGGATCGTTTCCTGATCCCCTTCCCGCTTGAAGTCGCGGACCTTGCCAAGCCCGTCGACGATCTGCACCGTTTCCAGCTGTGTGTGATACGCGCCCAGCGTAGGCCCCGAGCCATGGGTGGCCGTGCCCAGCGCGCCGCCAATCGCCTGGCGGTCGATGTCGCCCATATTGGGCAGGCCCTGGCCGATGCCTTGCAGCATGTGCATGAGCGGACCAAGCCGCGTCCCCGCTCGCACGCACGCCTGATGTTTTTTCGCGTCATGCGCAACCAGCCCTTCCAGCTTCTCCAGCGACAGGATGGTGCCTTGGGACTTCACCAATGGCGTGAAGGAGTGACCGGCGCCGACGACGCGGACCGGGCCGGGTGCGGTGCGAATGAGATCGCCGAGTTCGCCGGCATCTGCCGGACTGGCAAGCAGCCGCGGCTCGGCGGTGACAAAGCCGGACCAGTTGCTCCAGCTGTTCGACATGGGGCTCACGCAATCGCGCGGCGACGCCGCGCCGCCAGGACAAACAGGCCGAGCAACGCCACGCTGGCGACAGCACTTGCGGCGGCGAACTCGGGAACCGGGCGAAACTCCTTGCCGTCGATGAGCAGCGACGCCGCGACCGGTCCGATCGCCAGGCCGAAAAGCTGGGCGGCCGGCACCAGCAGCACGGCGGTGCGGGTCTCGTCGGCGGTGATCGCCAGCCGGATCTGGTAGGGCACGATGAACAGCAGGATAAAACCCATGATCAGGGCGACGACCCAGAACATCGTGAGGCCGGGCCCGCTGGCAAGCACGAGCGAGGCGACAAGCGCGACGAGGCCGATCGCCGTGATGGCAAGGCGATAGTCGATGCGCGCCTCGAACACGGTCGCCGTCATCGCGCCCAGCACCTGCGCCGCGAGGCTGGCCGAGACGATCAGCCCGACGGTGCGGCCATCGATGCCGAATTGGGCGCCAAGCGGCTCAAGAAAGGCCCATACGGCGCCGAAGAACATGAAGTAGCAGAAGACCGACAACAGCGCGGTGATCGAGGGAACCGTCAGCACATTGGCGAGGTTTTCGTCCTTCGGCAGATCGGCATAATCGGCGGGGACAGCAAAGGCCACCACCAGCGACGCGACGCAGACGACGGCAAGAACGAGGAAGCCGCCCGCCGACCCGGCGGCTGGAATGACATAGAGCGCCAGCACCAGGGCAAGAGCGCATTGCGCCAGGGTTTGCATGGTGACGAAATAACCGCCGATGCGTTCGGCGCGCCGCGAACGGGCAATCAGTTCGGTGGCGACCGCGACAAGGCCGCCTTCGGCAAGGCCGGCCAGCGTGCGGGCCGCCATCAGCGTGTTGGCGCCGGCGGCATAGGCGGTCCACACATTGGCCAGCGCCAAGAGCAGCAGGAGGACGGCACTTTTCCAGCGCATGTTGTGGGCGGAAAGCAGCATCGCGACGATCGCCGAACCGATGGCGATGGCGATCATCTCGGCGGTGGCGACCAGCGCCAGTTCGTCGCCGCTGACATGGCCCTCGGTATAGAGGGCGCCGAGCAGGACGGGCTGCAGACCGAGAATGAGCAGGCCGACCGACCCGATCCACAGGGCCGAGGCGAGCTGCCCGCCGCTGGGATTGCCGACCAGCCAGTCGCCTTCGCCCTGAAGAGCAGCGCTTGTCGAAGCCATAGGCGCCTCCCAACGTCCTTGCCGCACGGCAAAAAAGCTGACAGTCTGTCAGCATTCCAGAAACTGATACTTGATCATATTTCTTGTCAACCGGAATTTGGGAACTCGTGCGAAAGATCGGTGCATGACGCAAGCAAGTCGAACGATCACCGAGCCCAGGCGCAGGCCCAAGCAGGAGCGCAGCCGCGAGCGCATCGACGCCATCCTGTCGACCACCATGCGGCTGATCGGCGAGAAAGGCATCGACGCCGTCACCATGAAGGAGGTCGGCATGCTGGCGGGCGGGCCGATCGCCACCGTCTACCACTACTTCCCCAACAAGTCGGCGATCCTGGCGATGCTCTATGAGCGGTTCTCGGAGGTCAGCCGTGCCAGGTTGGCGGCGATCGTCGCCGATGTCCGCGAAGCCAAGGACGTCATCGCCGCGTCCGATCGGCTGCTTGACGACTACCTCAGCCGGGTCGCCGGCGATCCGGCCATCCAGGATCTGCAGAACGCCATCCAGGCCGACAAGGCGCTGAAGAATCTCGACATCGCCGAAACCCGGCATCAAGCCAAGATGTTCTGCGACCACGTCATCGCCTTGCTCGAGCCGGAAAAGCACGAGCAGTTCGAACGCATGGTTCTGCTGATCTTCCAGCTCGCCGGCGGCGTTGTGCGCCTGGCGCTTGCGCAAGGCGAAGTGGAAAGCCGCCGGACCATCGAGGATTACCGATCGATCATCCACACCCAGTTGCGGCTGTTTCTTTAGCGACCGGCAACCGGGGGCCTATCTCGCCCGGCGGATGAGGCCTTCGAAACCATCGGCCAGGTCGGAAGCGCCGGCCGCGAACATCTTCACCAGGTTCTGCGGGCGGCCGGGCGTCTTGTTGGCATCGAGGAGAACAGCCCTGCCCTCATGCATGACGAAATCGAATTTCCCATAGTCGAAGCCGAGTTCACGCCGCCGTTCGCGCAGTTCGTCGGGAACAGCGGCGGGCTCGCGCCGGATCGTTTCCGATGCCTTGACCAGGCTGTTTGGCGAGACGTAGCGGGTGCAGCGCTCGCGCTCTCCGCAAAACACCCAGAAGCGCACCGCAAAGCCGTCAGGTTCTTTTTCCGGGATGAACTTTTCCACGACCAGATCATCGCGATCGAGGACGCCATCGGGAACGTCGTCCCGGGATTGGTAGACCTCGTAGGACGGCATGGCTGGCACGTGCGCAAAGGGTGCCGGTTGGCCGGCACGCCTCGACCGCCGATTGAGCCGTGTCTCCGGAATGCCCTGGTTGTTGAGATTGCTTTTGATGATGACCGGGCCCAGCCAGCCGTCGCCCTCGGCCAGAAGCGCTCCGCTTACCCGCCGTTTCGATATGTCGGCGGCCCCGACATTGAGGCATAAGGGAAAACGCCGCGCATAGTCGAGATAATCTGCCGGCGTCGTTGTCGCATCGACGTGCAGAACCGCGACATCGGCGCTGGATTGTCCGGAGAGGCCAGGCTGAATCCGGACCGAATGGCCCCGCCTCTTCAGGTCCTCCAGAATATCGAAAAGCATGTAACGGCTATTCCGGCGCAGCAGAAGGCCGCCGCGACCCAGGAACCGGTCATGCTCATGCGTTATGACAATGATGCGCGCCACCAGCTAACCCCTTGGCTTCCATCCCCACTTCCATTAAGCGGCTCTAATCAATCAATGCCAGACTTTCCTGGGCTCCAACGGGTCTGCATGACGAATCATTGGGATAGTTATCATCGGCACTGGAAGCTCCTGGACGCCCCGCTCCGGCCGACGCCGGAAACCGTCGGCATATTCGAGCGCGAACTCGATCTCGGAAATGCCGATGTCCTTCTGCTTGGGGTGACACCTGAACTGGCGGTTCTAGGCAGATCGATGTTGGCGATCGATCAATCGGCTGCCATGATTTCCGGCGTATGGGCCGGCGACAACACCTCGCGAAGGGCGATGGCCGGCAACTGGCTTGACCTCCCGGTCGAGCGGGAATGTTTCGACGCGGTCATCGGCGACGGCTGCCTGTCGGCGGTCGATACCAAGGCCGCGCGCGGTTCGCTGTTCGGTGAAATCGCAAGGGTGCTAAAGCCTGGCCGGCGTGCGGCGATCCGCGTGTTCGCTCGGCCGGAAACCGCGGATGACCTGCGCGGCATCGAAGTTCTGGTCCTGGCCGGCGGAATCGAGAATTTCCACGCGCTCAAATGGCGGATCGCCATGGCGTGCACGACTGGCGACTGCGACAGCAGCGTCGATGTGCAAGCGATCCGTGCGGCATTCGACAAGCTGTTTCCGGATCGGGAGGCCCTTGCCGCGCGCACCGGATGGAGCATGGCATCCATCAACACGATCGACGTCTATGCGGGCTCCGAAACGAGGTACAGCTTCGCGACGCTGGCCATGCTGGAGGATGAGGCGCGAGATTGGTTCGACCAGGTGCGCGTTGTGCCAAGCGGCAGTTATCCCCTGGCGGAACGTTGCCCGCTCCTGGTGCTCGGTTCGGCCAAGCTTCGATAAGTTCATCGCCATCGTACCAAGAGGCGCTCGGCGCGCCTTGACTCTGGCAGGTCGGCGGCCTATTTCAGCGCCACGTTAGCACTCGCCTTTGGTGAGTGCTAACTATGTGTCCGGCGCCGCCGGACGGAGGAACTGTTTCTCACCGTTCTCATCGAGGAAGAAAAAATGGCAAAGTCGAAGTTCCGCCCGCTTCATGACCGCGTGGTCGTTCGCCGGGTCGAATCCGAATCCAAGACCGCCGGCGGGATCATCATCCCGGATACGGCGAAGGAAAAGCCGCAGGAAGGCGAGATCATCGCCGTCGGCTCCGGCGCTCGTGACGAAGCTGGCAAGCTGGTCCCGCTGGACGTCAAGGCCGGCGACCGCATCCTGTTCGGCAAGTGGTCGGGCACCGAAGTCAAGCTCAATGGCGAAGACCTTCTGATCATGAAGGAATCCGACATCATGGGCATCATCGGCTGATTATCGGCCTCACCCTCAACTTGAATTTTTCGGGCTCTATCCGAGCCCCTGCCAGGAGCTAAAACATGGCTGCCAAAGACGTAAAATTCTCTCGCGATGCCCGTGAGCGCATGCTGCGCGGCGTCAACATCCTCGCCGACGCGGTGAAGGTCACGCTCGGTCCCAAGGGCCGCAACGTCGTCATCGACAAGGCGTTCGGCGCCCCGCGCATCACCAAGGACGGCGTCACCGTCGCCAAGGAAATCGAGCTTGAAGATAAGTTCGAGAACATGGGCGCGCAGATGGTCCGCGAAGTTGCTTCGAAGACCAACGACATCGCCGGCGACGGCACCACGACCGCGACCGTTTTGGCGCAGTCGATCGTCCAGGAAGGGCACAAGTCGGTTGCGGCCGGCATGAACCCGATGGACCTGAAGCGTGGCATCGATCTGGCCGTCACCGAAGTGGTCGCTGCTCTCGGCAAGGCCGCCAAGAAGATCAAGACCTCCGAGGAAGTTGCCCAGGTCGGCACGATCTCGGCCAATGGCGACGAGTCGGTCGGCAAGATGATCGCGGAAGCGATGCAGAAGGTTGGCAACGAAGGCGTCATCACGGTTGAGGAAGCCAAGACCGCCGAGACCGAACTCGAAGTCGTCGAAGGCATGCAGTTCGACCGCGGCTATCTCTCGCCCTATTTCGTGACCAACGCCGACAAGATGGTTGCCGAGCTGGAGGACGTCTACATCCTCCTGCACGAGAAGAAGCTCTCCAACCTGCAGGCGATGCTGCCGGTCCTCGAAGCCGTCGTGCAGACCTCGAAGCCGCTGCTCATTATCTCGGAAGACGTCGAAGGCGAGGCGCTCGCCACGCTGGTCGTCAACAAGCTGCGTGGTGGCCTGAAGATCGCCGCCGTCAAGGCGCCGGGCTTCGGTGATCGCCGCAAGGCCATGCTGGAAGACATCGCCATCCTGACCGGTGGCCAGGTCATTTCGGAAGACCTCGGCATCAAGCTCGAGAATGTCGGCCTCAACATGCTCGGCCGCGCCAAGAAGGTGTCGATCTCCAAGGAGAACACCACCATCGTCGACGGCGCCGGCAAGAAAGCCGAGATCCAGGGCCGCGTCGCCCAGATCAAGCAGCAGATCGAGGAGACCACCTCGGACTACGACAAGGAGAAGCTGCAGGAACGTCTGGCGAAGCTCGCCGGCGGCGTTGCGGTGATCCGCGTCGGCGGTGCGACGGAAGTCGAAGTCAAGGAAAAGAAGGACCGCGTCGATGACGCCCTCAACGCGACCCGCGCGGCCGTGGAAGAAGGCATCGTTGCGGGCGGTGGCGTTGCCCTGCTGCGCGCTTCGGCCAACATCAAGGTGACAGGCGTCAACGCCGACCAGGCCGCCGGCATCAACATCGTTCGTCGTGCGCTGCAGGCTCCGGCCCGCCAGATCGCGGCCAACGCTGGTGCGGAAGCCTCGATCGTTGCCGGCAAGATCCTTGAGAACAAGGGCGCGACCTTCGGCTACAACGCCCAGACCGGCGAATATGGCGACATGATCGTCATGGGTATCGTCGATCCGGTCAAGGTCGTGCGCACGGCCCTCCAGGACGCGGCCTCGGTCGCCGGCCTGCTCGTCACCACCGAAGCCATGATCGCCGAAGCTCCGAAGAAGGATTCGGCTGGCGGCGGCATGCCTGGCGGCATGGGCGGCGGCGGCATGGGCGGCATGGGCGGCATGGACTTCTAAGAAGTCCATAAAGCACGCCCATGAATCCAAGTTGCTCAAGCCCGCAAGCGGGCTTGAGCGGCGGCATGGACTTCTAGTCCACGCTTCCATCTGCATTCAGCTACCGAAGGGCGGCCCTCGAGGTCGCCCTTTTCTTTTCGTCTTGAGGCTGGTGCTCCACCGCAGTCAGTTGGGACTAGCGGTCAGACAGCGGTAATCTCCGCCCGCTGTGCCACCTTGCCGGCGAGCACGGCCTGCTCGATAAGGATGGCCACCTCATCGGCCACTACGTTGAGCGATGAGCGGTCCCGGGTGGCGCGGGCAATCACCATTAAGCCTTCCAGCGAAGACTCGACCAGCAGCGCCAGCGCCTGCGCGCGACGCTCGGGCACCCCTGCCCTGACGAAAGCCTCACGCAGCAAGCCGATCCACTGTTCGAAGGCAGAGCGGCACAGTTCGACAAGGTCGGGCACGTCGCCTGGCGAGTCCAGCACGACCGGCGCGACCGGGCAGCCGAGTGAGAACTCATTGTCTTCCAGCATGCGTCCTACCGACTGATAGATGTGATGGACGGCGACCGCAGGGTCGCGTTCGGCGGCCAAAGCCTCACCCAGCCGCTCGCTTACCTCGGCGACGCTGGCGCGAGTCACCTCGACGACCAGCTGATCCTTGCCACCTGGGAAGTGGAAATAGAGCGAGCCGCGCGGCGCGCCGCTGGCGCTCAGAATGTCGTTGAGCGACGTGCCGTGATAGCCGCGCCGCCGCAATAGCAGTGCCGTCGCCTTGATCATCCGCGTGCGTGTGTCTGTCGCCATGTCACCCCCTGTCAGGAGCGCGCATTATAGGGCTTGCCTGTAATAGGACAATCGGTCTACATAATATGTAGATCGGTCTATATATTTTGGAGATGGGGATAGTTTGAGTATCCACGGGAAGGGCGAGACGGAGCCCGGTGCGCGCGGAAGCCGTCGGAGCGCGTGAGCCTTCATTTCATCAAGCAGAGGAGAGACAGCAATGACAATTCGCGAAGCATCGGCCGAATGGCACGGCCCGCTCAAGGAAGGTTCCGGACGGCTCAGGCTGGGCAGCGGCGTGTTCGAGGGCGCCTACTCGTTCCCGTCCCGCTTCGAAAACGGCCCCGGCACCAATCCGGAGGAACTGATCGCGGCCGCCCATGCCGGCTGCTTCTCGATGGCGCTCACCGCCGTCCTCGGCAGTGAAGGTCATGTCGCAAGCGACATCCACACGACCGCCAAGGTGCATCTGGGCGCCACCGCGGCCGGGCCGACGATTACCCGCATTGAATTGGAGACGGAGGCGAACGTCCCCAGGCTCCCCGCCGCCGACTTCGAGCGGCTGGCGCAGTCGGCCAAGGCGGGATGCCTCGTCTCGCGGGCGCTGGCCGGCGTCGCCATGATCACGCTGAAAGCGAACCTCATAGGTCACTGAACGGAAGGAGAAATCGCTTGACCCAGGAATTGATCATCGACATCAACACGGCCAACCGCTCCGGCGAAACGGCTGAAATCATGCGGCGCTACAACGATGTGTTCCAGCGTCACGATCCCTCGGCTCTCGACGATCTGGTGGCGCAGCACTGCGTGATCGAGAACACCACGCCGGCGCCGGACGGCGCGCGCCGCGCCGGCAAGGCAGCCTGCGTCGAGCTGTGGTCGGCGATCGCCACCGCACCCGGGACGCGCTTCGACCTCGAAGAGACTTTCGTGGCCGGCGACCGCGCCACGATCCGCTGGCGCTACTGGATGGCCGACGGCAATTCGCTGCGCGGCGTCAACCTGATGCGCGTCGCGGACGGGCGGATCGTCGAGGCGATGGGTTATGTCAAGGGCTAGACTAAGCCTCGATCACCTATCCGCCAGCGCCAGCTTGGCGCCGAGCATGACGAAGGCGCCGGCAAAAGTCCGGCGCATCCAGGTCAGCACCATTGGCCGCGACACGACATGGCTGCGGATCGACGCCGCGAAGATGCCGTAGCCGACAAAAACCACGAAGGTCAAAAGCATGAAGACCGAGCTGAGCTCCAGCATCTTCGACAGTGCGTTGGTTTCCGTGGTGCTGACGAATTGCGGCAGGAAGGCGAAGAAGAAGATCGACAGTTTCGGATTGAGCACGTTGACGAGGATGCCGGTGGCGATCACCTTGCCGGCCGAGCGAGGCGCGACATTGTCGTCGACGCTCAGGCCGCCTTTTTCCTTCAGCGTGTTCCAGGCCATGTAGAGCAGATAGGCGACGCCCAGATATTTCAGCGTCTCGAAAGCGACAGCACTGGTGTGCAGCAGCGCCGCCAGGCCGGTGATGGCGGCCGCCATATGCGGGATGATGCCGAGCGTGCAGCCGAAGGCGGCAATGATCGAGGCCCGCGCACCACGCGAAAGCCCGGCGCTCAGCGTATAGAGTACGCCGGTGCCCGGCGAAGCCACGACGATCAGCGACGTCAACAGAAATTCGATGCTCACGATGATTTCCTCCGGCGCCCTACCCTGACGCAGCCTAGCCAGCAAGCGGGGTGCGCACAAGCGACAGCCATTACAGCATGTCGCGCCGACAGAATTCGCCGACCCGCTGTAAGCTTCTGATCTTATGCTTGTCGTGGTCCCGGAACCGAGAACACTTCCGGGCGACATGCATTCGCCGCTAGCAAGCGGCCGCTAAGAGGTGGAAAATCCGAGCGCCCGGCGCGCCATCAGGCACTCGTCGTCGCCAGGCATGCAGGCGCGGCAGACATCCGGGCGCAGGTCATAGATGGTGCAGGCGGTCGACTTGCCGACCTCGCCGGACAGGGCCGAACAGCGCACGCCGTCACAGCGCATGCCCGACAGGTCGGCCGCCACGTATTTTTCCGGGATGCGGTCGAGCTGCGCATCGTCCTCTGTCGAAAAGCGCGGCCACTCGGCTGAATAGGAACAGCACGCGCCGCAGCTCTGGCAATCGAACATAGGAGCGATGCCTGGTTGTGCCGACGGCAGGCTGGTCGTGGCTGCCTGGGCAAACGGCACCGCCGCGGCGAGATTGCGATCGGCGTCCCGCGGCAAGGCGCTACTTCTTCTTGCCGGTCTTGCCCTTCGGTGCATCCGCTGGCGACTTGAACAGATCGGTCGCTGCCTGGTCGGCGGCGGCGGCCTTCGGCGCGGCAACCGGCTTGGCCGGCTTTGCGGCGGGAGCCGGCGCTGCCGGCTGATCCTTGGCGGAGAATTTTATGGCCATTTCAATCCTCGTCGGCGAAACGCGATGATGGTGCGCGCGGATTGCGCAAGCGGCCGATCAACGCCGAAACCGCCGTGATGTTCATTTCCTCGGGCGACCAGTTCCTGGCTTCCGCGATGTGGTGCGCGGCCAGCTCACGATGCGTGCTGCCGCTATAGGCGGCATCCTGATAGGTGACACGCTCATGGGTCTTGGCGTCTTCGCGGACATATTCGATGAGGTAGTTCGGGCACTCGGCCCGGCCGCGCACGCCGACGCGCACCTGGGCATCGCCATGGGCGCGCTTGCAGCGTTCGAGCTTTTCCAGCACGCGCCGGACATATTCGACCGGCTTGTCCAGGGTCTCGACCATGTCGGCAATGGTCGCATCGGCCGCGATTGGCGTTTGCGGTACGCGCTTGGTGGCCATCAGCGTTTTCCGGCTCGTTTCGGCAGCGCCGCGAGTGCCGCCGCTGCCGCCATCTCGTCGGCCTCCTTCTCCAGCCGCAGCTCGCGCAGGCGCGCGGTCTTGGCTTCCCGCGCTTCGCTGACGGCATCGCGCTCGGAAATGATGCGGTTAAGCGACATCGACTGTGTTTGCGTCTTGCTGAACAGCGACACGGCCGGATCGACGGCTGTCTTCGAATGGGCGGTCAAAATCTTTCTCCTGTCAGGAGCCTGGTGCCGATAGGACGAGACCGGGTCTTCGGTCGGGACCATGCACAAAGCGATGCGGCAGCGGATACAAGATGCTGGAGCGTCCCTTAGCACGTTCAGCTCAATGCGCAGCGCATTTTCGGCGGCAACAAGCGTAAAATGAAAAAGGCCAGGCACCGCCTGACCTTCCCTGGGAGCGCCGCGCATCCAACTGGATGCGCAAGGCTAGCTCCTGATGGGCAGCACAGGCCGTGGAAACTCAGGTTCCCGTGGCCATGCGCCCCAATTCGCCGTTCACCAGTGCCAGTACATCCGTGGTCACCGGGGCGGCTGAATTCTTTCTTCAGGCCGCCTTCAACTGGTCGGCGGACATCTTGCCCGACTTGTTGTCGCGGACCATCTCGTAGCCGAGCTTCTGGCCCTCGACGATGTCGCGCATACCGGCGCGTTCCACGGCCGAGATGTGGACAAAAACGTCGGCGGAGCCGTCGTCAGGCTGAATAAAACCAAAACCCTTGGTGGCGTTGAACCACTTGACTGTGCCGGTGCTCATGACGAACCCTTTCCATGGCAAATATTCGTTCGCCGTCATGCGGATGCACAACGCCGTTTGTCTCGATTTTTGATGTGGGAAGTTCGTCAAAGGCGCGCCCGGAAGCGCGGATAACAAAAGTCAGTCAAACAAATATCGACGACTTTCTTCTACGCGTGTTTCAGACCCCTGTCAAATGTTGCGCCATCGATCCGAGAATTCGACGGCTGGAAGTGGGTCATCTGGCCAACGTCCATGGTCAACAAGCGCCCGCACCTGAGCGTTGCGGGCGGCCGCTCAGCGTTCCTGGTCGGTCGGTCTGATGACGATCTCGTTGACGCTGACGCGCGCCGGCTGACCGACGGCATAGAGGATGGCGGCGGCGACATCCTCGGCGGTCAGCGCTTCCATCGTGGCGAGGCGCTGGTCCAGCCCCGCCTTCGAGGCAGCGTTGGTGATATGGTCGCCAAGCTCTGTGCGCACCAGGCCCGGCTCGATCACGGTGACGCGAACCTTGTCCGCATAGACTTCGCGCCGCAGTGATTCCGAAAAACCGACGACACCAAATTTCGTCGCCGCGTAGCCGCTGGCACCGGGATTGGCGACGCGGCCGGCGACCGACGAGACATTGACGATATGGCCCTTGGCAACCTTGAGATGCGGCAGCGCCGCCTTGGTGACGCCCATCAGCGCCAGCAGGTTGAGTTCCACCATATGGCGCCAGTCGTCGAGCGTTGCCTCCGCTGCCGGCGAGAGCAGCATCACGCCGGCATTGTTGACGAGGATGTCTAGCTGACCCCATTCCGCCACCACCTTCCCGACCATGGCCGCGACATCGTCATTGCTGGTGACGTCGGCCTCGATGCGCAAAGCCGTTCCGCCGATTTTTTCGATGCGGGCGGCCAGAGCTTCGAGCCTATCGACCCGACGGGCGGCGACGGCGACCCTTGCCCCGGCAGCAGCCAGTGCCGCAGCCGTCGCCTCGCCAATGCCCGAGGAGGCGCCGGTGACGAGAGCCACCTTGCCAGCAAGCATAGAAGAAACGGCCATTGCAACATCTCCAAAGGGCGCCGCGCCAATGCTCCTAGATAGGCCGTCCCGATAAATGGGGAAGGCCACTTCGCAGACAGGTCCTATTCATCCGGCCCCGGCTCCGGCCACGGCTCCTTCGCCGCTTCCGCATACCATTGGCGCATCGCCGGCAGCGCGAGGATGGCGTCGACATAGGCCCTGGTATCGGGCGCCAGATCCCCGCCATAGGTGTCGAAGCGGGTGACGACAGGCGCATACATGGCATCGGCCGCGGTGAAATGGCCGAACAGAAACGGGCCGCCCTTGCCGTGTTTCTCGCGGCACTCGCGCCACAGCACCTCGATGCGGGCGCGTTGCGCCTCGCCCTCGGCGTCGAGTGGCTTGTGGCCCTTTGGCCGCCGCAAATTCATCGGCCAGCCATAGCGGACTTCGCGAAAGCCGGAATGCATCTCGGTCGCCGCCGAACGCGCCAGCGCCCGGGCGCCGATATCGGCCGGCCAGAGCTTTTTCTCCGGAAAGAGATCGGCGAGGTATTCAAGGATGGCAAGGGTTTCCCAGACCATTCCGCCAGTGTGATTCAAGGGCTTGTGAACCAAGACAGGCACCTGACCTGTCGGCGACACTTTCGCCAGGTTAGCGGCGGTGTCGGGGGTGCGCAGCCGCACCAAGACCTCTTCGAACGGTATCTCCAGGTGCCGCATCGCCACCCAGGGCCTGAGCGACCAGGACGAGAAGCACTTGTTGCCGATATAGAGCGTGAATTCCGACATTTGTCCCCCTTGGCGGTTTGCTCCTTGCGGAGTGCGCTGGCCGGCACCCTAGCCTGCCGGCGCGGCGCCCGAAAGACACCCTGTTTCGCCGACATAAGCGGCGGCTGTTGGAACCGAAACCGTGCCGGCTCGTTTGCCAAGGCCAACCAAACCCGGGAGATGCGAAATGGTGAACAAGGATCAGGTGGCCGGTGCGGCCAAGCAGGTAAAAGGCTCGGTCAAGCAAGCCGCCGGCAAAGTAACCGGCGATAGGCAGACGCAGGCAGAAGGCATGGCCGACAAGGCCACCGGCAAGGTGCAGAAGGCCTATGGCGACGCGAAGGACAAGGTCAAGAAATCGCTTGACCGCTGAGGAAAGGGCCGCGTCGAGCGGCCCTTTTCACGTCAGCCACAAAGTGGGCCCAGCGATCCACCTGCCTCAAGTGATGCCATGCCGGCGCAGCACCCTGCGACGTCGCCGCGCTACCGGCTCGCCCTGCGATGATGCCGCTTGCGAGGCGCTCCGCTCCAGCGCCGCTAGGCAATCGCGCAACGGGCCGGCGTCCTGCGCCGTCTTGGCCATCGACATGGCGCCGGAGTAGGCGGCGACCGCAAACACCGCAAAATGCTCGGGATCGGCGCCTTGCTCCCTGCCCTCCCGCTGGTCGGCCCTGATCTTGTCGGCGATCGCTTGGCGCCATGCCGAAAAGACGCCGGCAAGGGCATTCCGAAATTCGGGATCGGCGAGCGACAGTTCATGGGCCAGATTGTTGAGGGGGCAGCCGCGCACGAAACCTTGCCGTTCCAGTTCGGCCGCCACGGCGTCGAACACTTGACGCACGCCCTCGCGGGCCGAGGCCGCCTGCCGCACCGGCGCGATCCACGTCTCCTCGACCGCCGCTGCCACGCGCTCGTCGATGACCGCCAGCGCCAGCGCCTTCTTGGTCGGGAAATGATGATGCAACGCGCCACCGCTGACGCCTGCCGCCGCCATCAGGTCGCCGAGGCTGGAAGCATGGTAGCCGCGTGCCTGAAATGCTGCCTCGGCGACATCGAGGACTTTGCGGCGCATGCCTTCGGGGTCGTTGATGCGTTTGCCTCGGACTCGCCCTGGCCGGGTGTTGAGCTCTGCTGACATTGTAAAAGGATAGCATATTGACAAAACAGGGCAACCGGTCTGTTTATAAACAGGACGATCAACCTGTTTTGGAGAAGCCGCGGATGAGCCCGATCCCGAATGCCACGCCTAAGCCGGCGGTACTCGCCTCGCCGATCGTGGAATTGCGGCAGTACACGTTGAAGCCTGGCCGGCGCGAAACGTTGATCGATATCTTCGACACGCAGTTCATCGAAAGCCAGGAAGACGCGGGGATGACGATCATCGGCCAGTTCCGCGACCTGGACCGCCCCGATATGTTCGTCTGGATGCGCGGTTTCGAAAGCATGGATGCGCGCAAGCATGCTCTGAGCGCGTTTTATGA
Source organism: Mesorhizobium sp. CO1-1-11 (assembly GCF_020164995.1). Lineage (NCBI taxonomy): Bacteria > Pseudomonadati > Pseudomonadota > Alphaproteobacteria > Hyphomicrobiales > Phyllobacteriaceae > Mesorhizobium > Mesorhizobium sp. CO1-1-11. The sequence goes on from NZ_JAIUHE010000002.1 coordinate 357,240, forward strand.
CGGCCCCGTATGGGCGGCGCACCGCGACGCGGCCAACGCGACGATGATCGATTCCGACGACGTGCTGCTGCTGCGGCCGGCGTGGCCGGATGCCGGCTTCGATCTGTCGGGATTGCGCCGGCCAATGGCCGACATGGTCAAAAGCACAAGCGAACGGAGCGGGTTGCCCGGCCTGGTTGAGATTTCGATTCATCATTTACGGCCGGGCATCGGCGCCGACTTCGCCGGGCGCTTCCGTGCGGAGATGGTTGCGCGGCTTGCCCAGACCGGCGCGCGTCTGCTTGGCGCCTTCCTGACGGAGCCGGCCGCAAACACCTTCCCGCGGCTACCCGTGCGCGCCGGCGAAAACGTCTTTATCACCGTTGCCGGCTTCCCCGACGGCGATGCCCACGCCAGCCATCGCCTCGCCACTTCGCCGGCGTGGCAGGCACTTGGCCAGAACATGCAGGGCATTAGCACTAAGCCGGCCGAAACGTTGCGGCTGGTGCCCACGGCCCGATCGCTGTTGCGGTGATCAGCGGCCGGACAGCAGTCCCGCCATCGCCGAGGCGACAAAGGCCGGGTCCTCCCAATGGGGATTGTGACCGCAGTTCTGCGCCCAGACGAGACGGGATCCGGTCAGCGCGTCGGCCAAGGCCTGCTGGTGCGGCTCGTCGAATAGCGGATCGCAGGCGCCGGCGATGATCAGTGCCTTGGCCCGCACGGCCCGTGCCTCGGCGGTCAGGTCGGTGATGCGGACTTCCTCCAGAATGGCACGCCAGCGGGCCGCAGGCATGGCGGAAGCTTCCGTCGCCAGGCCCGCGAGGAACGTCCGCGGCACCGAGGTTTGGCACGCATGCCACCAGGCAAAGAACGGGTCGGCCGGCGATATCGGATCGTGCAAGGCCAGGATGCCGACCGGCAACGCATGGTCCGGCGTGAAGCCGGGCTTCAGCGTGCTGGCCAGCACGACCAGGCCTCCGATCAAGTCCGGCTGCCGGGCGGCCAATGCAATTGCCACCATGCCGCCCAGCGAATGACCGACGACGATAGGCCGGTCCAGCCGCAGATGCCGGATCAACCCGGCAATATCCTCGGCGAAATCAGCGACGCGGTAGCCGCCGCCCGCCTGCGAGGCACCATGGCCGCGCAGATCGGGCATGATCAGCCGGCGGCCAGCCAGATGCGGCGCCAGCAGCGAAAAGCTGCGGCTGGTGTCGGTGAAACCATGGATCAGCAACAGCGGCGGCCCGGCACCGGCGATCTCGACATAGGCGATGTCGAGATCGCCGATATTGACCCATTGCTTGCGACCAGCCCAGGCGTTCTGTTCCACACAGGTGATGGACAAAGCGTCCGGCGGTCTCACAGGCCGAGCTTCTCCTTGACGGCGGCAAGACCAGGCTTGCCATCGAAAGTCGTGACACCGGCGAGCCAGGCATCGAGACGGCTCTTGTTCAGCGTGATCGCCTTCAGCGCCCCGTCCTCTGGCTTCATGCCGTCATTGATGAGGTAGCCCATGCCGACATTCTCGAAGTCGATGTCGAAGACCAGGTTCCTGAGGAACTGCGCCACGTTAGGACATTCCTGCAGGTAGCCCTTGCGGACCTGCGTCGTCACCGTCGCGGCGCCGAAATTCGGGCCAAAGAACTTGTCGCCGCCTGTCAGATACTTGAAGTCGTACATGGTGTTCATCGGATGCGGCGCCCAGCCCTGGAAGACGATGAACTGCTTCTCCTTGATCTCGTAACCGACCTCCGACAGCATGCCGGCTTCGCTGGACTCGACCACGTGCCAGCCATCGAGGCCGAAGGCCGGATCGGCGATGGCGTCCATCATCAGCTGGTTGGAGCCGGGCTCGATGCCATACATCTTCTTGCCGAACTTGTCGGCGAACTTGTGCAGGTCGGAGACGTCCTTGACCCCTGCCTCCCAGACATAGGTCGGTACGGCGAACGTGTATTTGGCGCCGACGAGATTGACACGCACATTCTCGATCGAGCCGTCCTTCTTGTAGGGTTCGTAATAGGTGACCATCGCCGGGTCCCAGTAGCCCAGGAACAGGTCGAGATCCCGGTTCTTCATGCCTTCGTAGATGACGTTGATGCCCAGCACCTCGCTCTGTGGCTGATAGCCGAGCGCTTGCAGGAGCACATTGCCCACACCCGTGGTGAAAGCGAGATCGTTCCAGCCGGGCTCGGCCATGCGGACCACACGGCATTGCTCGGCGTCGGCCGCCTGGGCAGCCTGCGAGGCCAACGCCAGCGCGGCCAGACAGCTTGCAAGGATACGCACCATTTCCGTTCTCCTTATTGTGTTGGCCCATCGGTCTTTTTATTGTCCCATGGGTCAATGATTGATCTCGCGGGGCGAAAATGTCAACATGGATTCGTGAGGCATGGAACAATCTCGTGAAACTGAGACGCCTTGGCGACATACGCCGAAAGGAATTGCGCCAGGCGGCCTTCGCGGTTCTGGAGCGCGAAGGCATTGCGGGGGCGACGCTGGAAAAAGTCGCCGCCCATGCAGGCGCCTCCAAAGGCATCGTGCTGCACTATTTCCGCAACAAGCAGGAATTGTTCGAGCACGCCATGCGCGAGGCCAACGCAGTCCTATGCAACGCGGTGGTCGCAAGGCTTCGCCGGGCGCGGACTTCGATGGAACGCCTGGACGCGGTGATCGAGGGCAATTTCGAGGAGCATCTCTTCCTGCCGCCTCTATGCCATGCCTGGCTTTCGCTCTGCGCCGAGGTGCCGCGCGATGAAAAGCTGGCGCGCATCCAGAAGGTGATCCATGGGCGCATGCGCTCGAACCTGTTGTCCGGCCTGCGCGGCCTCGCCTCACCCAACGAGGCCGACGACATCGCGCTTGGCGTCACGGCCTTGATAGACGGACTCTGGCTTCGGCTCGGCCTGCAGCCGGACAGCGTCTCGCGCGAACAGGCGATCCGGCAGGTCAAGGGCTATGTCGCCGCGCGGCTGGCTACTCAGGAGCGCTCCACCGCCAGCGCGTGAAACCGACCCGCACGTCGTCCGGTTTTCGCGCTGCGACGGGTCTCAGGCCAGCCGGCCGTCGGGCGCTTGCGCCGGACGCCGGCCGAAGTTCATACCCTGGGATAGCCTGATGACTTGACCCCGTCACGGACATGCGGTGCGATCCCTCTGTTTGATGGCAAACGCATGGTGAGGTGCGTGATGAGGCTTCACGGCAAGCGGACGTTGATCACCGGCGGATCGGATGGCATCGGCCTGGCGATCGCCGAGGCATTCCTGCACGAGGGTGCCGATGTCCTGATCGTGGGCCGCGACGCGGGCAAACTCGACACCGCTCGCCAGAAGCTGACGGCCCTAGGCTCGACAGGCATGGTGGCGACATTGTCGGCCGACCTCGCCACCAGCCCCGGCCTCGCAGCGGTCGTCGAGCAGGCGAAAGAATCCGGCCGGCCACTCGACGTTCTCGTCAACAATGCCGGTGTCGCCTATCTCGTGCCGTTCGAGAGTGTCAGCGAGGCACAGTTCCAGCACTCTTTCGCGCTCAATGTGACGGCGGCGTTCTTCCTCACCCAGGGGCTGCTGCCGCATCTCGGTGCAGGTGCATCCGTCATCAACATCTCCTCCTATTTCGCCAACAAGATGATCCCGAAGCGGCCATCAAGCCTCTACTCCCTGTCCAAAGGCGCGTTGAACTCGCTGACCAAATCGCTGGCCTTCGAACTCGGTCCGCGCGGCATCCGCGTCAACGCAATCGCACCCGGCACGGTCGACACCGCCATGCGGCGCAAGACCGTGGACAACCTGCCTGTCGAGGCACAGGCGGAACTGACAGCCTATGTCGAACGCAGCTACCCATTGGGCCGCATCGGTCGACCCGCAGACATCGCCGGCATGGCGATCTATCTCGCCAGCGACGAGGCTGGCTGGACCAGTGGCGGCATCTTTGCCGTCGACGGCGGCTACACGGCGGGGTGAACTGCCTGGCCGCTATGGCGCGGCAACTTCACCAACGGCGCTTTCCACAAATCCAAGAGCGCCCACAACGTCCAGGATCTGAAGGCGAATCCAGCGATGAGGGGGCTCGTCGTCTCGGCGTGCGTGCCAGTACATCCTGATTTCAGGAACGGCAATGGGAAGTGGCGGCTCGAAGATGGCGAGAGGCAGGGTCTTGGCTGCCCAAACCGCGAACTGCCTGGGAACCGCGGAAAGGTAGTTTCCGTTTGCGACGGCCAACGCGACAGCCTGAAAGTGAGGCAGTGCCAGGCTTACACGGCGGCTTCGCCCGATTTTGCGGAGCGCCTCGTCGGTGGAGCCCGACATCGAGCCGTCGATAGAGCGAAGAACGTGCGGCAGTTCGCAAAAAAGCTCAAGCGGAATAGGCTCGCCCCCTGCGATCCCCGCCAGTCTGATCGCAGCATTGTTTTGCGCCGCAATGATTGCGAATGGCGAATGGAACAGCGGTACGCTGGAGACCCAGTCCAAGACCTCCAGCGGACGTTCGAGAGCCACATCGATTTCATCGTCCTGGAGCAGACGCGAAACATCGCCTCGCGCGCTATCGAGAAACCGTAACGACGCATGCGGCGCGATAGCCGCGACGCGCACCGCCAGTGTCGGCATCAGTAGCATGGAAAAGAAGTCCGCCCCCATGAGCGTGAAGGTTCGCTCAAGTTCCGCCGGATTGAACGAATGCGCCGAATGAAAGGCGCGTTCGATCTCGCGCAGTGCGGCGCGCACCGGCTCCGTCAGGCTTTCGGCGCGCGGGGTCGGCACCATGTCGTTGCCGCGCCGCACGAACAACTGGTCGTTGAGGACATGACGCAGGCGATTGAGCGCGGCGCTCACGGCGGGCTGGCTCAGCCCGATCTGCTCGCCGGCGCGCGTCACGCTTCGTTCGCGCAAAAGCGCATCGAGCACCCTGACCAGATTGAGGTCGAGCGCATTTAAATTCATGGTATCAATCCGCCCCATATGATCATTGGATTTCCATCGGCGGCATGCACCTGATCAGATCCTTCCGACCGCGACCCGTCAGAGGGCAACAAAGGAGGAAGAACCATGACAATGACCGTCGGGACCATTACAGGCAAGGAACTCTTCTGGTTCAACAACACACTGGTTGCAATTCGGATATCGTCGGCGGAGGGCGAGGACGGCATCTGTGTCGTCGAGCACCGCATGCCCCATGGCGATTCTCCGCCGCTGCATGTGCATCGGCACGAAGACGAGGTGTTTCATATCCTAGAAGGGCAGCTGCGCGTTCGGATCGACGGACAGGAGCGGGTCGCTGGTACCGGCGAGACCCTCATTGCGCCGAAAGGCCTGCCGCACACATACAGGGTCGAATCTCCAGAAGGTGCGCGCGCTCTGACCGTCACGCGCGGCCGCGGGTTCGAGACGATGCTGCGTCAGGCGAGCCGCCCCGCCGGACAGCCGGAATTGCCGCCGCTGTCCGAGCCGACGCCCGAGATGATCGAGGCTCTGGTGCGGATCTGCGCGGAAAATGGCATCGATATTGTCGGTTCGCCCTTGAGTTGAGAACGCGAAGCCGCCGATCTCTGCTCCAAGGGTTCCAGTGGGGAGATCGGAAGCATCTTCAACCGATTTGCATCCGCAGCCGCGTTATTCTCCGCTTGAAGCCATTTGTGCAACGCGATACGCCGTTGCCCAAATCGACAGACCGGAGCCTTGCCGTGAGCACGCCAAAGACGAGAACCGAAACCGACACGTTCGGCCCCATCGAGGTCGCCGCCGACCGTTATTGGGGCGCCCAGGCGCAGCGTTCCCTCGGCAATTTCAAGATCGGTTGGGAGAAGCAGCCGGCTTCGATCGTGCGCGCGCTGGGCATCGTCAAGCGGGCGGCGGCGGAAGCCAACATGGAGCTCAAGCGGCTCGATCCGGCCATCGGCAAGGCGATCATCGAGGCCTCGCAAGAGGTCATCGACGGCAAGCTCAACGACCACTTTCCGCTGGTGGTCTGGCAGACCGGCTCGGGCACGCAGTCCAACATGAACGCCAACGAGGTGATCTCGAACCGCGCGATCGAGATGCTGGGCGGCGTCATGGGCTCGAAGAAGCCGGTGCACCCCAACGACCACGTCAATATGAGCCAGTCCTCGAACGACACCTATCCGACGGCCATGCACATCGCCTGCGCCGAGCGGATCGAGCATGACCTGATCCCCGCGCTGCACCACCTGCACAAGGCGCTCGCCGCCAAGAGCCGGGACTTCAACCACATCATCAAGATCGGCCGCACCCACACGCAGGACGCCACGCCGCTGACGCTGGGCCAGGAATTCTCCGGCTATGCCGCGCAGGTCGCCTCCTCGATCAAGCGCATCGAGCAGACGCTGCCCGGCCTGCAGGAACTGGCGCAGGGCGGCACCGCCGTCGGCACCGGCCTCAATGCGCCGGTCGGTTTCGCCGAGCGGGTGGCCGATCGCATCGCCGCCATTACCGGCATCGCTTTCGTCACCGCGCCGAACAAGTTCGAGGCGCTCGCCGCACATGATTCCATGGTGTTCTCGCACGGTGCCATCAATGCCGCGGCCGCGGCACTGTTCAAGATCGCCAACGACATCCGTTTCCTTGGCTCCGGCCCGCGCTCGGGCCTCGGCGAATTGTCGCTGCCGGAAAACGAACCCGGCTCCTCGATCATGCCAGGCAAGGTCAACCCTACCCAGTGCGAGGCGATGACGCAGGTCTGCGTGCAGGTGTTCGGCAACAATGCGGCGCTGACCTTCGCCGGCAGCCAGGGCCATTTCGAGCTCAACGTCTACAATCCGCTGATGGCGTACAATTTCCTGCAGTCGGTGCAGTTGCTCGCCGACGCTTCGGTCTCCTTCACCGACAATTGCGTCGTCGGCATCGAGGCGCGAGAGGACAACATCAAGGCGGCACTCGACCGTTCGCTGATGCTGGTGACAGCACTTGCGCCAACCATTGGCTACGACAACGCCGCCAAGATCGCCAAGACCGCGCACAAAAAAGGCACGACGTTGCGCGAGGAAGCGTTGGCAACCGGACTGGTCAGCGAGGCCGACTATGACCGCCTGGTGCGGCCGCAGGACATGACACATCCGGGGTGAAGGCATTTTTCGGCGGGAGAATATCCTCACGCCAGCGCGTCGACCGACATGAATTTCCGCTTTTCACCGGTTCACAGAAACGTATTCCTGTGAACAATGTGTCGCCGGATAGGCGGCTTTGGTGAACAGTTGGCATGCTCTATCTGACGGGGCATTAACCCCATTCGGAGAGCCACCATGTCCACAAACACTTCCTTCGCCGGCAGCGGCACCGCGTCCAACAGCTCTGTCACCATCCTCATCGGCCGCATCCTGCTCGCGGTCATTTTCCTGCTTTCTGGATTCGGCAAGCTCACAGCCATTTCCGGCACCGCCGCCTATTTCGGCGGCCTCGGCCTGCCGGCGCCGACGGCGACGGCCGTCATCGTCGGACTGATCGAGCTGCTTGGCGGCCTTGCCGTCCTCGTCGGTTTCCAGACCAGGATCGCCGCCTGGGTGCTCGCGATCTTTACGATCGCGACCGGGCTGGTCGCCCACACCGGCTGGGCCGACCAGATGCAGATGATCCAGTTCCTCAAGAACGTCGCCATCACCGGCGGTTTCCTGCTGCTGGCCTCCTCGGGTCCCGGCGCGTATTCGATCGACGCCAAGCGCGGCTGAGGTTTTTTCCTCCCAAGGACCTGAAACGAGCGGCGCGGAATTTTCCGCGCCGCTTTTTTCGTTATGTGATCACAGGGGTACAGCACGTCGCGGCAAATAGATTCGTCCGAGCTGCTGTAAGCTTCTGGTTTTATGCATGTCGTTGTCCCGGAACCAAGGACACTCCCGGGCGACATGCATTAGACTGCAATGGTCGCCGGCGACCGTGCCGGCAAGGGAGGGAGCCATGGGTCGCAGTGCATTGCTTCTGGTTTCGCGGCTGCTGTTTGCCGTGCTGTTCGTGCCGTCCGGCTTCCAGGCGCTCGCCAACATCGCCGGCACCACCAGCTATTTCGCCGGCCTCGGCCTGCCGCTGCCGGCGCTCGCCGCCTGGGGCACCGGCCTTTTCGAGCTGATCGCGGGACTGCTGATCCTCGTTGGTTTGCAGACGCGGATCGTCGCACTGCTGCTGGCCGGCTTCTGCATCGCGGCCGGCTATATCGGCCATTATGGCCAAGGCGCCGGTGACGCGACGCTCGCCTTCTTGCACCAGCAGATGCTGATGAAGGACATCGCGATATCGGGCGGTTTCCTGGCGCTTGCCATGGCCGGCGCCGGCGCATGGTCGGCCGATGGGCGCGGCTTCGGCATAGGCGCCGACGCGACTTGACTACTTCGCCGACACGCTCTGCCCGCCCTCGACCGCCAGCACCAGGCGGCGGTTGGTGATGCGCGCCAGTTGCGCCAGCCGGCCGGCCGGGCGCTCGCCGTATAGGTCGGAGAGCGAGGCCGGCAGCACCAGCGCCAGCGCGCCGTTGGGGCGGCTTTCCCATTTCAGTCTCGGCATGATGCCAGGCATCGCGGCCGTCAGCAGATAGACGACGCGCATCATCGCTGCCAGTACGCGGGCGCGCTCCAGCAGGCGCGGCGGCGCCAGCGCCCTGATTTCGGGCGCCACCAATTCATTGAAAACGCCATCATGACGGTAGGCGTTGGTCAGCGCCAGGTAGGCGCGGCCGGGATGATCGACACCGATGAACGAGGCATGCGCAATGATGTTGAGCGACTGCTTGCCGCGATATTCCGGATGAGCGCGCCAGCCGATATCGGCGAGCAGGCAGGCGGCGTGGCGATAGCGCGCTTCGTCTTCCGTCTCGTCGATGCCGAACGCCTTGAAGGCCTTGCCGGTCCATTCGACAAGGTCATGCGCGTGATGGACCGAACGCGAGCGCAGAAGCGCAAGCTCCTCGGCGGCCGAGATCAGCGGATCGGCCTTCTGCTCGGCCGCGTCGAGCAGCGAATAGAGGAAACCCTCACGCACGCCTTGCGCCGAAACGACGATTCTGGACGGCTGCATCGCCGTCATGATCTCCTGCAGCACGAGAGCGCCATAGGGCAGCAGCGAGCGGCGGTTCTTGGAGACACCCTCGATGCCCCTCACCTTTTCGACTTCGCCCCTGGCCACCTGCTTGAGGAAGTTCTGCGCGCTTTCGGCCGATATTTCGTAGTGATGCATGACGCCGAGCGGGTAGTTGTTCATCTCCATATGCAGCCTGGCGAGGTTTCGCCAGGTGCCGCCAACAGCGTAGAAAGTGCTGCCTTGTCCGCCCTTCAAAAGCTTGGCCCGGGCCAGTTCCTGGCGCGCGATCTTCTGCGCCTGGACGAGCGAGTTCTTCGCCATGTCCTGCAGGCGCAGGCCGCCGAGCGGCAGCGTGATGCCGTCGCCGATCGCCTCGCCATCAATGTCTATAAGCTCCAGGCTGCCGCCGCCAAGGTCGCCGGCAATGCCGTTGGCCGGGTGGAAGCCTGAGATGACGCCGAGCGCGGAATAATGCGCTTCCTGGCGGCCGGAGAGCACACGGATTTCGGTCTTGAGCACATCCTCGGCACGATGGATGAAATCGGGACCGTTGATCGCCTCGCGGGCGGCGGCGGTTGCCAGCACGTACATGTGTTCGGCGCCTGCCTGGTCGGAGAGCGCGCGGAAACGGCGAAACTCCTCCATCGAGCGCGCCACCCCCTCGGGGTCCAGCTTCCCCGTCGACACGATGCCGCGGCCGAGGCCGGCCAGCATCTTTTCGTTGAACAGCATGGTCGGCGAGCGCGCCAGCCCCTCATAGACGACGAGACGGATCGAATTGGAGCCGATGTCGATGATGGACAGCGGTCGGCGGTCCTGCAGCCGGCCCTGGGAATTGGACAGCATCAGGTGGCGGCGTTCTTCTTGCGGCGCTTGAACTGGGCGATTCGCTTGGGCGCATGCGATTTCAGCGCGTCACCCCGTCCCGACAGGCTCGGATTGGTCATGAAATATTCCTGCGCGTTGAACGGTTCCTCACCCTCCTCCAGCACCACGCGCCGGGAGGTTCCATCTGCCAATACGTCGAAACTTTGCTGATTGTCCATGATGTTGCCCAGCATGATCTGGCCCAGAATCTGTTCATGCACAGTTGGATTGGTGATCGGCACCATGGTCTCGACGCGGCGGTCGAGATTGCGCGGCATGAGGTCGGCCGAGGAGATGTAGACGATCGCCTCGTCCGAAGGAAGGCCATGACCGTTGCCGAAGCAATAGATGCGGCTGTGCTCCAGGAACCGGCCGACGATCGACTTGACCCTGATGTTTTCCGACAGGCCCGGCACCTGCGGCCGCAGGCAGCATATGCCGCGCACGACGAGGTCGATCTCCACTCCGGCGCGGCTGGCATCGTAGAGCGCGTCGATGATGATGGGATCGACGAGCGCGTTCATCTTCATCCAGATACGCGCCGGCCGTCCCTCCAACGCATGGGTGACCTCGTCCGAAATGTGCTGAAGGATGCGGTTCCTCAGCGTGAACGGCGAGATCGCCAGCCGCATCTCCGCGGTCGGCTCGGCATAGCCGGTGATGAAATTGAACAATTGGGCGACGTCGCGGGCGATCGTCGGATCGGTGGTGAAGAAGGACAGGTCGGTGTAGATGCGCGCGGTGACCGGGTGGTAGTTGCCGGTGCCGAGATGGACGTAATTGCGCAGCTTGCCGTCCTCGCGCCGCACCACCAGCGACATCTTGGCGTGGGTCTTGAGTTCCAGGAACCCGAACACGACCTGCACGCCGGCGCGTTCGAGATCGCGCGCCCAGCGAATGTTGGCCTCCTCATCGAAACGCGCCTTGAGCTCGACCAGCGCCGTTACTGACTTGCCGGCTTCGGCCGCGTCGACCAGAGCACGCACGATCGGGCTGTCGTTGGAGGTGCGATAGAGCGTCTGCTTGATCGCCACCACTTCGGGGTCGGCCATCGCCTGGCGCAGGAACTGCACCACCACGTCGAACGACTCATAGGGGTGATGGACGACGATGTCCTTCTCGCGAATGGCGGCGAAACAGTCGCCGCCATGCTCACGGATGCGCTCGGGAAAGCGTGGGTTGTAGGGGATGAATTTCAGGTCGTCGCGGGGAACGGAGACGATCTCGGAGATCTGGCTGAGTGCCAGCGGCCCGGTGAGCACGCTGATGCGGCTCGACGAGACGCCAAGCTCGCCGGCGACGAAATCGCGCAATTCCCCAGGCATCAGCTTGTCGAATTCGATGCGGATGACGGAGCCGCGGCGGCGGCGCTTCAGCGCCGTTTCGAACAGGCGCACGAGATCTTCCGATTCCTCTTCGACCTCGATGTCGCTGTCACGAATGATGCGGAACGTGCCGGAGCCCTTGACCTCGTAGCCGGGGAAGAGCTTGCCGATGTAGAGGCCGACCGCCTCCTCCAGCGGAATGAAGCGGACATGGTGCTTGCGGTCCGGCAGGCGGATGAAGCGCTTCAGCGCCACCGGCAGGCGCAAGAGCGCGCTCATCTCCTCGCCATTCTTGCGATGGCGAAGTTGCAGCGCCATCGAGAAGCCGAGATTGGGAATGAACGGGAACGGATGCGCCGGGTCGATCGACAGCGGGGTCAGCACGGGAAACACCTGCTCCTGGAAATGGTCTTCCAGCCAGACCTTCTCGTCCTTGGTCAGCGCGTCGCGGGTGATGGTTTCGATGCCTTCCTTGTTGAGCAGCACCGTGAGGGCCGACAGGCTCTTCTGCTGGTCCTCCTGCAGCCGCTCGACCTCACGCAGCAATTGTTCGAGCTGCTGTTCGGGAGTGCGTCCGTCCGGGCTCTTCAGCACGATCCCCTCGCGCACCTGGCCGGCAAGACCGGCGACGCGCACCATGAAGAACTCGTCGAGATTGGCGGCCGAGATCGACAGGAAGCGGACGCGCTCCAGCAGCGGGTGATGGGTGTTCAGCGATTCCTCGAGAACGCGGCGATTGAACTGCAGCCAGGAGAATTCGCGGTTGACGAAGCGGTCCGGATTGCCTTCCGGGCTCGCTGCCGCGACATTGTTGAATTCGCTCTGTACCGGCTTCAGTTCGTTCATGATTCCTGCTCTCCCGCGCGCCTCAGCCGGTTAACCGGCTTAACTTATCCTGTGGCAGGCTTTTGCGACAGTTCTCTGACAGGCTTTTGCGACAGTTTGATTTCATCGAACTTGCAAACAGACTTGATATGATCCAGATGCAGAGAGACTGCGTTAAGGAGACGACGATGGCAGGCGGTTCCATTCCCCATTTCCAGAACGATGCGGGCCACCCGGCGATCGACATCGGAGTCAAGGAATTCATGTGCACGGGCGCCAACCCGCCTTTCGACCATCCGCATGTTTTTCTCGACATGGGCGACGACAATGAGAAAGTCTGCCCCTACTGCTCGACCCTCTATCGCTATTCGCCGAAGCTGAAGGCGACCGAAACGCTGCCGGCGGGCTGCCTCTACATCGACCAGGCCGCCTGACCTTCCGATCATGAGCTCGACGCGGTCCCGGCAGGTCATGATCGCCGGGGCTGGCATCGCCGGGCTGACAGCGGCGATTGCCTTTGCCGAACGCGGCTATTCCGTGAGGGTGTTCGAACAGGCGCAGCGTCTCGAAGCGGCGGGCGCCGGCATCCAGCTCTCTCCTAACGCGACCCGCATCCTTCGCCAGCTTGGCGTGCTCGACACGCTTCTTGCCAATGCCGTCCAGCCGGAAGCCGTGGTGCTGAAGGACGCCGCGAGCCTGCGCCAACTGGCACGCGTGCCGCTTGGCGGAGCCGGCGAGGAACGCTGGGGGGCGCCCTATCTCGTGGCGCACCGGGCGGATCTGCAAGACGCCCTGATGGCGCGCGTTGCGCAACTGCCCGACATCCATCTCACCACCGGCGCGCAGATCAGCAGCGTGGCCTCCGGTTCATTCGTTATCACCACGACAGACGGGGTCGGCCGCAAGGTCATCGATACCCAAGGATCTCTGCTGGTCGGCGCCGATGGCGTCTGGTCAGCGGTGCGGAGGTTTGCCAGTCCAGGCAGCGGAGCCGGCTTGGCGAACAGCCATTTCTCCGGCGAACTGGCTTGGCGGGCGACGGTGAGCGCAGACAACGAGGCGGGGCGAGCCTTCACCGCGATCGGCTCCCCTGACTGCGTCACCACCTTCCTGCATCCCGGCTTTCATTTGGTCGCCTACCCCGTGAGCAGGGGTAGCGCCTTCAACCTTGCCGCCTTCACCCGGGGCGAGCGCATCGCCGACGGGTGGTCACGCCACGCCGATCCCGCCATCCTTTCAGGCGCCATGCGCCGCTCCGCGCCGGCGCTGGCGCGTTTGGTGGAACTCGCTGGCCCGTGGACCGCCTTTCCTATCCACACGGTCGAACAGCGACGCTGGACCATGCCCGAAGGCATCGCGCTAATCGGCGACGCCGCGCATGCCATGACGCCGTTCGCGGCGCAAGGTGCTGCCATGGCGATCGAGGACGCGGCTACGCTTGCCGATTTGATCGCCGACTTCCCTGGCGACCTGACGCAAAGCCTCGTCATCTGGGAGAACCTGCGGCGGTCGCGCATCGCCAAGGTCATCCGTCGCGGCGCGCTCAACCGGCTTGCCTGGCATGCCCGAGGCCCGGTGGCGTTGGCCCGCAATCTGTTTCTGGCGGCACGACCGGGAGAGAAGCTCGCAGCCGATCTGGACTGGCTTTACGGGTGGGAGCAGCAGCGGATCACCCGTCGCTGAAAGGAGCCAGCGGCAAAGCTAATTATACAGCCGCATCGACAGCCCAAGCGAAACCGGCAGCGGGTTCCACCAACCGGTGCGCAGGCCGGCGGTGCGCAGTGCCGCCGCCGTCCAGGTATTGCAGCCGATCAGCGCATTGAAATGGCCATTGGCCTCATAAAAGCGATCGAAATTGGAGTAGGCGGCATCATCGATGACGATCGGACCGTTCGGCCCCTCCTGAAAGCTCGCTTCGACGAAATCGAGCAATGCGGCAAAACGGTCTTCGCCCACGTCGAAGCCCGCGACATCGGGGTGCGGCTCGGGAATGTTGCCGGCGACGTCGACATGCATCACGGACGCATCGAGCGTCAAAGCCTTGATTGCGGGCAGCGCCTTCAATTGCGACCATGTCGGCGTTTCCAGATAGAAGGCGCGCCCACCCCAGCCGAATACGAGGTAGCGCACTTCGGGCGCGTCCGAAGGCAGGCCGGCATCGGCAAGAAAACGAAAGCGCCGGCGCACCTCGTCGTCCACGGGAATGGCGATGTCGGTGTGGATCGGATTTTTCAGCACCAATATGTGCCGGATGCCCTCGCCCGCTGCGGCTGCCGGCCAGAGCGGCCGCGGCACCAGCGTGCCGAGCGACACGGCGAGCACCAGTGCTGCAACCAGCATGGCCAGGAAACGCAGGAGTTTTCTCATCGGTGCGGCTTCGCGATTCCGTCGCGGCTCAATGAAGAAGATCATTATCCGATCGGCCAGACACTAAAAAGCCCGGCCGTGGCGCGACCGGGCTTTCTCGACTTGGCGTCAGTCCGCTCAGTGCAGGATCTGCGACAAGAACAGCTTCGTGCGTTCGTGGCGGGGATGGTCGAAGAACTCGGCCGGCGTGTTCTGCTCGACGATCTGGCCCTGATCCATGAAGATCACCCGGTTGGCGACTTTCCGTGCAAAGCCCATCTCGTGGGTGACGCACAGCATGGTCATGCCTTCCTCGGCCAGCCCCACCATGGTTTCCAGCACTTCCTTGATCATTTCCGGGTCGAGCGCTGAGGTCGGCTCGTCGAACAGCATGATGCGCGGGTTCATGCACAGCGAGCGGGCGATCGCCACGCGCTGCTGCTGGCCGCCGGAAAGCTGGCCCGGATATTTGTTGGCCTGCTCGGGGATCTTCACGCGCTTGAGGAAATGCATGGCGATTTCCTCGGCCTGCTTCTTCGGCGTCTTGCGCACCCAGATCGGCGCCAGCGTGCAATTCTCGAGGATGGTCAGATGCGGGAACAGGTTGAAGTGCTGGAACACCATGCCGACCTCGCGGCGCACCTCGTCGATCTTTTTCAGATCGTTGGTGAGTTCCTTGCCGTCGACGATGATCTTGCCCTTCTGGTGCTCTTCCAGCCGGTTGATGCAGCGGATCATGGTCGACTTGCCCGACCCGGACGGTCCGCAAATGACGATGCGCTCGCCGCGCATCACCTTCAGATTGATGTCCTTCAGCACATGGAACTCGCCGTACCATTTATGCATGGCGATGATGTCGATGGCGACATCGGTGGTCGAGATATGCATCTTGGCGGCGTTGACCTTGATCTCTTCCGCGCTGACGGCATTTTCGGTGGCCATGGCTGGGGTCCCCTTGTTCTTTTGTTAGCGTTTGTAGCCGGTGTCGAGCCGGCGTTCCGTGTACATTGAATAGCGCGACATGCCGAAGCAGAACAGCCAGAAGACGAAGGCGGCGAACACAAGACCGGATTTCGCGGTCTGCGCCGTGGCCCAGTTGGCGTCGGAGAAGTTCTGCTTGACGATGCCGAGCAGGTCGAACATCGAGATGATGAGGACCAGGCTGGTGTCCTTGAACATGCCGATGAAGGTGTTGACGATACCGGGTATGACCAGCTTCAGCGCCTGCGGCAACACGATCAAGCTCATCTTCTGCCAGTAGCCGAGGCCGAGCGAATCGGCGCCTTCATACTGGCCCTTGGGGATCGCCTGCAGGCCGCCGCGCACCACTTCGGCCATATAGGCCGCCGCAAACAGCGACACGCCGATCAGCGCCCTCAGATACTTGTCGAAAGTGACGCCGGCCGGCAGGAACAGCGGCAGCATGACGCTGACGAAAAACAGGACGGTGATCAGCGGTATGCCGCGCACGGCTTCGATGAAGATAATGCACAGCATCTTGATGATCGGCATCTTCGAGCGCCGCCCGAGCGCCAGCACGGTGCCCAGCGGCAGCGATACGGCGATGCCGACGAAGGACAGACTCAGCGTGATCAGCAGCCCGCCCCAGCGCGAGGTTTCGACATGCGGCAGACCGAATACGCCGCCGACCAGCAGGAAGAAGGAAACGATCGGCAGCACCAGGAAAAGCAGGATCGCGTTCAACCCCTTGCGCGGCACACGCGGCATCAGCATCGGCACCAGCAGCGCCACGAACAGGATGGCGACCAGGATCGGCCGCCAGCGCTCCTCGACCGGATAGGTGCCGAACATGAACTGGCCGAACTTGGCGTTGACGAAAGCCCAGCAGGCTCCGCTCCAGCCATCGGGCTGAATGCCGCCTTGCGCGACGGTCGCGCAGACCGTGCGGTCCGGTCCGGTCCACTGTGCGTTAATGAACGCCCAGTTGATGACCTGCGGCAGAATCCAAGCGACGATGACGATGCCGAGGATGGTGAGGATGGTGTCGCCGACCGAGCCGATCAGGTTCTTGCGCACCCAGGCGACGGGGCCGCTGACGCTCGCTGGCGCGGGCTGCGCCAGCGCCATTTCGGTGCGCACCCAGGACAAATCGTGTTCCTGCATGGTCCTACCTCTCCACCAGCGCCATCCTGGCGTTGACCACGTTCATGACGGCCGAGGTCACCAGGCTGAGTATGAGATAGGCGATCATCATGATCAGCACGCCCTCGACCGCTTGTCCGGTCTGGTTCAGAACCGTGCCGGCCGTTGCCGTCAAATCGGGATAACCGATGGCGATCGCCAGCGAGGAGTTCTTGGTCAGGTTGAGATACTGGCTGGTCAGCGGCGGGATGACGATGCGCATGGCCTGCGGCACCACGACCAGCCGCAGGATCGAACCGGATCGCAGCCCAAGTGCGGCCGCCGCCTCGGTCTGGCCCTTGCTGACGCCCCTGATGCCGGCGCGCACGATTTCGGCGATGAAGGCCGCCGTGTAGCAGGACAGCGCCAGATAGAGCGAAAGGAACTCCGGTTTGACCTGGAAGCCGCCGGTCAGGTTGAAGGTCGATTGTTTGGGCAAGTCAAAGCTCAGGGGAAAGCCGCTCAGCACGTAAGCCAGCAGCGGCAGGCCGATGATCAGCGCGGCGGAGGTCCAGAACACCGGAAATTGCTGGCCCGTCGCCATCTGCCGCTGACGCGCCCTGCGGGCAACGAACCATGACATTGCGATGCCCACGACAAGGGCGACCAGGATCAGCCAGGAGCCGTCGCCCCAGACCGGGCGCGGAAAATAGAAGCCGCGCTGGTTGAGGAACGAGCCGAAGGGCAGATGATAGGAATCGCGCGGCGCCGGCAGCACGGCGAGCACGCCGGAATACCAGAAGAAGATGACCAGCAGCGGTGGGATGTTGCGGAAGATCTCGACATAGACCGTGCAGATCTTCTGGATCAGCCAGTTCTGCGACAGGCGGCCGATGCCGATGACGAAGCCGATGATGGTGGCGGTGATGATGCCGGCGACGGCAACGATGATGGTGTTGATCAGGCCGACGACGATGGCGCGGCCATAGGTCGAGTCCGACGTATAGGCGATCGGCGTGTCCGAGATATCGAAGCCGGCGCGCCCCTTGAGGAAGCCGAAGCCGGAGGCGATGTGCAGGCGCTGCAGATTGTCGATGACGTTCTGCACGATCCACCAGACGGACCCGAACAGAACGATGACCACCAGCGTCTGAAAGAAGAGACTGCGAATTCTCGGGTCATTGACGAAGGAGCCGCGGCTCGGCTCCTCGCGTAGGATTTCCTGCGATGCCATGTCACGTCCCCTGTGAAAGAGAAACCGGAAGGCAGGAGCCTGCCTTCCGGATCACATTTCGATCAGCGGATCGGCGGCGCGTATTGCAGGCCGCCCTTGGTCCATAGCGCATTGATGCCACGCGCAATCTTGAGCGGGCTGCCGGAGCCGACATTGCGGTCGAACATTTCGCCGTAATTGCCGGTGGCCTTGACGATGTTGACGACCCAGTCGTTGGAGACGCCGAGGTCGGTGCCGATCTTGGTGTCTGCTTCCTGGCCGAGCACACGCTTGATCTCCGGGCTGGCGGAGTTTTTCATCTCGTCGACATTGGCCTTGGTGATGCCGAGCTCCTCGGCGTCGAGCAGAGCGAAATAGGTCCACTTGACGATGTGGTACCACTGGTCGTCGCCTTGGCGAACGGCTGGTCCTAGCGGCTCTTTCGAGATGATCTCGGGCAGCACGACGTGATCGGCCGGCGAGCCGAGCGTCAAGCGAATGCCGTAAAGGCCCGACTGGTCGGTTGTGTAGACGTCGCAACGGCCGGCATCATAAGCGGCATTGACCTCTTCGAGCTTCTCGAAGACGACCGGATTGTACTCCATCTTGTTCGCCTTGAAGTAGTCGGCGAGGTTGAGCTCGGTGGTCGTGCCGCTCTGCACGCAGACGGCGGCGCCCGAAAGCTGCAGCGCCGAATTGACGCCCGGCAGCTTCTTGGCGTTGATCATGAAGCCCTGGCCGTCATAGTAGGTCGTGCCGATGAAATTCAGGCCGAGCGCGGTATCGCGGTTGATCGTCCAGGTGGTGTTGCGCGAGAGGATGTCGACCTCGCCGGACTGCAGCGCGGTAAACCGTTCCTTGGCGCTGAGCGGCGTGAACTTGACCTTGGTGCCATCACCGAAGACGGCGGCGGCAACCGCGCGACAGAAATCAGCGTCGATGCCTTGCCAGTCGCCCTTGTCGTCCGGCGCGGAGAAGCCGGCCAGACCGGTCGAGACGCCGCACTGGATGAAGCCCTTCGCCTTGACGGTGTCGAGCGTGCCGGCCGACGCGGCCGACGCCATCAGTCCGAGCGTGGCGGCGCCAAGAATGCCGATAGCAATGTGTTTCATAACCCACAGACCCTTTTCTGTTTTTTCAGGCAAACCCTGATTTTTTTCCCTTGTGAACGCAGCTCCCATCCCGGCCCATTCCCGAAACCCCGCATCGCAAACCGACGCGCCGCCTCCCATTCACGAACAGCATCGAAGGCGATAATTCCCGTGAGGTCAAGGAAAATGACCGAATCCGACCGGGTTTGAAAATCGATTGCCTGAAATGCCTGAATTGCAGACAAACGTGCATGCGATCTCGCCAGAAGCGCGACTTGAATCGGCAAAGCTCATTTGACGCAGATGTGAGCCGGCGCTGTAAAATCCGTTCCGGGCAATAGCTCGGCGTTACTGCCCCCGGGCACGAAATGCATTGACGTTACGGAACACCTTCGGCCGACGATTACCCATGATTGGCGGTCGATATTGCTTGTGGACAAAATCGTCGCGCGGTCTCAAAGCGCGGAAAGGCCCAGCCAGAGGCCGACCGCGACCATCAATGCACCGGAGATGCGCGGGATCAATTGCCCGGCCGGGACCACCTTCTCCAGGAGAACAAGGATGGCGATGCCGGCGATCCACAGCACGTTCATGACACCACCGACAAACAGCAGGGCCATCAGTGCCCAGCAGCAGCCGAGACAATAGGCGCCGTGATCCATGCCAAGCCGAAGCGCGCCGGGCGCGGTGGTGCGGAATCCGCCATGGCTGGCCAGGAACGCGATCGGCGCCTGGCATTGGCGCAGGCAGATGCCCTTGATCGGCGTCCATTGGTAGAGGCCGGCGGCGATCAGGATGATACCTGCGAGGACCGCGCTGTGCGCCGCTATCGCGGGATCAAGCAAGGCGAAACGAGTGAGCAGCCATTGCGCACCCGTCGCCACGATGCTGAAGACGACCCAGACGACGAGATAGCCGGTAAAAAACCATGCCGTCGAAGCGATAGGCCGGCTGTCCGCCAGCGCCTTGCGGCCGACGCCGGCATAGAGCAGCAACATCGGCGCGACCGACGGCGTCATCATGCCGACCATCATCACGGCCCACATCGTGAAGGTGAAGACGAAATCGGCCGATGCCCAGGCCCGGACACCCGGCACCACGGCGGCGCCCATAGCCATGCCGCCCATATTCATGCTCGCCATGTCCATCCCGGCCATGTCGCCTGCCTCGCCGCCCGACACCGGGCTACCCATGTCGGCGGCTAGCCAAAGAACATAGGCCCAGGCGAACACGGCAATGACGGCAAGCGCGGCCGTCACGACCGCGCGGTCGCGCCGCAGCACCGCCTCGAGAGCCGTGTCGCCCATTGGATCAGATCAATGCACGATGCCGCTCTGCGTGAGATGCAGGTTGGCGAAATGGCTATGCGTGTCCGCCACCTCGAACTTGATCGGGCTCGTCGTCTTGGTCCAGCCGCGCCCGACCTCGGCGATGGCGTATTCGAAGCCGTGCGGCAGGTCGATGCGCGCCCGGTGCTCGGCGCCGGTGACCGGGTTCTTGATCGGCTCACCACGGCCGTCGGTTACGCCCTTCACGTGCAGCCGGCCGGTTCGCCCATCGACGTCGACCTCGAAATCGATCGCGGCGAAAATCGGATCGTGGAACTTCTCCAAGGTGGTCGAAAAGACCTGGAATATTGTCGCGCCTGGTTCGGTGTCCTGACCGCCCAGTATGCGGAGCAGGGCTTCGCGCTGGGCTTCGCTGGCTCTCTCGTCGATAACCACCGCGGCCTCGCCCCTGCCCTGGTGTATCGCGCCGGGCCAGCTGAAGATGCCGACGAAGCGCAGCCCGTCGAGCCTGGTGTCGCCGTGGTGCCCGGTCTCAATCTCCATGCCGGCGACGGCTTGGCAGAATCCGTATGTCGGCATGGCATTGAACTGGCACGGGCAGCCATAGGCGCAATTGCAGTTGATGAATTCGCGCGCCTTCATCGTCCATTTGACGTCAGGCATGACATTCCTCCCCTTTCCGCTCGCTGAGCGGGATACCCGGATGGGGATCAGGAGATAACCGGCAAGAACCATCCGGCAGCATCTGATTGAAGCATCCGGCGATTAACATTAGAAATTTATCATATACCTTTCACAGCCGGCTACAATAGGTTCACCAGCTGACGACCAAGCTTCCGACAGGGCACCGCCGCGCGTGGTTGGTCCGATTCCGGATCAGATCGCGGGCTGTCTTCCGGACCAGGAATTGGCATATTCAAAGTCCATTCCTGGCGAACGGTGGGCTGTTGCACGGTCCACGACGCCGCATTATGGCTAGCGCCTTGTTAAACAAGGCGACCAAGAATGGCGAAAGACGGCAGCGAGCAGGGTTCCGGCACGATGGGCATCAACACGCGGCTCGCCCATTCGGGCAACAACCCGCATGACTATTTCGGCTTCGTCAACCCGCCGGTCGTGCATGCCTCGACTGTGCTGTTCCCAAATGCCGCCGCGATGGCCGCACGCAGCCAGAAGTACACTTACGGCACGCGCGGCACACCGACGACGGACGCTCTTGCGCATGCCATTGACGCGCTGGAAGGCTCGGCCGGCACGATCGCGGTGCCGTCGGGCCTGGCGGCGGTGACCGTGCCGCTGCTCGCCTTCGTATCGGCGGGCGACCATCTGCTGATCGTCGATTCCGTCTATCATCCCACGAGAAACTTCGCCGACACGATGCTGAAGCGGCTCGGCGTCGAGGTCGAATATTATGCTCCCAATATCGGCGCGGGCATCGCGGCGTTGATCAAGCCGAACACCAGAGTGGTGTTCACCGAATCGCCGGCCTCCAACACGTTCGAGGTGCAGGACATCCCGGCGATCGCCAAGGCGGCGCACGCGGCCGGCGCCATCGTGATGATGGACAACACATGGGCGACGCCGCTCTATTTCCGGCCACTCGACCATGGCGTCGACATCTCGATCCATGCGGCGACGAAATATCCGGCGGGCCATTCCGACGTGCTGCTCGGCACTGTCTCAGCCAATGAGGCCTGCTGGACGCAACTCTACGAGAGCTTTTGCACGCTTGGCTGCTGTGCTGGACCCGACGACGTCTACCAGGTGCTGCGCGGCCTGCGCACGATGGGTGTGCGGCTGGACCGTCACCAGCGCAGCGCACTTGCCATCGCCTCGTGGCTCGAAGGCGAAAAGGGCGTGGCGCGCGTGCTCCACCCTGCCCTTCCCAGCCATCCCGACCACGATCTCTGGAAGCGCGACTTCCGCGGTTCGAGCGGCATCTTTTCCATCGTGCTGGCCGGTGGTGGCCAGCAGGAGCAGCACGCTTTCCTCGACGCACTGCGGATCTTCGGTCTCGGCTACTCCTGGGGAGGCTATGAGAGCCTCGCGGTGCCGGTCTGGCTTGGCGACCGCGTCGTTGCGAAAGGCACTTATGAAGGTCCGCTGATACGACTGCAGATCGGCCTCGAGGATGTCGACGACTTGAAAACCGACATCCGGGGCGGGCTTGCGGCAGCGGCGCGCGCAGGCTGACCTCAAACAGAGTCAGCAAAGGGCCGCAAGCCCTTGACGCTGATGACAAAGCGCGAGGCGCTGCCAGCACTCCGGCGAAGATCGGTGCGCAATATTATTCTCCTACGTCATGACTTTACGGATTTGTTTGACTTTCAAATCGGCGAATTCGGCTGCATTGCGTGCCGCACGCATCCTCGACAGATTCAGTCCTCGCAAAGTTTTCCAATGGCCTTTCGTCTTTTTGTCCCCATCCTCGCCGGCGCCACGCTGCGCGAACGCATCCTGGCGTGTATCGGCGCCACGATCGGCATCGCGCTGACGGGCGTGATCAGCGGGCTGGCGATGGGCGGCGGCCCGCATGTGGCCCTGCTGGTCGCGCCGATGGGCGCATCCGCCGTGCTTCTGTTCGCCGTACCGGCCAGCCCGTTGGCGCAACCCTGGTCGATCATCGGCGGAAATTCCATATCGGCGCTGGTCGGCGTGACCGTGGCGCATTTCATCCATGATCCGGTGATTGCCTCAGGGCTCGCGGTGGCGCTCGCCATCGCCGCGATGTCGTTCACGCGCTGTCTTCATCCGCCAGGCGGCGCCGCCGCGCTGACGGCGGTGCTCGGCGGCCCGGCCGTCATCAGCGCGGGCTTCCTGTTCCCGTTCGTGCCGGTGGCCTTGAATTCGACCATACTGGTGGCGCTGGGCTTCCTTTTCCACAAGCTGGCGCGGCGCAACTACCCGCATGTCGCGGCACCGGCCGCCAACAGCCACGGCACCGCCGATCCGCCGGCTCAGCAGCGCGTTGGCTTCCGGCCCGAGGATATCGACGCGGCGCTGACCACACTGGACGAGACCTTCGACATCGACCGCGACGACCTCGAACGGTTGCTGAGACAAGTCGAACTGCAGGCCATGGTGCGCTCGCACCGCACGCTGCTATGCGAGGACATCATGTCGCGCGACGTGGTTTCGGTGTCGGAGCAAGCCACCGCCGACGAGGCGCGCCAGCAACTGCTCGATCACAATATCCGCACCTTGCCGGTGGTCGACGCGGATGCCCGGCTGGTTGGCGCCGTTGGCCTGCGCGAGCTGACGAAAGCCACCGGCACGGTGAAGGGCGTCATGGCAAACGCCGGCACCGCCTCGCCCGAGACGCCGGCGATGAGCCTGCTCCCAGTGCTGACCGACGGCCGCAGCCATGCCGTGGTCATCGTCGATGGCGAGCGGCGCATTCTCGGCCTGATCACGCAGACCGACCTCTTGGCGGCCGCCGCACGCGTGCAGAGGGCAGACAAGGGATTGGCGGCAGCCTAGAATACCGGTCCCGGATCCCTCTGGTCCGGGAACCTTTTGCCGGCAGGCGCATCCAATGTGCAGCATTTGCACGAGGAGATCCGGTCGCGATGAGCAAGCAGCCAATGCCCGCCACGGTGCCCGTGGTTGCCGAAAGCCCTTCCGGCGACATGCAGCTCGTCCACCGCGCGCTGACCCGCGACCCGGATGCTTTTCGCGCCATCATGAAGGTACACAACCAGCGGCTCTACCGCATCGCGCGCGGCATTCTGCGCAACGACGCCGAAGCCGAGGACGTCGTCCAGGAGGCCTATGTCAGCGCCTTCGCCAGCCTGGCGGCGTTTCGCGGTCAATCCACGCTCGCCACCTGGCTGTCGCGCATCGTCATCAACGAAGCGCTCGGCCGCCTGCGCAAGAGACGTCGCACGGTGGAAATGCCTGCCGATCCGGAAGCGCGGATAATCAGGTTTCCCCTCAAATCCAACGACGATCCGGAGCGGACGATGGCGCAGCGGCAGATTCTCGCACTTGTCGAACGGGCGACCGACAGCCTGCCCGACATCTACCGCATGGTCTTCGTCGCCCGCGTCATCGAGGGCCTGAGCATGGAGGAAACCGCCGATTTGCTCGGCGTGCGGCCACAGACCGTCAAGACGAGGCTGCACCGGGCGCGCGCCCTGTTGCGCAGGGCGCTGGACGACGAAATCGGCCCTGTGCTGCTCGATGCTTTCCCCTTCGCCGGTCGGCGCTGCGAGCGACTGACCCAGGCGGTGATGGGACGGCTGGGTTTCGAATGATGCCGTCCTGATTTTCCGGGAACGTTTCTTCCCGCCCCGCATCCAATGGCCGTCAACTGCAAATTCGAGCCCGGCGCCTCCGCGCGGCCGGGCCAAGGAGGATGCCATGTTCACCCGATATACCGTTGCCCTTGCCGCCCTGCTTCTCGTCGGCGCTGCGCCGGTCTCGCAAGCCGCCGACAAGCCGACCGACCCGCAGATCGCCCATATCGCCTATACGGCAGGCGTCCTCGACATCGAGGCGGCCAAGCAGGCGATCAAGAAGTCAAAGAGCAAGGAGGTCGTCGATTTCGCCAAGGACATGGAGCGCGACCACGAAGCGGTGAACAAGCAGGCGCTCGATCTCGTCAAGAAGCTCAAGGTGAAGCCCGAGGACAACGCCACCAGCCAGGCGCTGACGAAGGCGGCGAAGGAGGAACGTGCCAAGCTCGCCAAGCTGAAAGGCGCGGCCTTCGACAAGGCTTATATCGAAAACGAGGTCGCCTATCACAAGCAGGTTAATGGCGCGCTCGAAACCCTGCTCATTCCCTCGGCCAGCAATGCCGATCTGAAGAGCCTGCTCGAGACCGGCCTCAAGATCTTCCAGGGCCATGAGCAGCATGCCGAACACGTCGCCGGCATGCTGAAATGAAAACGGGCGCCTTGGATCATCTGGCGCGGCTGGTCGTGCTGGCGTTGGCATCCACAGCGCCGGCAGCGGCGGCAACCATCCAGGTCACCGTCGACAAGCTCGTCTTTTCGCCGGCCAGCGTCGATGCCAAGGTCGGCGACACGATCGAGTGGGTGAACAAGGACGTGATCGCCCACACGGCTACCGTGAAGGGCGGCTGGGAGGTGATAATCCCGCCGAAGAAGTCGGCAAGCATGACGCTGAAGACGGCGCAAACGGTCGACTATTTCTGCCGCTTCCACCCCAACATGAAGGGAAGCTTGCTGGTGGCGCCGTGATCCAGGGCCGAGGAGGCCCGCCTTGCCTCCTCGGGCCGCGCGACATGCGTCCAGGATCCGTCGTGTCCAGGGCTGTGCCTGCTGATCCAGGCATCTAGCGCCTCGCGCAAATCGGCTGTCGGGGCCATACGGGCGAACTGCTCGGCCTCGACCAGCAAGCCTTCGGCGATGCTCAGATTGAGCCCTCGCGTCACCGCCGTGAGGATGCCCGCGGCTGCCAGTCCGGAGTGCCGAAGGATACGCCTGGCCAGATTGAACGCAGCCGGCATCAGATCGTCATGCGGAACCACCTGATTGACGAGGCCAAGGTCAAGAGCCCGCTGTGGCGGGAACCAGTCGCCGGTCAAAAGCAGTTCGAGCGCGCGCTTGCGCCCGGCGAGCCTGGGCAGGCGCTGCGTTCCGCCGAAAGTCGGCGGCATTGCCAGAGTGATCTCCGGCTTGGCGAACAGCGCGCGGTCGCTGGCAATTGCAAGCGGCACGGCTTCCGTGATTTCGCAGCCGCCGCCGAAGGCGAGGCCGTTGACGGCTGCGATGACAGGCTTGCGAAAGGCTTCCAGCCTTGCCGTCAGCCGCTGTCCCCGCATGACGAAGTCTCGCAGCGCTGTCTCGGCGCCCAGCGCCACGCTGGCCGAGAACTCCTCTATGTCGGCGCCCGCCGAGAAGGCCCGCTCGCCGGCGCCCGTCAGAATGACCGCGCGGATGCGGTCGTCGACTTCAATGTCATCGAGTGTCGCGAGCAGGCGATCGATCAGCGCATAGTTCAACGCGTTCAGCTTTTCCGGGCGGTTGAGGGAAAGGACGGCAACGCCTTCCCTGTTTTCGTTCAGGACAAGATCGGTCATCTGGCTTCCTCCAGCATGGTGATGAGATGGAAGGTTACGCCATTCGCGCCTTGTGTATATTTACTAGTCAGTATACTTAAACCCATGCCCGAAGCACAAAGTCCTACCCGCAAGCGCATTGTCGACGCAGCAACCAGGTTGTTTTACGCGGAGGGGATCGGCCGTGTCAGCGTCGATGCCGTCGCCGAGGAAGCGGGTCTCACGAAGCGGACGCTCTACTACCACTTCAAGAGCAAGGACGACCTCATCGCAGCCTATCTCGACGGCCGCGATCAGCCCAATCTGAAACGGATGGCCGGCTGGTTCGAGGCTGAACAAGGTGGTGTGGACAGCAAGGTCCAAGCCATCTTCGCCAACCTGGCCCGGGCCACGCGCCATCCGAAATGGAAGGGATGCGGCTTCCTGCGCACCGCCGCGGAGCTTGCCTCCATGCCAGGGCACCCGGCGGTCAAGGTCGGGGCGCGGCACAAAAGCAATTTCGAGACATGGCTGGCGGCAGAACTGTCCGGCCACCATATCGAGGGGCCGCGGGCGCTGGCGCGCGAGATCGTGCTGCTGATCGACGGCTGCTTTTCGATCATGCTCATCCATCGCAACCCCGACTACGTCGAAGCAGCCGGACGAGCCGCGGCCACGCTTGTCAGGGCGCGAATGTCGGGCAGCCAGGCCTAGGACTACCCCCCGAACGCCAGCCATCCCGTACCGGCCAAGAGCGTAATCAACGTCAGCGGCAGGCCGACCTTGAAGAAGGCGCCGAAAGACAACGGCGTGCCTGCGGCCTTGGACTGCTCGGCGACGATCAGATTGGCGACCGAGCCGAGCAACGTGAAGTTACCGGCGAGCGTCGAGCTCATGGCCACGACCAGCCAGGCGCGCTCGGGGTTTTCCAGGCCGGGTATGAAAGGCCTGAGCGCCAGCACGGCCGGAACATTGCTCATGACGTTGGACAACACCGCGGTGAAACCCGAAAGCCTCCAGACATCGTCGAGCCCGATGTTCTTGGCCGAGGCGATCATCTCAGGTGTCAGCAGCGTCTTTTCCGCGCCGGCAACCACCACGAACAGTCCCGCGAACATGAACAGCAGCGGTCCGTCGATCTCACGGTAGATGCGCGATGGCTTGATGGCGCGGGTCAGCAGCAGAATGGCGCCGCCGATGAGCGCCGCCTTGGCTACGGGAACACCAGCGAAGAAGGCGATCGCCAGTCCGATGCAGACGACCACCGCCTTCAGCACCTGGCCGCGATGCATGCGGCCGCGCGAGATGTGTGGCGTCAGTTCGCCGTTGCGGGTAAATTCGGCACGGTAGACGATGCGCACGATGACGATGACCGCGACAAGGCCGAACAAGGCGACCGGCGCGAGTGCCGCCGAAAAGGCCGGATAGGAAATGCCCGACAGCGCGCCGATGACCATGTTCTGCGGATTGCCCGTGATGGTGGCGACGCTGCCGCAGTTCGAAGCGGTGGCGGTGGCGATCAGATAGGGGATCGGATTGCGGTTGATAACGCGGGTAACGTGGACGACGATCGGCGCCATGACCAGGCAGATGGCATCGTTGACCAGGAAGGCCGACAGCACGCCGGTGAGGAGCGTCACCATCACCAGCAGCATGAATGGTGCATGCGCGTGCTCGATGGCGACGGCGCCAAGACCGCGAAAGGCACCCGACACCTTCAGATGAGCCACGACGATCATCATGCCGAGCAGAAGGGTGATGGTGTCGAAATTTATGGCCCGGTAGGCATCCTCCATGCTGAGCGCGCCGATGGCGATCATGGCCGCGCCGCCAAGCAGCGCGATGCCTGCCCGGTCGAGCCGCAAGCCAGGTATCCGGCCGATTGCGACGCCGGCATAGGTCAAGATCAGGATCAGCAGTGCCGCGGCGCCCGTCAATGTCATCGGTAGAAGCCCTGCTCGATCTGTCCGCGCGCCGATGCCGGCCGCCCCGCGATTCACGTGATGCCAGCTTTAGCGCGATGTCGGGATCGATGCCAAACGGGGTACGTGGATTGCTGGCCGAGGGTGTCTGGAAAGCCGGACGGCGTGGCGCCGCTAACGCCGATAGAAGTCCAACCGCTGTTGCACCGCCCGCGGCGAAAACAGCTGCTCGACAGTTCGCCGCGCCTTCTGACCCACGGCCAACCGCAGTGCCGGGTCGGCTTTAAGCTCGGCCAGGATCCGTGCTCCCTGTTGCGTCGTTTCGAACAGGAAACCGTTTTCGCCATGCCTGATATGATCGGCGTAGCCGCCATGCGAATGGCAAACGACCGGCAGGCCGCAGGCCATCGCCTCGAACACCACACGGCCGAACGTCTCCACATGCGAGCCGGTGCGATAATAGAAGACGTCGAGCGTCGGCAAAAACTGTTCGGCGGCAAATTCACCCTGCGGCAGGAGCTCGAGTTGCGAATGCGGCGCGAGCCTGTCCTTGAGCGGCATGCCGCCCTGAATCCGCACCGCATCGCCATCGGCCAGCAATG
Source organism: Mesorhizobium sp. CO1-1-11 (assembly GCF_020164995.1). NCBI lineage: Bacteria > Pseudomonadati > Pseudomonadota > Alphaproteobacteria > Hyphomicrobiales > Phyllobacteriaceae > Mesorhizobium > Mesorhizobium sp. CO1-1-11. The sequence goes on from NZ_JAIUHE010000002.1 coordinate 385,808, forward strand.
CCTCATAGAGCGCCACATCGTCAGCATGATGCTTGTCCGCCGTATCGCGGCTCAGTCGCCCCACCGTGAACGGACCGTTTGGCCTTACCTGCCGTGGCGAGAAGCGCTCGATGTCGATGGGTGACGGATGCACGACGCCCTCGACCCGCAGCATGCGCTTCTGAAAGTCGGAGATCAGCACCAGTTCGGCACCGGGCCAACCCAGCAGGCGCGGCCTGTGGGTCGTCAGGGCGATGATCTTGGGATGAAAGGTGTTGAAGACATAGATCAGCCGGCGCGGTCGCGGGATCAGATAAGGCCACATCTTGTTGCGCCAATGCGCACCGAGAAAGACATAGGTGCCGCCAGCCGGCACATTGCGTGTTGCCGGCGAGACGCGGCGTATCGGAAATTCCTGCATCAGGCCTTCGGATACGCGCGACGAGGTCGCCCAGAGGCGCACCTGGGGTTCGGCGCTCAACAGCCGATACAACTCCAGGGTTTCGCGCTCACTGCCGCCAAACGGGTTCTGAAAGCCGTTGAATAAGTGGATCATGATCGCGGTGCTTACCGGCCCGGGGCGTTTGGCCATTCAATTCCCTGCATCCGCGGGCCGTGCCGTGCCCGCGAACCGCACGATCGAGGGACTCAAGAAGCAGGAGTGTTTCTGGCGATGCTCCATACATCACTTGCGCAGAGGAAGCACACAGACAGGTATGCGTCAAGGAAGCGGTCGTGCCAGCCGGCTGCGAGGCTGCCCTCAGTGGACGGTGGCGGCGCTGAGCGGAGACACTAGAGCGGCTTCCGCCGGATCGAAGCTGACCTGATCGCGTCCATTCGACTTGGCGGCATAAAGCCGTCTGTCGGCGGCGGAGAATATTGCCTCGTAGGTGGTCGGCCCGCTGAAGCTGGTGCCGCCGATGCTGACGGAAAGCGGACAGGACCGGCCATCCGGCGAAAAGTCCATTTCGCGTATCCGTCGGCGGATGCCTTCGGCAACCAGCCAGGATTGCGAGGGGTCGACGCCGGGAAGGAATACACCGAACTCCTCACCGCCGATCCGGCCGACGATATCGGTGCCACGCAGCTGGCCTTTGATCGCCTGCGCGATCAGTTTGAGCGCCTGGTCGCCGCAATCATGGCCGAGGCGGTCGTTGATCGACTTGAAGTGGTCGGCATCGATGATCAGCAGCGCGCCGGTACGGGTCTCTTCCTGCTTGCGGGTCTGTTCGAGATAGGCCTCGACCAGCATCGAGAAGGCGCCGCGGTTCAGCACCGCCGTCAGGCTGTCCGTCGCGGCAATGACGCTGAGGTCGCGCTGAGCTATCGCCAGTTGGCGGATCTTCCACATCAGGAAAAACAGAAACGAGCCGCCGAGCACCAAGGGCAGCAGAAGGTCGGTCAGCTTAGCGCGCCAGACAGACTCGGGCGAAAGATACGGGAAATTGAACGAATCGACGAAAAACGCCACGGCAATGAAGAATGCCGTGCCGGCGGCGGTGACGGCCATCACCCTGCCCCAGCTGGTGGGCGACAGGTCCAGCTTCATCCCTTTTCACTCCGTTAGCCGTCCCTACTATGACGTGCCAACGCAAACAAAATGATAAGACTTTCCTTTCAATTCGAGATCAGGTGACGACGAGACGAGATCAGGGGCCGGGCGCTGGAGCACGATCACCCAACAGGCGGCCGTGCCCCAATGGAGGACGCGATTTGCTCACCGGATTTCGGACAAGGGAAATTCCGAAGTCAGCGGCTGGGCGCCGGCCCAACCGCTTCGGCGACGAAGGATGCCGCGATCAGGTCGTCGGCATCCAGTTGCAAGGAACCGTCGCCAGATCCCATGATGGCGGCGACCTTGTGAAAGGTCTTCATCTCATGGCCGGAAATTTCGGCGTCTTGCATTCGGGCCCTGAGATCGGCGATACGCCGCCCCAAGGCAGGGGACGTTCCAATTTCACGTTTCGACATAGCCTTGTTTCTCCTCCCCCAACCCGCGCTTGTTTTGTCCCATCCGTTCGCTTGCCGCATAGTGCCTTTTATGAGGCTCCACGAATACAAGGCCCCGAACGCGTGGTTTTGGCCAAGGTTCCAACAGGGCCGGATCACGAAATAATTCCAGAGCCCTGCGCGGACCGGAACTCTGTTCGGGCTTCCGGTAAACGGCGTGGCAGCACTGGCAGGCAGGGGCAGGGTCGCGTAACCGCGTGAGGTCATGCACATAAGCCATTTGCCCTTCCCGAGAGATGGGTGACAGTTCATTCCGGATAGATGGGTTACACTTTCGGCCCTTTGCAAGGAGAGCAAG